>JBHHWG010000024.1:0-36087 GCA_046756385.1 Sphingomonadales bacterium | reverse complement strand
TCGGTCAGCCTGCCTGACGCCGGCGATGGCGTTGGTTGCTTTGGTCGGGGCATGCTCGGACAAGGACGCCGATACGACCGCGACGGAGGAGCGCAAGTCCAACGTGCATGGCATCGATCTGGCGAATTTCGACACATCGGTAAAAGCCTGTGACGATTTCTACCAGTATTCCAACGGCACGTGGCTCGAGAACAACCCGATCCCCGCGGCCTACCAGCGTTGGACGATGTTCAACGAGGTCAACGACCGCAATGAGGCCACGGTTAAGGACATACTCGAAACGGCCGCCGCCAACGATGCCGCGGAGCCCGGAAGCAACGCTCAGAAAATAGGCGACTTTTTCGCCAGTGCCATGGATGAAGCGGCGACCGAGGCGGCCGGCGCACAGCCGCTGGACGGCGATATGGCACGCATCGACGCTATTGCCAGCGTCGACGATCTCGCCAAATTCATTACCGCCTATCAGGCCGAAGGGTTCAACCTGTTGTTCGACGTGTCCGTCTTCGAGGATCTCAAGGACAGCACACGCTATCTGGTTTACCTGTCGCAAGGTGGCCTCGGGATGCCGGACCGGGATTATTATCTCAAGGACGACGACGATTCGAGGAATCTGCGGGAGAAATATGTCGCCCACGTCGCCAACATGCTGACGTTGTTGGGTGATTCGCGCGAGCGGGCGGCCGAGAACGCCAAGACCATCATGGCGATCGAGACCCGCCTCGCCGAAAAATCCCTGACCCGGGTGGAGCGGCGGGACCCGGAGAGCCAGTATCATCTGACCACGCCCGAGGCGGCCACCAAGGAAATGACGCCGCATTTCTCGTGGCGGGCGTTCCTCGACGGTTTGGGCCTTGAGGGGCTCGCGGAGTTCTCGATTGCGACCAAACCATTCTTCAATGAAGTCGACCAACTGCTGCTGGAATATTCTGTCGATGACTGGAAGACCTATTTGCGCTGGCATATGGTTTCAGCGGTCGCGCCCTATCTGAGTTCCGCTTTCGTCGACGAGAATTTCGATTTCTATTCGAAAACCCTGGGTGGCCAGCAGGAACTTCTGCCGCGCTGGAAACGCGCCCTGCGAACCACCAACATGGTGCTTGGCGAGGCGCTGGGCCAGCTTTATGTGGAAACGGCTTTCCCGCCCGCCACCAAGGCGCGGGCCATGGAGATGATCGAAAATCTGCGCGCGGCCACCAGGATGCGCATCGAGAAACTCGACTGGATGGGTGAGGAAACCAAGAAGCGGGCGCTAAGGAAACTCGCCACCTTCACACCGAAGATCGGCTACCCGGATGTCTGGCGCGATTACTCGGCCTATGACGTGGAAAGGGGTCTCTACGTCGATAATGTCCGGCGCGGCATCGCTTTTGAAACCCGCCGTCAGCTCAACAAGATCGGCCAGCCAATCGACAAGCACGAATGGGGCATGTACCCGCACATGGTGAATGCCTATTACAATCCGGTTAAAAACGAGATCGTGTTCCCGGCCGGCATCATGCAACCGCCGTTCTTCGACGGCGAGATCGATGACGCGGTCAATTACGGCGCCATGGGCGGCGTAATCGGTCACGAGTTCCTGCACGGTTTCGACGACAAGGGTTCGAAATTCGACGGCGACGGCAATCTCAGGAACTGGTGGACCGATGAGGATCGCAGGCGCTTCGAGGAACGCACCGACAAGCTGGTCGCGCAGTTTGACGGCTATGTCGCGATCGACGATCTCCATGTCAACGGCAAGCTGACGCTGGGCGAAAATATCGGCGATCTGGGCGGCCTGACGATGGCCTACGCGGCCCTGCGGATGGCGCGCGAGGGCAAGGCGGATCCGATGATCGACGGCCTGACCCAGAATCAGCGGTTCTTCCTGGCCTGGTCCCAGGCCTGGCGGGCCAACTATCGCGACGAAGCGATCCGGCTGCGGGTCAAGACCGACCCGCATTCGCCGCCCAGGTTCCGCGGCAACGGCCCGCTTAGCAATATGGAGGCCTTCCATGAGGCCTTTAATTGCAAGCCCGGCGACAAGATGGTCCGGAACGAGGACGACCGGGTAAAAATCTGGTAACCCGATATCGGGCCTTGAATCGAAGCGGGCCCTGGCAATGCCGGGGCCCGTTCTTTTTTGCCGAACGCTCAGCCTCAGTGGCTGGCGAAATATCCGGCCACCGCGCCGCGCTGGCGATCGACCAGCGCGGTACAGAGTTCGATCTGCTCGAGCGTTTGCGCCAAAGCCCGCGGCCCGCCTTCGAGATCGTCGGCCCTGGGTGCGAAGAAGCCATTGATTTCCGCCCGTTTCCCGGCACTGCAGAAGCCGCTGCCCACATTGGCCAATCCACCCTGACGCCAGGCGGGAACCCGGTCGAGCACGGCGTTGAAATTCTCCTGGGTCCAGGCCCACAAGGCGTCGCGGTTTTCGGCGATGCCGCTTTGGACGAAAAAGATGACGATGGCCTCATTGTCGCGGATATCGGGCGACAGCATCAGGGCGCGCACCTTGGCGGCCGCCGCCGGATCGACAACTTTGCTGATTGCGACCACGGCCCGCTGGCGGAAAATGGCGTCGCTGGAGTTCTTGATCGCCGCGATCAAGGCGTCAACAAAGGGCTCGCCTTTTTCCTGCGTCGCGACCGCCAATGCGATGCCGACCAGATCAGGAATGATCACATCGGGATGGATATTGCCATCCCCCTCAAATCCGACATAGGCGGCCCCCAACCCGGCGAGTTCCGCGCGAAGGCCGGGGAGTTTGGCGTCGAAGGCCAGGAAATCAACCACCGTCGACCGCAACAGCGCCGCCGCGATCGGATCCTGCTTGTCGAAGGCGCTGTCGGGGGTCAGGCCGAGCCGTTCAAGCTTGGGCTGATAAAGCGACCGGTAGAGGTCGAGCAAGTCGGCCTCGTTTTCGCTCGCGGTCATATATTCGCCGATGAAACGCAACATGCCCATCGGCGCGACCGCCACATCCCAATTCTTGGATGACGCGAAATTCCTGGCGAGGTCGAGATATAAACCGGCATCGATGTCCCCGGCCTGAACCGCCGCCTTGAGGCTGTCGGCCGCCGAGAGCGCCTCGGTGGCGCTATAGCGATCGAGCGAGCCGAGCAACGCCGCCCAGCCCTCATCATCGAGCGACCAGCGGTAATAGCCGGCGCCGTCGGCGTTTGGCAGCAGCGACGATGGGCAAGCCGGCGTCTCCAGCGAAACGGTCTGTTCACCGTCCTTGAGCAATACGCATTGCTGGTGGTGCGCGCCGTCGGCCTCATAAGCCAGGCAGACCGGGATCTGCCATTGCTGCTCGCCCGCTGGCCTGGAGCCCAGCCGCAAATAGCGCGATTGCTTGAGGCTGACCGAAGCCGCGCCATCCGCGCCGCAAGACAGTTTGGCCTTGACCATCGGCAGGCCCGGCTGATCGAGGAACGACGAAAACGCGGCGACCACGCTTTCATCGCCGGAACCCTGAGCCAGTGACTCCATGAAATCCTTGGACGTCGCGGTATTATGGGCGAACCGGCTCATGTGATGGTGAACGCCGGCGCGGAATTTCTCCGCCCCGAGATAGCGCTCGAACATGGCGATGACGCCGCCGCCCTTGCGATAAGTGATCCCGTCAAAAGCACTGGCGATGCCGTGGTTGTTTTCCACCGGCTGGCGCACTTGCCGGGTGCTTTGCAGGCTGTCCTGAGCCATGACGCCCAGCACGCTGCGGCGGAAGGCCCGATCGAATTGCTGTTCCGGTTGCCAGGCGTGGGTTGCCCGGGCGGCCATCCAGGTCGCGAACGCCTCGTTAAGCCAGATGTCGTTCCACCATTTGGGCGTGACCAGATCGCCGAACCATTGGTGGGCCAGTTCATGGGCATGGACACCGGCATATCTGCGCCGCTGCCCAAGCGAAGCCTGCTCCTCGAACAGGACCAATTGCTCGCGGTAGGTAATGGCGCCGATATTCTCCATCGCGCCGGCCGCGAAATCGGGAACCGCAATGATGTCGAGCTTGGCGTAGGGATAGGGAATGCCGAAATAATCCTCCAGTGTATTCACGATGGCGTTGGTGTTTTCGAGCGCATAGCGGATTTTGCCGCCCTTGCCCTTGGCCGTGATGCCGCGCAACGGAACCTCATGGTCGCGCAACCCGGTGGCGGGAAGCGGCTGCCATTCGACGACATCCAGCTCACCGACCGCCCAGGCCAGAAGTTCCGTCGGCATCGGCCGGGAGGTCGCGAACCGAACCTGTTTCAGGCCGTTGCCGAGCCGGGTTTCCTCGGCCACCGGCGTATTGGCGATCGCGGTCTGGCCGACCGGCACGGTGAGTGTCACATCGAACGGAACTTTAAACGCCGGTTCGTCAAATCCGGGAAAAGCGAGCCGCGCCGATGTGGCTTGCATCTGGGTAAAAGCGTAGGAATTCCCCCCTTCATCGACCCGGTAAAGCCCTTCGAGCCGGGTATTGAATGGCGCTGAAAATCTGAATTCCAGCGTCGCCGGACCGGCGGCAATTGTACGCTCCAGATCGAGACGGGCCACGCCCGTAGGGTCAGCCTGGCTGTAGGTGATCGCGATCCGCTCGCCCGCGTCATCAACCACCGCCGCTTCCGCGACGTCGATTTCATCGCCGTGCAGCCAGATCAGGTCGGTCGGTTTCAGAACCTCGACCGCGATGCGAACGGCGCCGGAAAATCGTTCCTGATCGGGAACGATTGTGAGCGCGAGATCGTAATGGGTCGGTGTTACGTCCTTGGGTAAAGGCCCAAGCGGGACGACGGCCTCAGCCGTCGCGGACCGATATATCTGAGCCCCCCAGTAAGTCCCGCCGAGCACAACGAGGATCGCGATCGCCTTGAGAAATTTCATTTCCTACCCCACCCAGGTTATCGGTAATTACAAGAAACGGACGAGGATAACGGGGAGCCGAGCCCAGTCAATCCGCGTTCAAGGGTTTGAGCGCCGGCGCCGCTCGGGTGCCGGAGCCTCTTTGGGGAAATTTGGCCAGGGCGAACCCCTGCTGGTGGCACGCCCGGGTGATCACGGTGAATTTCCACAGCGCCCCCCCGATTACCGCCGCAACCCCGGCGGCGGCCATGGCCAAATGCGTTCCGACCGAGCCCAAATCCAGACCCAGCGCCCCCAGGAACAAAACCGCCGGCAGAAGGTGGCCGCCCAGATGCAGGGCAGGCGTGATGCGCCGGATGTCGCGCCGCGACAGGGGCCCGATGCCCCAATCCCTGGCCATGGTCCGATAGAAGTGCCACAAGCCGGCATTGACCGCGATCAGCAGGATTCCGGCGGCGGCAATAGCCGCAGCTGAGTGGCCGGCTTGGGGAGCCAGCAGTCCCACGGCGGCCAGCACGCCGGTTCCTTCCAACAGGCCGGTTGCGATCAGCATCCACGGCATCAGCGACACCCGCCAGGCCGGGATCCCCTTGCTGGCGTACAGAATACGGGCCTGGCAGAACAGAAAAACGGCAGCGGCCAGGGCGGCAATCCCGTGGAGCGCGGCCCCTGGCCACAGCAACTCGGCCCCAAGCGCCGGATAAAACACCGCCACCGCATAAGTCTCCCGGGTCATCCACGACGACTGCGGGCGCAAAAGTACATACAGGAAGCGAGCCTTACGGCCGATTTTCAGGAACACGAAAAACAGACCGATCGCCATGGCGGCGCCGGCGGCTCCATAAATGGCGATCAAGGCCTGCTCCGAAAGCCCCGCCCACAAATGGGCGAAATAGGCCGTCACCGCAAGGCCGGCGCTCATCCCGCCCATGACGAAATTCATCGCCGCCCGGAAATCCCAGAATGTCTGACGCTCGCCGACCAGCGGGTTGGACGGATCGCTCATATGCTCATCGTCGGCATCGTCCGGCAGTGGCTCGCGCCCCGGGATCGCGGGCGCCTCGTAGAGATACTTAATCTGTGGATCGGTGCCGAGCTCGGCGTGCATCTGGAAACTGGGATTATCGGCCACCTGCCTTGAGACGTTGCTGTCGGGATCATTGAAATCGCCGAACGAAATCGCCTGGGCGATACAGGATGCCGAGCAGGCCGGAGTGACGTCGAGGTCGACGCCGGGGGTCAGGCCCTTTTCCCTGGCCTCGTCGACCCGGCCGACGCAGAACGTGCATTTCTGAGCGACACCAAGCCGGTCATCGTGGGCGACGGCGGTTTCCTGGGCGGTTTCCTGTCCATAAAACCACGCCTTGTCATGAACGATGGTCCGGGCCTGATAGGGGCATGCCACCGCGCACGAGGCGCAGCCGATGCACAAATCATAGTCCATGGTCACCAGCCCGTCGGCGCGCTGTCTGGTGGCGCCCGAGGGACAGACCGGAACGCAGGGCGGTTCGGCGCAATGCTGACAGCCGGTCACCAGGAACAGCCGCTCCACATCGGGAAAGGTTCCGGTCTCGACATCGAGCACCCGACGCCACTGAACCCCGGGCGGCGTATCGTTGGCGTGCTTGCAGGCGATGGTGCAGGTCTGGCAGCCGACGCAGCGGTTCAGGTCGATCACCATGCCGTAACGCTCGGCACTGCTTTCGGTCACGGTTTTCACCTGGACGTCAGCCTTCATGACTTGGCCCCCGCGCCCTCAACCTTGCGCACCTTGACCCGCACGATGTCGGAACCGCTTCCGGTGGCGTCGGTCAGCGACAGCGACAGCGCGGAGACGGAGTTGAGGCTGGGCAGATTAAGATCCTTGGCGACCGGCGTCACCCAGTGGTCGAACTGGCCGATCATAACCATCGTGTCGGGGCGAATGCCCTCCCGCAGCACGGCGTTGCCCCTGGTTATGCCGGTGGCGGATTCGATCTCGACCGGGTCGCCGTCCTTAATACCTTGGGCGTGGGCCATGCCCCGGTTCATGATCACGCCCTTATGGCCGGCGATGTTCCGGGCCACTTCGTTGATCATCGGGATGCCGACATTGGACCCCCAGGAATACTGCATGCTGCGCGCGGTCAAGGCCCAGAGCGGAAATTCGTCCGGATCGCGGCCCACTTCCCTGGCGAAATTGGCCCAGATATCGGGAAAGCGGTGGTAGCTCGGTAGCGCCTCATATTCGGTCAGTTGCTGGTCCCACCACTCGACTCCAATCTCGTGAAGTCGCCGGGCGAGCTGCGTGCCGTGACGCATCACCCGTTCCTGATAGGGCAACTCGAATCGCATGCCCTTGTCCTTCATGGCCGGATAGAGATACCAGTCAAGCTGGGGGAACGGCCGCAACATGAAGCCTTTTTCCTTGAACCAGTCGATACCGTGGACCTCTTCGCCGTCCGAAAGATCGTGGCTCGCGGCCTTGGCCACGGCTTCCCAAATCGCGTCACGGCCATGGGAGACGCTTATATCGATACTGTAGTCGTAATGGTCGTTTTTCAGCTTGATCCCGGCGGCGCCCCTGTTTATCGCGGCGTTATATCCCTCCAACAGGCCGACGCGGGACGCAAGCTCGGTCGCGATATCGGTCATGTCCCTGGCATCGACCACCGGGTCCACCACCGGCTGGCGCACCGCCCAGCCCTGATGCTTCCAGAATTGCTGGATGAACTTGGTCGAACCGATCCGGATCAACTGCAGGCTTTCAAGGTCCGTGGCCTCGGGAAGCAATATATCGGCCATGTGATTGGTTTCGTCACGGGTATAGGCGAAGGCCACCGTAAACGGGAATTCGGCCACCCGCTCGGCGACCTCGGGCGCGTTCCATGACGAAATCGCCGGATTGGTCCGATAGCATATCCACATCTCCGGCTTGGTTTCCTTGGGCCAGTTGTCCGGTTGCTTCTTTTGAAACAGCCATGGCAAATGGGCCGGGCCCAAGGCCGGCGACCACGGTGAGTTACCGACCAGCGGCACCAGGGTTTTGAAGGCATTGCGGATATCGGGCTTGGCTTGCCAGCCCTCCCTGGTGGTCTCGTTAAACGGGAAGGCCAGAAAACCGTCGCGGCTGGGCCTGACGGTCTTTTGCCGGCTGTCGGCGGGACGATTGAGCTTGACCGCCGTGCCCAGCATGCCGCCCGGCACTTCCAGTGCGCCAACCAACACCGCTAGCAAGGTGCGCGCCCAACAGGTCTGATAGCCGCCCCAGCCGTTGTTCACACTCTTGCCCAGCATGACTGTGACCGGCCGGAACGGCAGCTCGCGGCCTTCGATCTCAATAGTCTCGCCGATTGCGGCGGCGGCCAGATACTCGTCGGCCACCTGGCGGATGCGCTCGGCCGGCACGTCGCACTCGCCCTCGGCCCAGTCCGCGTTGAACGGCTTCATATGATCGAGCGTCAACTGAAACGACGGCCGCACCTCGACGTCGACATGATCCCAGCGGTCATCGTCGGGACCATCTTCGAAACCCGAAACCTTGTAGGCGCCATCGAGGGCGGCGTCCTTGATGGCGGCATCGAACGGCTTGGCCTTGCCATCGGCCAGATCCCAGATCAGCGGCTTCTCCGTCTCCCGATCGCGCAGGAAATAGCCGTTGGGGCCGACCAGATAAGGCGAATTCGACATCGTCTTCAGATATTCGAGGTCGCAGACCTTGCGCCAGCCGCGCTCATGAACGATCCGGTGAATCAGGGCATAGAGAAAGGCCGTATCGGTCTTCGGCTTGATCGGCAGCCATTCCGCCGACAGCGCGCCGGTGATCGACAGATGCGGCTCGATCTGGACCCGTTTCATGCCCCGGACCCGGGCGTCGGCCTCACGCCAGATTCCGGCGACGCCACTGGACGCCTCGGCATTGTTGCCGCAGTTGATTACGTAATTACAATAAGGGGTGTCGGGCGAGACAATGAAGGCACGGTGCCACATCTCGCCATACAGATGTTCCGAGTGATAGCACTTGACCCCCTGGCCGGCGCCGAAGCCCATATCGATCTTGCCCCAGGCCGACAGAAAAGCCGGGAAGCTGCCCATATATTGAGTGGGCGTCCCCCCGCCCCCGAAACTTACCGCGAGCCGGGGAAAGCCGGATTCGTCAACCAGCCCCTTGGCGCGGATCTTTTTCATCTTCGCCGCGACGAGATCAAGCGCCTCGTCCCACGAGATTTCCACGAAGCCCGGATCGTGCTCCCGCCCTTTTTTGGGATTGGTGCGCTTCATGGGCCGCTTGACGCGGTTGGGATTGTAGGTTTTCTGGATCAGGCCGTAGGCTTTCACGCACACCCGGCCGCCGCCCGGATGGCTGCCGCAGGCGTCATAATTGGATTCGACCCGGGTGGCGACGCCATCCTCGACCTCGACCTTCATCAGGTCGGGACCGGCGACGCACTGGTAGCAGTAAACCGGAAGCTTCTTTTTTTCACTCTGGGCCATTCGCGATCAGTTTCCCGCGGCCTTCGCCGCCTTGGCCAAAAGACGCTCCTTGGTCTTGCCGACATCGACCACAAACCGGTTGTGCTTGCAGCGGCAAATCTTGTCCAGCGGATCACGGGCGGTGATCTCGAAGCTCACGCCGCGACCATCGACGCTGGTGACCGTCGCCGAAATCTCCACCGTCATGCCTTCCAGGGTGGCCGCCAGATGATCAATTTCGACACGGGTGCCGACGGTGTCCTCGCCGTCATCGAGATGCGGAAGCACCATGTCCCGGCAGGTCTGCTCGATATCGGCGACCAGAGCCGGCGTGGCATAGACCTTGGCGCCCTCTCCCATGAAGCCGATGGTGCGCCGCGCATCGACGACAAATTTCCGGGTGGTGTCGATGCCCGCGCTTAAACTGTCTTTCATTGGCCGATTCCCTGTTTCTGTTCACTATATATGCGCCGGAGTTCGGTTTTGAGTATCTTGCCCAGGGCGCTCTTGGGCAATTCCTTGACGAACGCCATGCGTCGCGGAATTTTATAACCGCCGATCCGCCCCCGGCAGTGCTCGATTATCTCCTCCTCGGTCAGGGTCGTGCCCGGCGCCGGCACGATGACCGCGAACAGCGCTTCGCCATATCTTTCGTCCGGCACGCCTACCACCGCGGCCTCGAAAACGTTGTCATGTTGATAGAGCACCGCCTCGACCTCGGAAGAATAGACATTCTCACCGCCCGTGATGATCATGTCCTTCTTGCGGTCCATGAGATACAGATAGCCTTCTCCATCGACCCGGCCCACATCTCCGGTATGAAACCAGCCATCGCGAAACGCCCTGGCGTTGTCATCGGGACGATTGAGATATCCCTTTGTGACATTGGGGCCGCGAATCACAACTTCGCCGACCTCCCCGACCGGAACCTCGTTGCCATCCTCGTCAATGATGCAAAGATCGACACCGATCAGCGGCCGGCCCGCCGCCTTGAGAATATCATAATCGCCGCTCGCGAGCGCCCGCCTGTGAACATCGGGATCGAGCGTGGTCAAAATCGGCGAGGTCTCGGTCAGTCCATAACCCTGTTGAACGCCCGCGCCGGGAAACGCCTCCATCGCCGAACGTATCCACTCAACAGCCATGGGCGACGAACCATAAAACAGCGTGCGGAAACTCGACAAATCAAAGTCGCCGATATTGTCCTCCTGCAGCGTCATGATGATCATGGTCGGCGCCAGCATCGACACGGTGACGCCATGGCGCTCAATGGCGGCGAGCGTGGCCTGACCCGAGAATTGCGGCAAATAGGCATGGGCGCCGCCGACCAGGGTAAAAGCGGTGCCCAGCAAATCGGCCGAATGAAACATCGGCGGAATATGGAGAAAGATATCGTCCGCCCTGGCCTCGAACGCGACCGCCATCTGCATGCCGTTGGCAATGACATTCTTGTGGCTCAGCCGAACGCCCTTGGAACGCCCGGTGGTGCCCCCGGTGTAAAGCAGAACCGCATCGTCATCCTCGGCACAGTCATGGCGCGGCGCGGGTGACGCATTTGCCAGAAGCGCCTCATAGTTCGGGCTGTCGGCCTCCCCGCCCGTATTCGAGGCATCCCGGGCCGAAACATGGAGCCGCCGGTTCCTCCAGGGCGTGAGTTCGGCGGCCTGCGCCTGGCGCCAGAGCTCGTCCTCAACCGCCAGCATTTTGCATTCGGCATCGTCCAGGATGTAGCGGATTTCGGGCGCGGCCAGGCGAATGTTCACAGGCACGGGAATAGCGCCCATCCAATAGCCCGCATGCATCAACTCGGCGTGCCGGAAAGTGTTGCGCGAAAGAATCGCGAACCGGTCGCCCCGGCGCACACCTAGATCCTGCAACACCGTGGCGGCGCGCGCCACTCGATCCACGAATTCGCGCCAGTTACAGGTTCCTTCGTCATCGACAATCGCGGTACGCGCGCCGAACAGATTCACGGCTCGCACCAGAGCCGAAGACAGAGTGAGCACTAGACCTCTCCCCAACCGGACATGAGAATCGCATGCGGCGTCCGCGTAATCTAATCAGAAAAGGTCCGCTTTACCAAGCGTAAGGGACAGCCCGCACCGCGGTCCTTTCATTGCGTCCGATCAAGGAAAATTTTCCGCGCAGGCATAAGAAACAACAGGATATGCGGTAACATTTTCGTGATATGCGCGTGTTTTGGGGGCAATTGCGCAGACATATCATGGTTTACCCTGATTGCAGTCATTGCTGCTTTATTGTTACAAGTAACGCCAGCGCGTAGAGGGCGTCAGCTGATCGTTGCAAGCCGATCAAAACAACGACGAACTGATCGTTGCGGTAACAAGGGCGGTAACAAGGCAGGAAAATTTTACTTGCCGACCCTTGCAATCGATTACTAACGCCGATACGGGCAACGGCAGTGGAGTTGTGGGGCAGCTCCTATAAGTTGCGGAAGAAAGTCCTGGAGCGAGGTTCTTCCGCCGCAAATTGAGGAAACCAAACCAATGACTGCAAACCTGCGGCGCAAACCCCGGATCAGCCGGGATGATCAATCCGAGTCAAAGGCGTTGACATTCAGACTTGACCCCGACGCCCACCGTCAACTTAAGGTCATGGCCGCTCAAAATGGCCGAACAGTCACCTCCATCGTAACCGAGGGACTGAACTACATGTTCAAGCGAAATGGATTGCCGCCGATCTCCTAGTCAAGGAATCGGCGATGAGTCAAGGTCATCGTTCGATGACCGTATAATGACATGGTTGGTTTGGCGGCAAGGGCAGCAGGGGCCCTTGCCGCCATTCATCTGAAGCGGCTGAATCATCAGGCCGTGGCCCCCCCGCCGCTGCATCCCCCCCCGCCCCATCGTCCCCACCACCCCCACGCAAAACACGACCCGGTGCAACAAGTCAGGGTCATCGGTAAACGTTTGCTGAATTGACGGCACAAGGTGTTCTTGACGTCTGCTGCCGCGGATTGCAAAATCCAACAACGTTAAATCAGGGGGGCAGGGACATGACAATGTCAACGAACGCCGCGCGTGCGCGGCGCCTTTTAGCAATCGCGGCTCTTGGCTGGGTCGTCTTGGGCGTTGGCGCATTTTCGCAACCGGCGAATTCCGCCACCATTCCGGTGGAGGCATTCGCGCAGCTTCCACAAGTGTCGGCCCCTGCGTTTTCGCCCGACGGTAAATATCTGGCGATGATCCGGTCCATCAACGGCCGGCGGCATGTCGTGATCCAGCCTTCGAACGGCCAGGGGAAGACCGCAGCCATTCCCCCGGTGGATAAGCTGGAGATTGACTGGTTCGCCTGGGCCAACAATGACCGCTTGATCGTCAGCATCAAATTCGAAGGCGTGCGCCAGGCGGTGCCGACGGTCGAAACACGGCTGATCGCGGTAAACAAGGACGGGTCGGGCATGGCCTATATCGTGAAGCCGAAGGTCAAAAAGCGCGCTAATTCAAGACTGAGCGGGCAGGAAATCTATGCCCAGATACAAGACGACATCATCGACTTCCTGTGGAACGACCCCAATCATATCCTGCTCTCGCTCGATTCAGACCGGGACGGTGAATATGAAGTTCGAAAGATCGACATCAATACCGGCGATTACCGGGAATTGGGCCTCGACTACCGGGGCATTCAGAACTGGACCACCGACCAGGCGGGGGAATTGCGGTTCGGGAGCGGGTATAACCGCTCCAGCACCGAGATGCTGTACCGGAACCCTGTGACCGGAAAATGGGAGGATTTCACCCAGAGCACGGCCTCCCAGAATGGCATGAGCGTCATAAGCTTCGCCGCCAACCCGGCCCACGCATACATGTGGAAAATCAATGAATCCGGTGTTTATGCGATCGTCAAATACGATCTCATAAACAACGAAGAACTGAAGTCGATATTTTCCGACCCCAATTACAGCGCCGGGCACTTGATGCACGACCCCCTGACCCGTCGTCCCATTGGCGTCTACTATATCGACGACAGACCGCATGTCGTCTACTTCGATGAAAAGCGCAGGAAGCGTCAGCGGGTGTTGGATAAGGCGATCCCCGGAACCTATAATCGCGTGGTCAGCAGTACCGAGGATGACAGCCTCCACATCGTGCTCTCAACCAGCGATACCGAACCCGGCATGTATTACGCGTTCGATGAGGCCGGAAAAAAGCTCCATCCGATGGCGCTTCGATATAACGGCCTTGACCCGAAGCAACTGGCGCCCATGAAGGCGGTCACCTACAAGGCGCGCGACGGACTGGATATCCCGGCCTACCTCACACTTCCCACAGGCAAGGAAGCCAGGAACCTGCCGCTGGTCATCATGCCCCACGGCGGACCGCATTCCCGGGATTATATCGACTTCGATTACTGGACCCAATTCCTGGCCAGCCGCGGCTATGCGGTGCTGCAGCCCAATTTCCGGGGTTCGGACGGCTACACCACTGCGTTCGAGGAGGCGGGCCGGAAAAACTGGGGGTTGGAGATGCAGGACGACCTGACCGACGGCGTCAACTGGCTGATCGCCGAAGGGGTCGCCGACAAGAATCGCGTATGCATCGTCGGCGCCAGCTACGGCGGGTACGCCGCCCTCATGGGCGCGGTCAAGACACCCGATCTGTACCGCTGCGCTGCAAGCATAAACGGCGTCGCCGATATGCCGGGCCTCATTAAGCATGACAAGAGATATATCGGGGGCAGCGCCTGGGCCAAAACTATCGGCGACAGTCACGAGGACGCCCAAAGGCACCGTGACACCTCGCCCTATTATCATGTCGACAAGATCAAGGCGCCGATTCTGCTGATCCACGCCAAGGATGACCGGAGAGTGCCCTACCACCAGTCACGGGCGATGGCCAGGAAGCTTAAAAAGGCCCGCAAGAAGCATGAGTATGTCGAGCTCAAAGGCGGCGGTCACGGTCTCGACACCAAGGAGGCGCGGTTGACGATGCTTAAGGCGCTGGAGAAATTCCTGGCCCGGCATTTGGGCCGCGCGAGCTAACACTTTCAGCTCTTATGGAAACATTTGACCGGGAACTTGATCGTGGCTGGGATCTGCATCGCGCCGGGCATCTGGCGGAGGCGGAGAAGATCTATCGCGCGGTGTTGCGTGCCCGGCCCGATCATCCCGGCGCGCTGCAGATGCTGGGTCAGGTGGCGTTCGCGACCGGCCATGTCGATGCGTCGATCGAGTTGATCCGCCGCTCGCTGTCGGAAGACCCAAAGCAGGCGATGGTGTGGGTCAATCTGGGCATCGCGCTGCGCCAGTCCAGAAAAGACGGCGAGGCGGCGGCCTTTGAACGCGCCCTTGAGATTGATCCGAGCCTGGTTCAGGCGGCGCTGCAACTGGCGACAACGCTGCTGACGGAGGGCCGCAACAGCGAGGCCGAAGACTGCCTGCGCAAAGCCCTCGCCCGTCAGCCCAATTGTGGCGAGGCTTATCGGATGCTCAGCCTGGCCACCAATCTGACGCCTGACGATCCGGTGGTCGAGACCATGGAACAGCTTGACGCCAGACCGGACCTGAGCGCGGGGGATCGGCTGCACCTGCATTTTGCGCTGGGCAAGGTGTACGAACGGCAGGGAAACACCGAAAAGTTCATGGACCATGTTCTCGAAGCCAACCGCCTCCAGCGGAGTCAGGTCACGCGGCCGGTAAGTTATTATGAGACGTTGTTCGGTCGCATCCGGGAAATCTTCCACCAGGACATCGGGGGACCATCGTCAGAAGCCCTCGCCGGCTCTCCGACCCCGATTTTCATCGTCGGCATGCCGCGCTCCGGCACGACCCTGGTCGAGCAGATCCTGGCCAGCCACCCCGAGGTGTTCGGCGGTGACGAAATCACCTTTTTCCACGAAGACGTGGTGAATGCGGCACAGGGATTCACCGGCCGCGCTTTTCCGGGCGGCATCCCGTCCCTGACTAACGATGCAGTGCGCGCCCTGGGCCGGCTTTATCTTGACAAGCTCGGCGCCCTGTCGCCCGGATCGCCTTACGTCACCGATAAATATGTCGCTAATTTTCAGCATATCGGCCTGATCCGGCGGCTGTTGCCAACCGCGCGCGTGATTCATGTCTCGCGCGCGCCCATGGACACTTGCTTCTCAATTCTGAAAAACTATTTCCCCGGGGACGAGGCCTATCATTGCGGCCTTGAGGATATGGGCGCTTTTTATCGGCTCTATCACGATCTCATGGACCACTGGCGCGCGGTTTTCCCGGACTTCGTCTATTCCCTTAAATACGAAGACCTGATCGCCGAACAAGAGACCGAGACTCGCAAGCTGCTCGATTTTTGCGGATTGAGCTGGCATCCGGCCTGCCTCGAATTCCATAACACCGTCCGTCCGGTGCGGACCAATAGCTGGACCCAGGTCCGAAAACCGATTTACCGAACCAGTCGTGGCAACTGGCGGCCGTTTCAGCGCCAACTCCAACCCCTCATCAAGGCCCTGGGCGACTTGGCGCCCCTGGTTGATCAGTAGGGCAGCGACAAGTCCTTCAGCAACCCGCCCAGGAACCGCGCCGCGTCACCGCCGGTGCAAGCCCGGTGGTCGAAAGTCAACGAGACCGGAATAAAGCGCCCCTTCTCGATGCCGCGCTCGGTCAGGGCGAGTTGGCTATAAAGGCCGCCAATGCCAATGATCGCCACCTCGGGCGGCGACACCATCGGCGTTGCGAAACGCCCGGCGATCATGCCGTAATTCGACAGCGTAAGGGTGGCGCCCTGCATTTCTGTCGTCTTGATCGACTGGTCGGCGATCGCCCCCCTCAGGCGATCGAGATCGGCGCGGATTTCGGCCGACGCGCACGCATCGACTTTGTTGAGCACCGGCACGAACAAGCCGTGGGGCGAATCCACCGCAACCCCGAGATTGACGTGGGAGTGCAGCGTTCGCTCCATTCTCTCCCCGTTGAACCAGGCATTCAACGCCGGCTCGACCATCGCGGCCGCGACAATGGCGCGGATAATGCGCAACGTAATATCCGTGCCCTGGGGCCAGCCGCTGATTTCCGCCTCGTCAAAAATAGTGGTCGCCGCGATTTCGGCGTGGGCCTTGGCCATGGCCTGCGCCATTACCCGGCGCGGACCGACAATCCGTTCCGGCTGCCCGGTTACCGCGCGGCTGCGTTCCGGCCTTTGATAGGCTTGAAGAGGCACGAACGCCTGAGCCTGCCCCGCCCCCGCGATTGCCCGATCCACATCGGCGATCGTGACGTTGCCAAGAAAGCCGCTGGACGAGATCGAGCTGATATCGACGCCCTTTTGCCGGGCATGGGCGCGGATCGCCGGCGCGGCCTTGACACCCTTGCCGGAGCTGACCGGCCCACCGGCGTCCAGCGGAGCCGCCATGGCGGCGGCCGGCCGCGCGCCCAGCAGACGGGCCGCGGCTCCCAGCACATCGTGCCGCGAAATCACCCCCTTGGGGCCGGTGCCCGCGATCGCGCCGGCATCGATACCCAGCGCCTGAGCCGTCGCCCGCGCCACCGGGCCGATTTTGACCGCCTGGTCCTGTTGCCGTGGGGGAATAACGGCCGGGGCAGGGGCCGCCGCCGGGGCGGAACCCGCCTCCGCCGCGCGCACATCCTTCAGCGTGATCTCGCCATCAACGCCGGTCCCGTTAATCCGTGATAAATCCACCTTGAGCTTGCGCGCCAGGGCCCGAACCGCCGTGCTTGCCGCCACGCCACCCTTCGTCGTGGTGGTCTCGGCCGTCACCCGGCTTCCGACCACGATTTCGCCGACGACGGTGCCCTGATCCTCCTGGATCGGCATGGTCTTGGGCGCGGGCGGAGCTGCCTCGGCCGCGCCACCACCGGATATTTCGATCAGCGGGGCACCGGTGGCGATCACGTCGCCGGGCCCGCCATGAAGCCGGGTCACAGTACCCTCGAACGGGGCGGGAATTTCAACCACCGCCTTTTCGGTCGAGACTTCGACCATGGTCTGGCCGAGTTCAAGCTTATCGCCCACCGACACCAGCCACTGGACGATTTCAGCCTCCTGGAGACCTTCGCCAAGATCGGGAAGATTAAACACTTCCGCACCGGCGGAGATCGGCGCGGCCGGCGTCGCCGATGGTGTTTCGACCACGGCGGCCTGATCCACGACCGCCGGTTCGGACGGCGTCTCCACGGCGGATGCCGGTTCACCGTCACCGGTCTCGATCAGTGGCGCGCCGGTGGCGATCATGTCACCGGCTCCGCCGTAAAGCCTGGTTACGGTGCCGTCGAAGGGGGCCGGGATTTCGACCACCGCCTTTTCGGTCGAGACTTCGACCATGGTCTGGCCAAGTTCAAGCTCATCGCCCACCGACACCAGCCACTGGACGATTTCAGCCTCCTGCAGGCCCTCGCCAAGATCGGGAAGATTAAAAACCGTCATGAGTACTTCAGAACCTTTTGAGCTTCCTCGACAATCCGCCCGACGCTCGGCATATAGAGTTTCTCCATCCGGGCATAGGGCATCACCGTGTCATAACCGGCGACCCGCCCGATCGGACCGAGCAGCGACATCATCGCCTTTTCCGCCAGTTCGGCCGCGATTTCCGAACCCACACCGCCCGAGCGGGATGCTTCCTGCACGATGACGCAGCGGCCGGTCTTCTCCACCGACTCAATAATGGTGTCCATGTCGATCGGGCTGACGGTCGCGACGTCGATCACCTCGCACGACACCCCTTCCGCCGCCAGCTTGTCGGCCGCCTGCAGGGTCTCATGCATCATTGCGCCCCAGCTAATCAGCGTCAGGTCATCGCCTTCGCGGTCGATGAAGCAACAATCCAGCGGATAGGCTTCGCCGTCGTTTTCGACCTCATGCTTGAGCAGGCGGTAGACCCGCTTGGGCTCAAGAAACACGACCGGATCGGGCTCGCGGATCGCGGCCAGCAACAGGCCGTAGGCGCGCGAAGGATTGGACGCCACAACGACCCGCAAACCCGGAATATGGGCATACAGCGCCTCGATACTCTCCGAATGGTGCTCGGGCGCGTGGATGCCGCCGCCAAACGGCATCCGCACCACCAGCGGCACGGTCAGCCGTCCCCGGGTGCGGTTGCGCATCCGCGCCGCCGCGGTGGCGATCTGGTTGAAGGCCATAAGCGAAAAGCCCATGAACTGGATTTCGGCCACCGGCTTGAGTCCCTGGGTGGCCATGCCGACCGACAGGCCGGCGATCATGGCTTCAGCCAGCGGGGTGTCGATCACGCGATTGGATCCGTATTTTTCGTATAGGGAATCAGTGGCTCGGAACACGCCGCCATTCTTGCCGACATCCTCGCCCAGCAGCACCACCTCGCCGTCCCGGCCCATTTCATAGTCGAGCGCCATGGCCACGGCTTCAATCAGGGTGACGGTCGGCATTAATGGGCTCCTCTGGCGATAGCGAATTCGCGCTGCGGCTTGGTCTTCTCAGGCAGGTTTGCAAACAGATAATCGAACATATCGGCGGGCGATTGCGGCTTGTTTTCGACCGTGTCGAGATAAATACGGACCTCATTCTCGACCTCACGCTTGCATTCGGCCTCGATGTCCTGAAGATCGCCGTTGCTGACCGCGCCGAGGGTGCTCAAATAATCGCCGAGCCGTTTGAGCGGCTCTTTTTCCCACGCCTCTTCATGCTTCTGGGGATCGTGGTAACGCCGGGCGTCGTCGGCGGTGGTGTGATCGCACAAACGGTAGGTGACCGCCTCGATCAGGGTCGGGCCGCCCCCGGTTCGCGCTTTCTCCAGCGCGCGGCCGGCGGCATCCTTGACCGCAATCACGTCGTTGCCATCGACCTGCACGCATTCAACGCCCGCGGCGATTGCCTTTTGTGCATAGGTCTGGGCCGCGGTCTGCAGCTCGCTCGGCACCGAGATCGCCCACTGATTGTTGTTGACCATGAACACAACGCCGAGGTTCCAAACCCCGGCGACATTGAGGGCCTCGTAAAATTCACCCTCGGAGGTGCCTCCCTCGCCAATTTCCGTCAGCACCGCCCTGCCCGTCTGCTTACGGAACTTGATCGCCGAAGCGACCCCCGAGGCGTGAAGCGTCTGGGTGGCGATCGGAACCGTGACCGGATAATCCTCTTTCGCCCTCGGGTCCTCGAAATTGCTGCCGCGCTCATCGCCGCCCCAATAGAGCAACATCTCGTGCGGTTTGACGCCATGCTGAAGCATGGTTCCGGTGCCGCGATAATAGGGCACCAGGACGTCGTCGTCGGTAAGACCGGAGCCGGCGCCGATGCTAACCGCTTCCTGTCCAAGCGAGCCCGCATAGGTGCCTAGTTTGCCGGTTCGCTGCAACGCGATCGCGCGGGCATCGAACACCCGCAAAAACTGCATCGACCGGTAAAGCTTCAACAGCTCTTCCGGGTCGCGGGCAAAGTCAGGCAGATCGTTAGCCGGCTTCGCGTTCTCATCAAGATACTGAAGATATTCGACTTCGAATGACGCAAGTTTACGCATTATGTTCCCCTTCTGGCGCGCTGTCGCGCAGGTTAAACATAGGCAGGCTTCATCGGAGATTTACCTCAACTTGTAACCTCTTTCTGGTTCTGACAAGGGAAGCGGACCAAAAATTTCAAGGACAGAATTTTATGACCGTGCGGCAACAAAATGGCATTTCTTGTTGCCGTTTTGGAACGCCCCATAAAATAAAATTCTACCTGGTTTGCATGTAAATTATACCACACTAACGCACCAGCGCTTAAAGGCGACTCCAACCAAATTGAGGATATTGATTCCCTCGGTCGGCCCCGGCGGCCCGAATTCGGTATCCGGAATCCGGGAACCGCGGCGGCGGACCCTTGCCGCCGGCGCGGTCAGAAAGGTGTCAATTTATCAATACTTAACGGGATTTTAAGGCGCTGGTGCTCCTCTTTGAGGCAACATAAAACGAGCAAAACAGTCACGTAATTGGTCGTCATGAGGGAACATACTGTTATGGATCGACCCGCCGGCCTGGCCCGCATCGGCCCGGTTTGCGCCAAGACCGCGGGCGCTTGCCGGCGTCGGCTGAGCGGCCTGGGGCGATCAGTTCGCGCGGTAATTTCCGATCGCGCCGGGGGCGTTGCCATCGAACTCGCGATCGCGGCGCCGGTGCTGACCATGATGACCGGCGGTATCCTGGAAACCTCAACCGTGCTCCTGGTCAATAGCATGATGGAGGGCGCGGCGATCGAGGCCGCGCGGGAAATCCGGACCGGTCAGCTTCAGCGCGCCGGGGACCCTTTGGCCACATTCAGGACGCGGCTATGCGGGGCGATGCTCAATCTGGTCGACTGCGGCAAAATAAGCTTCGACGTTCGGAATTTCTCCGACTTTGGGACCACGGATGCGGTTTTGGAACTGGATAAAGAAGGCAATCCGGTCGCGGTTCAGTTCAGTCCCGGCGGCGCCCAGGCGATTACTTTCGTTCGAGTGACCTTTCGCTGGGAGTTCCTGACACCGATGATCGGACGCCTTCTGTCCGACAACGGCACCAACAGCATGCTCCTGATCTCGACGGCGGTGTTTCAGAACGAGCCATATGAAGGGGCGTGATGACAGCGCTGCTTTCAAGAATCAGGAGTGATCGGAGCGGCATTGCGTCGTTGGAAATTGCGCTCGCGATGCCGGTTCTCCTGATTTTGCTTAGTGGGACAATCGAGACTGTCAACTTCATCCGCGTGAGCGACAAGGTGCAAGCAGTCTCGTTCGCAACCGCGGATCTCTTGAGCCAGCAACAGACGCTCTCGACATCCCGGGTGAACGACGTTTTCAGGGCAACTGAGCTGATGATGCAGCCGTTCGACGCCAGCGGCCTGCGAATTGGCGTCGCCGCGGTCCGTTTCCGCGCGGGCGACGGCCAGGCGACGCTGGACTGGACCGAGAGCCGAAATGGCGGCGTCGTGGACGCCCCCCTGGCCCTGACGGCGCAATTGACGGCGCCTGGACAAAGCGTGATCGTGGTCACCGCCGAATATACTTACCGGCCGATCTTCGGCACCCTCATTCTCTCTGGTCTTGCGCTAAAGGAGACGGCCTTTGCCCAGCCGCGCAGGGCCAACGTGATTGAACGGAACTAAGGGCCGGAAATGAAAATGCACAAGATCTTATGACAATCGACATGCATGGCTCGGGCGCCAAGACTTCGCCGCTTTATCGGACCATCTACCGGCTGGTGCGGCAGATACCCGCGGGCCGGGTTGCGAGCTACGGACAAATCGCGCGGATTGCCGGCTGCTCGCCCCGGGTGGTCGGTTATGCCATGGCCGCCGTCCCAGCCAGCGCCAGCGTGCCGTGGCAGCGCGTGGTCAACAGTCGCGGCGAGATCAGCCTGAGGCGGGATGGCGACGGCGAGAGCCGCCAGCGTGACCTGCTGGAACGTGAGGGGCTGACTTTCGACCGCAAGGGTCGGCTGGATCTATCCAGGGTAGGCTGGCAGGGGCCGCTCCCGGAAAAAAGCCACCCCTAAACACTGCCGCGCTAGCGCACTTTTAGCAACCCTTGCGCCGACAGGGCCTCTACCAGCGGCTTGAAATGGTCGCCGTAATTTTCGCTGGCGCCCACCGAGCTCTGATAGATCGGCTGGCGGACCTGGGCCATGCTCTCGGTCGAGATCACGCGATCATTCTCATTGAATCGCAGACAATTTGCATCCGCCTTCAAGCCGCAGAACCCCAGCATTTTTTCGGTCTCCCGCTCCGGGTTCGACACCAGATCCTCGTAGCGAATCTCGTGAATAGCGTCGGGCCGCAGCCCGCGCCAGTGATCCATCAACGAGGCGTAGCCGCGACTGTAACGGGCGAGACTATCAAAGTCGTAGCTCCACAAATTGCCCTTCTCAAAGCGGGTCTTGAAGCAGGACCACGCGGTATCGATCGGATCGCGGGTGCAATAAACGATTTTTGCGTTGGGCAGAATCAATTGCAGCACGCCGATCAGAACGTGGTTGCCGAGATTTTTGTCGGTCACCCGACCGTTTGAGCCAAACCGGCTCTCCAGAAAGCTCAGATAGTTTCCACCCATGGCCGCCCATGGATTCTCAACCGGATCGGGCGCCGGCGTGTTTTGCCCGGATGTCGTCTTGAGAAAGCTTACAAGATCCTTGGCTTCGAGATTCTTGAGCTGCAAGGTGGCCAGGCGAAGATATTTAAGCTCGCCACCGCCCTGAACGTCCCCGTGGCTCGCCAGGATCTGCTCCACCAGCGTGGCGCCGGAACGCGGCATTCCGACGATAAAGATCGGCCTGTCCGACGGGTTGCCGCCTTTTTCCGCCAAAGGATCGAGCACGTCGGGGCTGAAGGTGTCCTTGAGCCGCTCGCAATAGGCTTCATAGGCCTCGATCTGGAACGGCGACAGGGAGTGCATGAGAGCGGCGCCGTTGGTGATATGTCCGAAAGCCTCGTCATAATCACCGGCATCCTCGCACGCCTTGCCTAAAGCGTAGGACAGAGCCATTCGCAGCTCCGGACGCATCCGTTCACTTTGCGCAACCAGCTTCCTGAGCGTCTGGTAATCGGCGTCGCCGGCCGTAAATCGCTTGAGCCGCACGAGCTGTTCCCAGCAGGCGACAAAGTCGGGCTGCAATTCCAGGGCCTTGCGATAAAACCCGCGCGCCTTGTCGAAGTCGCCTTTCTGGGCACTGAAATAGCCCGCGCCATATTGAGCGCCCGCCACATTCGGATGTTGGGCCGCCAGCGCCTCGATGATTTTCAGCGCGTCGCCGATCTCGTCGACCGCGGACAAAAGCTCCGCCAGCAAGCCCAGGCGCGACGCGTCGCGAGGATCGTCGTCAACGTAATACCGGCCCGCCCGCACCGCGGCGTCGTCATCGCCAAGCTGCCTTAAAAGCTGCGCGACTTCACCCCAGCGAGCCCCGATATCAGATTTGGCCGCAAGAACCCGACGACACAGGTCAACCGCCTCGGCACGCCGGTCCTCCTTGACCATCGTCTTCGCAAATTCCAGTAATTCGAGCGTTTCGTCCCGTTCAAGTGCCAGCGCCATGTCGCTCCCCTATTGTTGACTTATCGGGATGTTAGTCGGTGAAATGAGGTTTTGCAGCCCCTTTTTCCAGTCACCCCCCTGTTTTGGCTAATTCCATACCAATACAATGGTTTTATCTCTAACTCCGCTGGACATACTGACTGGTGAAACGAGGAATTCAGGACCAATGCCAATGCTGACTGTGCGCAATCTTCGCCGGCCTGGCCTTTCGGTGCCGGCCCTGGATGTCGAGGGCGGCAAATGCGTGGCGATCATGGGGCCTTCGGGCGCCGGGAAAACCTTGCTGTTGCGCGCGATCGCCGATCTTGATGTCAATGACGGCGAAGTTTGCGCCGCCGGGCTTGAGCGACTGGCCACACCGGCCCCCGTGTGGCGGCGAACAGTCGCATATCTTCCGGCTGAGTCGGGCTGGTGGGCGGAAACGGTCGGCGACCATTTTTCCGACCGTTCAAGGGCCGCCGCCATGCTCGCGGCATTGAAACTGGACCCCGGCGCCTTCGACTGGCCGATATCGCGCTTGTCGACCGGGGAGAAGCAGCGGCTCGCCCTGGCGCGGCTGCTCGCGCCCGAGCCCCCGGTGCTGCTGCTTGACGAACCGACGGCGGCGCTCGACGCCGAGGCGACGGCGGCGGTGGAGGAAATTCTGAAACAGCGGCTGGGTCTGGGGGCGGCGATGCTGTTTGTCACCCACAATCAGGAACAGGCGCGGCGGCTCGCGGCCCCCATTGTGCGCATCGAGAACGGTGAGTTCGTGGAAAGCGGCGCGCCGAGGGCGGACGTGTGATGACCGGATATATTGAACTCAGCTATTTCGATCTGGTCCTCGCCGCGGGCTTCCTGATCGCAAGCGCCGCACTGTCGCTGGTTCTTCAACTCCGTCTGGAGCGGCAGTTGTTGTTGGCGGCGACGCGCATGGTGGTTCAACTCGGTCTGATCGGCCTGGTGCTCAAGGCGTTGTTCGCGGCGGTTTCGCCATGGTTGACCGGAGGAGTCGCGGTCGCGATGGCATTGCTCGCGGGTCGGGAAATCATGGCGCGTCAGCAGCAGCGGCTTTCGGGCTGGTGGGCCTATGGCCTTGGCGCCTCGACCATGCTGATCGCCGGCGCCATCGTGACGGTGCTGGCGCTGACCACCCAGTTACAGCCCGAACCCTGGCACCATCCGCGCTATGCCATACCCCTTTTCGGCATGATCCTCGGCAACACCATGACCGGCATCAGTCTCGGACTTAACACCCTGACCACGGCCGTCGGCCGGGACCGCATGGCGGTCGAGGCCCGATTGACCCTCGGGGCGACCCGATGGCAGGCGTTGCGCCCGGTGTCCCGCGACGCCCTGAGAAACGGCTTCATGCCGATCGTCAATTCGATGGCCGCCGCCGGTCTGGTGTTCCTGCCCGGCATGATGACCGGACAAATTCTGGCCGGTGTCGAGCCGACCGAGGCGGCCAAATATCAAATCCTGATCATCCTGTTGATCGCGGGCGCGACCGGGATTGGGGTGCTAACCGCGGTCATGGGCGCCGTGTGGCGGTTAACCGATGAGCGCCATCGCCTGCGCCTTGACCGACTGAGCCGCCCTCGCAAGAGCAACGCATAGTTTTTTCCTATTATGTATGGTGTCGGCTGGCCACCGACCTTACAGTATGCGCCAAGTTTGCAGTTTGCGTTTGAGTAGGAACCCCGACATGACCGACAATCAGATCATACAAAAAGAACCCTTCGCCGTCGAAGTGGAAGAAGGAAAAACCTATTTCTGGTGCACTTGCCCCCACAGCTCGAAGCAGCCTTTTTGCGACGGCTCCCACAACAATACCGACTTCGCACCGATCGCTTTTACCGCCGAGAAGTCCCAGACCGTCTATGTTTGTGGCTGCAAGGCGAGCGACAGCATGCCTTTCTGCGACGGGGCCCATCAGGACCTTTAAGATCGAATCCGGGAGGTCGCCGCGCGGCCTCTCACCCTCACTTGATTATCGGCGCCCATTTGTGAACGCGGTTATTGCCGAAGTCGGTGACGAACACCGTGCCGTCGTCGGCCACGGCTACAGCCATGGGATAATTGAAATGCCCGGTCCCGTTCCCTGACTGACCGAAGCTGGTGAGAAACGTTCCGTCAGGCGCGAACTTCTGGATCCGGTGATTATAGAAATCGGCGACGAAAACATTGCCGTCGGGGCCAATCGTGATGCTGGTGACGGTTGCAAACCAGCCGTTGAACGGCCCGAAGATATTCAGCGCCAGCGGCCCGCCCCATTTATGCAGGAAATTGCCCTTCGGATCAAAGACTTGCACCCGGTCGTTATAGCCATCCGCCACATACAGCGTGCCGTCAGCCGCCAATGCTACATCAGTGGGATAATTGAACTGTCCCGCCCAGATTCCGACCTTGTCGGTGTCGCCCAATTGCCCGATGAAACGGTCGTCTGCGGCGAATTTCTGGATCCGCTGATGATAAAAACCCGCCACATATAACGTGCCGTCCGGGGCCACCGCGACCCCGCCCGGGGCACTAAACTGGCCCGCGCCCTCGCCGGTGACAATGCGTCGCAACCTGCCGTCGAGATTGAATATCTGTATCCGGTCATTGAAATATTCGGGAATATAGAGTTGGCTTTCATGGATGGTTAAATTCATGGGGCGGCCGAGTTCGCCCACCCCGTCGCCCGGCTGTCCGAACTCACGCAAATATTTACCGCTCCAGTCGAAAACCTGAATCCGGCCGTTTCTGGCGTCAGCGACAAAGACCTCGTCGCCGGCCACCGCAATCCCGGTCGGGTCCTTGAACTGGCCGGGCGCGCTGCCCGGTTCCCCCCACGCCGCGACGAATTCATAGCCCGCTTCCCTGGCGCCGGGCACGAACGCCAGCCATCCGGCCAGGGCCAGCGTCAGCATCGCCGCGACCGCACCCGCCATCCATTTGGCAATTATCATTTTCATCCAGGATAACTTCTAAAAATTGACCCGGAACCCGGCGCGCACGGTCAAATCATCTTTGAGCGCCGTACCGTTCAGGTCCTGGAACACCGGCACTTGCACGATGGCCTCGAGGATCCACCGCTTGGAGATATATTGAAGGCCGGGCGCGATCATCAGCGACGTGCCGCCAGAATTGCCGTCCTTGACACCGCCGGTTTCATTCTTGTCCCGGTGCAGCAGATTGGCCTCGAGGACGCCATAAACGAACGCCGGGACACCGCGACCGAGCTCGCGCGGCCACAGGCGATATTGCAGCGACCCATCGAGACGCGCTTCATCTGCCAACTCGAAATCATTGGCGCTGGTGTTTAACTTGTAGCTGGCCTGGGCATCGACCTGGAAATCCAGCGTCTGGTAGGTCACGACAACGCCGCCGAACGGATCCCGGGAACCGGAGCCGAGCTGCAAGGTCGCCGGCAGCCGCCCTAAGCTGTCCCGGTCATTATCGTCGCCGGTCGGCAGCTCGACGCCGAAAAACGGCGCCACGCGAAAGTTGAGACCCGGCCCAACACGCTTGAAAATCGTGTAGCGGGCAAACAGGCGGGCGTCCCCGATGCCGCTGGTGTTCCGACTGACCCGCGCGCCATCTGGCGTGGTCAGATCGAGTTCCTTGTGCAGAAAGGGCAACACCCCGAACAGGGCGAGGTCGGGCGTGACGCCGTAGCCGAGCACCGACGCAGCGCCAACCACCGCGACGTCGCGGTCGGCGGGGCCGGCATCGTCGCCCTTCCCCGTGGCGATGAACTGGGCGCGGAAGATGAACTCGCCCCGGGCGACCGGCAGCGCGGTGTTAAAGGTTTCCGGGGCCGCGTGCACTGGCACAGTCCAAGCAACCGCCGCCAGGCCAAGCCAGAAAATACGTGACATGAAAACCCCTCAGCCCTCTCGGTCAAACGAGCGCAGATCGAAGCCGGCCGCTTCGACCGCTTCCTTGGCCAGTGCCTCGCCAAGCTCCGCGTCAGGTTTCATGGTAACCATTACGGTTCCGGAACGAATATCGGTCTCGACTGTCGCAACACCGTCGATGGCGCTTAGCTCCTTCTCAATGCCATAGGCGCAAAACGGGCACGACAGCCCATTGGCGCCAAGCCGGTAGACCGCCTGTGTCTCCTGAGCACTGACAGCGCCCGCCGACAACAGCGCAACCACCATTGCCATCAGCAATGGCCGTACAAATGCGAATTTTACAAGTGTCTTCATTGGGCTTCTCCTTCCGTGGGCTGACCCCGCGATGTGTCGTCGGATTTCGGGGACTCGATCGCTTCAATGATCGAGCAGAAACGCACGGCGCCCTTACCGGGGCAGGCGTCGATCAAGGTTTGCAGAGCCACCCGCATGTTCTTGAGCTGGGTGATCTTGTCGTCGACTTCCCGTCGCTTGGCGATCGCATGGTCGCGAACATTTGCGCAGTCCGCTTTAGAGTCGGTCCTCAACGCCAAAAGTTCGTCAATTTCCTGCAACGAGAACCCGAGGCCTTGAGCCTGGCGGATGAACCGGATGCGCTCGACTGTCTCTGGCGGATAGCTGCGAAACCCGCCATTGGTCGGTTTTGGTGGCTGTGAGATCAGCCCCCGTCGTTCGTAAAAACGCACGGTCTCTATGCCGACTCCGGTCTGTTGTGCTATTTGGCTGATCTTCATCGTCTCCAGGTTCCTCTTTTTGGCCAATATGCACTCCGTACCCGGATACGGAGTCAAGCCATTATAAGGGCTCAAGATCATTCGCCCGGCTTTTCCTGCCGATTCCGCCCGGCACATCGATCAGGCGCCTGTTATCGCGCATCTCGAGCAGCCGATAGACGGCGCGCCACAAAGTGAGCGTGTCTTGAAGGCCCGTGGAGCCGAAATCGACATGGGCCAAATGGTCAGCCAGGAACAATTCCGCCTGCGCTCCTGCCGCTTGGGCGAGGGCCATGCTTTCGCTATAGGGAATGATGCCGTCGTCGCGGCCGTGAACGAGCAGTAATCGCGCCCCAAGCCGCGACCAGTCAAGGTCGATCAGGCTCAGCGCCTTGATATCCGCACGGATTGGCGCGGGCAGCCTTGCGATCCGGTCGCGCACCCTTCGCGGGTCGCGGTTATCGGCGACTGCCAGGACGGCCGCGCCGTCGGGACCAAGGCGGACCGCGAGGTCGTCAATATCGGCGTCGAGGTCGGCCAGCTTGCGCCGCGCGATCGTGGTCAGGATTTGCCGGTCCGCCCGATCTTCGAGGCGGTCCGCATTACTGAGAATAAACACCCATTTACCATGGGAATTAGGCGGGTGTTGCCGCCACTCGGCCTCTCCGGGCTGTCGGAACATGCCGGTGGTGAAAAAAGTAATCACAGCCTCCAGATCGTGATAGCCCCCCACGGTGACGACGAAATCGACATGGCTGCCCGCCTTTGCCGTTGGAACCGCGAGCAATGTCGGACCGGCGGCGTAGGAAAAAGCCATCACGCCCAGCGCCCCCCCACCCGCCGCCACCGGGAGTCGGGCCAGAAATTCGATCGCCCCGGCGACATGGCGGGTGTCGGCGGGGGATACCCTGAGCGCGCGAAGATTTGGGATATCGGGCACCAGGACTTGAAACCTGGCCCGGGCCAGCACCCTGGCGGTGGCCACCAGACGGGGGTCGAGGCGGCCCTTCGGCGCCAATCCCGGCACCAGCACCAGGGCGGCCTTGGCGTCCCGGCCCGTATGGTATAGATCGGCGCTGAATTCCCGGCCCTGAACACGGTAATTCACGGTTTTGGCGATCGGCGGCGCGTCAACGTCATCGCCCGTGGCCGGATCGAGCGGGGCCGACAGGGCGGCCAGAACGCTGGCGGCCTCCACCGCTCGCCGCAGCGTCGGGTTTTCGAATATCGTAGCACCGATAACCGCCGCGAAAAGGACGGCCAGTCCAATCAAGATATGCGCGGCCCGCGCCCTGGTCATCTTTGCTATCCGGTCAAGAAGGCCCGATGTCACATCGGCCTTTTACCTAGTGCCCATCCTAATGCATGGGCGGGCTGCCGGAAATTGCTATAGCTGGCCACCTCGGACAAATGGGTTTTGACGCTTTAATAGAGTGATGCTTTCCAATGCTTTGCAGAGTGTATGGTCCTGACCCCCGTTACCAGGAAGCAAAGCAGCCAACTTTATTTTCTTTTTCGACTGAAGATCTTATACCAAGGGGAAGAGCGCGGAGGATGAGCGATAGGGGGCAAAAGAGTCCGCTCCGGGTCAAAACCGGCCATGGCACATCGTCCTCGACCATGTCTGCTCTTGCCACCAAAGCAGACGTGGTTCCATTCCCCAGCCTATTCCCGCTTGCTTCTCCATGGCGCGCCAGTGGCGCCATGGTGCTCGGTTCAGCCACCACTTACAAAAAGCGGAGAGCGTTCGAATGCCGCTGGTGCGGTTCATTGGCTCGACTGTTACAAAACAAACCGAGCCATTTGCAGAAGCAGGCCGGTTTACCCACGTTCCCGGTCGACGATTCGATAGGCTTGATGCAATTGCTCGGCTGAGCTGACCCCAACCTTCATATCGTGCAAGATTCCGTCCCTGATACTGTATATCCAGCCATCGACTTGCAGTTCCTTGCCATTCCGCCAGGCGTTCTGGACGATTGATGTTTTGGCGACATTGCGAACCTGGGCCGCCACATTGAGTTCGCACAGGCGGTTAGCCTGAGCTTCCGGGTCATCAATGGCCGTGATCTCATCGTAATGCTGGCGGTAAACAGTCTTGATGTGGGCCAGCCAATTCTCGATTTGGCCATGGTCCTTGTTCTCCATCGCCGCCCTGACGCCCCCGCATCCGTAATGACCGGTCACGATGATATGCTGCACATTGAGGACCTCGACCGCGAACTGGATGACCGCGAGGCAGTTCAAATCGCCGCGCGGGACGACATTGGCGATATTGCGATGCACAAACATCTCACCGGGCTGCAAGCCAACAATCTCATTGGCGGGAACCCGGCTGTCGGAACACCCGATCCAAAGATAGTTGGGGCTTTGGACATCGCAGAGCCGCGTAAAAAAGTCGCGGTCCCCCTTAACCTTGGACGCCGCCCAGACCCTGTTGTTTTCCAGCAGATATTCCAGATAGTTGTCATTCATTCCTGTCCACCTCATCCGGGTTCTCTTTAGAACCAGCAGGCGCCTTCCTGGTGGTTCGACTTTTCAAAACATTGACCCAGTTTTATCGGGTCGGAATGTTGCGATTGAACCACTGGATTCTTGCTGCCTGTGCTATCAGAGAAGAATGATTCGCGAAATAACTTTCGTATATTGGGAAGCATTTATGAGCAAAAAGCAGGCGGCGATGGTTGGACCTTCCTTACCAGTCGCGCCCATGTTTTGCTCTATAATAAGCACGGACATCAAAAACAGAAAGCCCGTAACTTATTGACGTTACGGGCTTTATTGGTTGCGGGAGTGGACAACCAACTTTGTAGACTCTTTGCCGCCCACGGCCTTTCTCCCTTGAAAGAGCCCGGTTTCTGCTTGTGATGAGGTGTCCGTTTATGTGTTGATTCCGATGATCACAATTTATCGGCTTTGGCACATACTCTGCGCATGTCCGACTTGGCCCGTACACCGCAGAAAATCCCCGCTGCGCATGGCCTCATCTTGTTATCAGAATTACTCAGATATTGTGATGTACAGATTTTCCAGGGGCTCGCTGATGAGATCGCCCCCCTTCACGCTGCCAGAACCCGCGCTTGGCTTTCCATATCAAGCGCCGCCCGGAATCCGTCCGTAGCGAGAACAAGCGCGTTATCTCCCCGTAAAGCAAGTTCCTCGTCATCAGGTGTCATGAATTCCCTGGCACGAAAGCTGCGTGTCAAACGGTTCCTGAGCGGGGAGGATGCGATCTTGGTAATTGGCATGTCCGTGATGGCATTGGCGAGCGTGTGCGGGCGCACGCGCCATTCAATGGCCGATACACCCTTACGAAGCCCTGCCAGACAATCACCGGCATACAGGAGCCGTACCGTGCCTTCATACCCGATAAGCGCGACCACATAGCTCGCCGAACCTTTCCGAAAGCGTGGCGTCAGATTGGTATGGATGTAACTTAGCCGGTCAATGATGGCGTCCGGATTTACTTTTCCCGCCGCCATGAACCAGTCGATCAGGTCACGTGCGATCAGGCGGGCAAATTCACCGCTATTGGCGCCTGATGTCGAACCATCCAGGACGATACACAGAGCGTCATCATCACGCAGCCCGACACCGCAGTAATCCCGGTTGTCATCGGTGCGTTGCCCCTGCTTGCTGTGCCAACTGACCTCGATTCCCATGTCATCCCCCGCCATCGCTAACGGCCAAGGCAGACAGGCGATCGTGGACGATATCGACGCGGCCTTCCGGTCCTCGGATATTGCCCACCAAAAAACTGTCAAAATCGTAATGTTTCTGTAGATCACGAATTTGCTCTGCGATGAAGCTGCGGATGTCTTCATCCGCGTCCTGAATTTCGGCGATCAATTCCTCGCGCCCGTCAACGACGATCAGGATATCCTCCAGGTCACGGCTGCCGAGAGGATCATCGTCGCCGCGGCCACGATAAGCTTCGAGTTTTGTGGCAATAAAAAGTGCCGGAGTGAGGCGCTTAATATCAAGGTCATCCGTCAATGGATGTGTGACCGCTGTATCAATGCCCTTTTCATACCACCGATTGGAAAATCCGAGAATTTCAGGGTCGTCCGGCATGAAATCAACTTTGAGCTCGCCAAGCCGCATGCGGCAGATCACTTCATCTTCGGGAGACTCGGAAAACCCTTTCTGCCGTAATTGCTCTTGCAACTGCGCCCACCCTCCGTAACCTGCCAGATCAACGATCAGATCGACATCATCGGTTGCCCGCACATCCTCAAGAGTAATCGGGTCGGTTATGAAGAGCGCGGTTGTGCAACCGCCGACAAAGACCAGCCTCTTGCGAAGATCATCGCCGAGAGACTCGGCAACGGTTTCAAGCATGTGAAGTAACTGCCCGTGAACCGTCATCGCTTCAATATCCCTTCTTTGAGCCGCTCAGCCGCAAGATGGGACTCACGCTGTCTGCCAAGTCTTATGGCGTCAATGAGCGCCAGGTACTCATATAGCCGCTCATCGTTCCGGACGGCTTCCGGCACGGATTTGAACAAGGGCTCGACCGACAGACCCCGCGTTTTGTCCTGAGCATAGGGCCAGATATAGATATCATCGCCAGCGCTCACGAGCTGGCCTTCCAGCATGGGCGCCGCAAAAGCTGTTGGAATGCCGCGTTCAGGAGCACCGGGTTTTACTGGAAAGACGAATTTCAGCCCGTGCGTAATAAAATCATGGAGATTGCGGCGATTGGGCTTTGTCCGTCCGCTCTCACGATCCTTGACCGCAAGGCCAGACTCAAGACTTCGATTGAGTGAGGCGCTCACCTCCGTCTTGCTGATACCAAGAGACGCACCCAGACCACGGACGGAATAAGGCTCTTCGCGTCCCGGCAGCCAATCGGAGCTATCAAGCAGGCCGGAATTTTCCTGTTCTTGCAGGCTCACGAGCTTGAGCAATATGACGATGTCCTGACTTTTCATCCGATCTCTGTCCTCTGTCCTCTGTCCTCTGTCCTCTGTCCGCGGACTAAGGACAGTTAATCATAAAATCGGGAGCTTTGTCAAACATAGACCTGCTCAACGCGCTAAATTCAAAACTGCATCATCAATTATTCGGCTCATAGCGAGAATAATTCAGAAGAATGCACGCATAGTCGCGTCGCCAGGCTGCCGCGTCGGCGTTATGCGCAATCATTTTTTTATGCGCAACCAAATCCGCCTATGCGCAATTATGCTTGCGCATAGCGTTCAGCAACGCCGAACGGTCATAGCCGTTCAGCCTCTCGACATCCTGATCGGTGTAAACGGGAATGAAGGTCCAGAACTGGGGATCATCACCATCCTGCCAGTCCACCTCTTCGTAAAATTCGTGAAAATAAAGCTGGCCGCAGTCCTCGCATTTAAGCAGGTGCCGCCACCAATGACTCGTGTCCTCAAAGGTCTGAATTTGATCAAAGCGTTCGCGCCAGACCCGCGGCGCCATCGGCTCAGGATGATCCCAAAGATCACATTGCCTGGGCGGCTTCATCGCGGCCGGTCCCAGCGCATCATCGGCTTGCTGAGAATATGCCCAAGGCCATAGAGGACCCAGCTTAATACGCGCTTCATTGTCCGCCCCCTCCCTAAAGATGTTGCCTGCCTGAATCACCTTGTGATAGCACGCTTCAAGAAAAGCTGCCGCATGCGATCAAAATCGGCCATCAACGCTCCCGGTCAGAGCCGTCCTTCCCCGGCGGCTTATAAGATCGTCCCCGCCGATTGAAAACGTCCTTGAACTCACCACGGGCCGCGATCCGGAAACTCTCCGGCATATCACGTGCCGGCTGCGTCTTCACGGACCGGGCGGCGGCGGGAACGGTAAGGCCGCACGCCCGTTCGGCCTTTTCCAGCTTCCCCAATATCTCCCGGCGCGACCGGTCTTTCAGATCGGCCAGCCTTTGTTCTGTTTTGCGGACACGCTGATGGAGCAGATTGCCGAGAGGGCTGCGGCGCTGCGGCAATCCATCAGGATCATAGGTATGGGCGGGTTTACGGTCATTGCGTTCCTTGGCGAGTTGCGCCTGTGCTGTTTTTAAGCGCTCTTCTTGCTTGTGAAGCAGCTTGGCGTGCCGAGCCATTACATTATCAATCTTCCGGCGCGGTGCTTTCGGCAAACGGCCCATGCGAAAGGCAATCCTGTTCTCTTCCGGCCAGTTGCGGCCTGCCTCAAAAGCCGGCTGTGCAGGATGGTCAGGACGCCTGATTCCACCATCATTACCGTCATCGCGCATGATTTGCCCTCAAGGATTGCCTGAGAAATAGATCGTCAGCGGCCCATGCCAGGGTCATTGTCTTTACCCTTGCCACGGGTGGGCGGCTTGTAGTTGTTGTCGTATTTGTTCTTGCGGCTGCGGGATTTTCTGTTCCGTTTTTTCTGCTTTTTCCCGTCCTTATCACGCGCGTCCTTGTCATTACTGCGGTCGGAAGCTTTATAGCCATGGCCGCGCTTGTTCTTGCCGAAGACGGATTTGAAGCTGCGCTCGCCAGTATCGCCACCGGCATTGCCACCTGTGTCGGTACCGCCCTCATCGCCCTTGCCGCTACGCTCGCCCTCTTTGGCCCTGGCGAAATCGGTAAGGACGTTGGGGAAGCTGTGTTTGTCGCGCAGGTCTTTCTCTTGTCTGTGCTGCCGGATGTTCGGATCGCCACGCTGTTTTTCCTGATCCCGTTTTCTGTCCGCTTTGCGTTGCGGGGCCTTGTCGCCGCTGCGGCTATCATCACCGCGCAGGCGGGCACGGTCTTCGCGGACAAACTGGCGCTCCAATGATTGCCGTTCCCGCGCATCAATGCGGTCCAGCGCTTTCAGCCGCCGCGTGGTTTCAAGCTGCTGCATCTGGTGCCGCAGATTCTGTTCCAGTTCCTCTGCCCTGTGCCGTTCGGCGAGCGCAGCCTTTTCCTGTTCGTGTTTGTGCAGCCGCCATGCATCCTGATGGACGCGGAGGGCCTTAACCAGAAAGTTCATGCCGGTCACGGTAATAGCCATCCGGCAGGCGTAGACCGTGATCGCGGGTGAGCGGTGCCTGCCGGGGATCGGGATTGATCGACAGGCTGTAGAGATATTTCCGGCAGCGGGTGAGCGCATGGGCCTGCGCCTCCCATTCGGTAAAGGCGCCGTGCAGGTCCCGCGCAACGGCGCCCGTGACCGAAGCCACCTCGATCTGCTCGTTGTCATGGGCATTGAGCAGATGGGTGGCCAGGTCCTGACCGGATGCGCGCGGGCTGCCGAATGGAATCATGGCGCCCGCCCCATCGCTTTGAGGATCGCGCTGCGCAGGGTGGCGATATCCTCCTGCGCCGCTGCGATGAGTTGTGCAATTTTTCGTCCACCATTGCAGGCGTCATGATCCACGCCGTTACACGGCTTCGGATCGGAGGCGCTCTCATCGCCTGCGTCAGATAAGGTGTTTTGAGCGATCTCGTCGAGGCTATGCCTGATGCGGGCGGCATGATTGAGCAACCGGGCGAGCTCGCCCGCCTCCAGCGGCGGACGGCGCGACCCGCGGGAAACAGGGGCTCCGAAAAGCGCTTTGGTGATGAACGCGTTCATCGACAGGCCGGAGGCCTGCTGCCGCGCATAGAGCTCGTCCCGCCATGCTTCCGGCGGACGGTAGGATATGGGCGCGGTGCGCTTTGTCGTTTTCGGGTCGGACATGCCTCCACCTTATTGTTGGTTGAAGCAGGTCTTCCCTCCCTGTTTCCTCGTCCGTCACCGGCCTGCGCTTCCCGCCGCATCAGGCTTAGAAAACGGCCATGCGGGACCAGAGCCGCCTTCTCTGGTCGATGGGTTTGCAAAGGGGGAGCGACATTCCCCTTTGCTCGAAGCCGCTGCCGAAACAGCGGTCGAGGGTTCCAAGGGGCTATGACATACCCTTTGGTCCATGGGGCTCCAAGGGGAGAGGCGAAGTCTCCCCTGGTCCAGGGTGCAGGGGCGGCGAATGCTCCTGCCGCGAGTCCAGACGGCGGAGGTCTGGTCGATGGGTCCAGGGAGAGCGAAGTCTCCATGGTCGTCCGGCTTGCCGCAACGAAAGCGCCACAAGCTTCCTCGCTCCGCACATTCGGTGGAGGACGCGGCGGCGCAGCGGCCAGAAGAGGTCGATCCTCTTCAGCGATCAGCACAGGCTGATCCGGTGGCCGCTCCCGAACCCCTTGGCGCAAATGCATGCCATCGTGTGCAGCTTCGCTTAGGGGTTCCCCTAGGCCGTGAACCCATAAAAGGGATTCCCAAAGTGGCGTGAATGTGATTCAAGC
>JBHHWG010000023.1:0-37105 GCA_046756385.1 Sphingomonadales bacterium | reverse complement strand
TCACTCCCCAATATCCTCCAACTGGATGGCCCGGTATTCGGCGGTGTCGAATACCGGGCTTTTTTTATTTCATTTTATTTCAGCCGCTCAGAAAACTCTTCAGGCCGGCGATGATGGCGCGATTGTCCTGTTCCAGTCCCACGGTTGCGCGCAGGCATTGGCCGAGACCATAGGCGGCGACGGGGCGCAGGATCACACCCCTTGCGCGCAGGTGCCGGTCCGCGGCCTGGGCCTGCCCGGCCCCGTTGGGAAAGTGAATCAGCAGGAAATTGCCGATGCTGGGCGATGTCTGAAGGCCGAGCGCCGAGATTTCCCTGGCCAGCCACGGCAGCCACCGGTCGTTGTGGGCCTTGGCCCTTGCGGTGAAGGCGGCATCGCCGAGCGCGGCCACGGCAGCCGCCTGAGCGGGGCCCGAGACATTAAACGCGCCGCGCACCCGATGCACAACGGCCGCGACCTCGGCGGGGCAATAAGCCCACCCGATGCGCAATGCCGCCAAGCCGTAAATTTTCGAAAAAGTCCGGGTCATGACCACATTGCCATCGGCTTGCTCGACCAGGGAAGCCCCGGCGTCGTAATCGTCGCGGTCGACATATTCAGCATAAGCGGCGTCGAGAATCAGCAATATATGCGCGGGCAACCCGGCTCGCAGCCGACGCACTTCAGCGGCAGGTAAATAAGTCCCGGTTGGATTATTGGGATTGGCCAGGCAGACGACCCTGGTCCGATCCGTCACCGCATCAAGCAGCGCGTCGACATCGGCGGTGAAATCGGTTTCCACTGCTTTGACCGGGGCGGCGCCCGCCGACACGGCGGAGATAAAATAGACAATAAAGCCGTGCTGGTTAAAGAGCACCTCGTCTCCAGGGCCGGCATAGGCGCGAATCAGACAATCGAGCACTTGCTCGGACCCCCCGGAACACACGATTCGAGCGGGATCGAGGCCGTGCTTTTGGCCAAGGGCTTCGCGCAGCGCAGTCGCCCCGCTGTCAGGATACCGTTCCAGGGCATCGGCGGCTTTGTGGTAAGCCCCGATCGCCAGCGGACTGGGGCCCAGGGGTGATTCGTTTGAAGAGAGCTTGGCCACTTTGGCCAGGCCTTCGACCCCGGAGCTGCCGGCTACGTAGGGAATAATGTCCAGAATGCCCGGACGCGGCGCTGGGCTGCTCATATGCTCGACATTCCTTGTGATGATTCTGACATGCGGTTGCCTGCAAAATTCGGCGCGGGTCAAATTTGCCACGGGAAGGTCGGCATGTCATCCTTGACCGTGGGTTGCATAATAATAAAGTCAATAGCGCGAAAATAGCGCGCATAAAGTCATTTCGACGGCGATTTTATTGCATGGTCAGGATTTTATCTCCTGTAAATGCGGTGGTTAACCGAAAATTTACGTACCCGTTACATACTTTTTAATGTCTTTCGTTCGCACAAATACTTAACAGCCGGGGTGGGGCGTAAGGGGCTTTCGTGCGACATGATAGTTTTGTAAAAGGTCGGATCGGGATGCCGCGCCTTGATCATTCATGCGGGAAGGCGTTGGCAAGGGTGCGATTCCTAATGAAACAAAAGTTGGAACAGTGATGCTTGGCAGAATGAAAATACAAAAATTTGTTATTGCGGTGACGATAATATCCGCGGTTCTTGGCATGTTTGCGGCGCAAGGCAGTTTCGCGGCGGATGATCGGAAAGCGTGGTTCAGGGAAGTCAGGAAAATTGTCGCGAAGAAGCAAACCTACCCCCGGGCGGCGCTTATGCGTTCGATAGAGGGCAGGGCGAAGCTGAGAGTGTCGATCGACCGCGAGGGCGCCGTGCAGTCCTTCGAGGTCGTGGAGGGCACCGGACATTCGGTTCTCGATCGGGAACTTTCCAGAATCGCCAAGCGAATCAATCCGCTACCCAAGCCACCCAGTAATTTTTCAGATGCCGATCTGACGTTTGTCATTCCGCTTAACTGGAGCCTGAATTGAGGGAGGTTTGGCGCCGGCCGGTGTAGGGTCGGGCGCCAGGTCTCGGAAAAGGGGATGCTTGCATCCCCTTTTTTTTGGGCTTTCGGCATACTGCGTCAGGAATTGCAAATTTTTCGGATCGGGCAGGATTGTGGAGCGGCGTGGTCGCGCATGGCGAGCCAAAATGCTACTATTCGCCCTGACGATGCCTGTTTCAGGAATGTCGCCATGGCCCGTCTGCCCGAGCCCGATGCTGCAATCTTGTCCCGGCGCTCTGAAATCATTGCGCGGCTTGAAGCGATCTTGACGCCGTATGCACTGATTACCGACCGGGATGAGGTGCGGGCCTATGAATGTGATGCGCTGACCGCGTACCGCGCCCTGCCACTGTTGGTGGTTCTTCCGCAAACAGTGACCGAGCTTAAACAAACGCTTGCCCTATGCAGCGACATGGGGGTCAAAGTCGTGCCCCGGGGCGCGGGAACCTCGCTTTCCGGTGGCGCCATGCCGCTTTCGGACGGCGTCGTAATCGGCATGGCGCGGCTCAACCGCATCCTTGAGATCGACTATGACAATCGGTGTGTCGTGGCGCAGCCCGGGGTCACCAATCTTGCGATCAGCGAAGCCGTTGCTGCGCGCGGCTTCTATTATGCCCCCGACCCTTCGAGCCAGATCGCCTGCACGATCGGCGGCAATGTGGCTGAGAATTCGGGGGGCGTGCACTGCCTTAAATATGGACTGACGACCAACAATCTGCTTGGTCTGGAGGTTGTCCTGATTGGCGGCGACGTGATCCGTTTCGGCGGCAAATGCATGGATTCAGCGGGCTATGACATTCTCGGCCTGATGACCGGATCGGAGGGGCTGCTCGGTTTCGTCACGGAAGTCACTGTCCGCATTCTGCCCAGGCCGAAAACCGCGCGGGCCATGTTGATCGGCTTTGACGATCTCGATTCAGCCGGGAATTGCGTGGCCCGGATCATCGCCGGTGGGATCATTCCCGCCGGGTTGGAGATGATGGACCGCCATGCGGCCGAGGCCGCCGAAGCTTACTGCCATCCCGGCTATCCGCAAGATGTGGCCGCTCTTCTGATCGCCGAGATCGACGGTCCCGCCGTCGAGGTGGACCAGGTCATGGCGCGGGTTCGCACCATTGCCGAAGGATGTCGCTCCAGCTCGATCAGGATCAGCGACAGCGAGGACGAGCGGCTGGGATTCTGGGCCGGCCGCAAATCCGCCTTTCCGGCGATTGGCAAAATATCGCCCGACTATTACTGCATGGATGGCACAATCCCGCGTGCCCGTATCGCCGAGACATTGCTGCGGATGGCCGAGATGTCGCGCCGCTTCGGATTACGGGTGGCCAATGTTTTTCACGCCGGCGACGGCAATCTGCATCCGCTCATCCTGTATGACGCCAATCAACCGGGCGAACTGGAACGGGCGGAAGCCTTCGGGGCCGAAATACTCCGGTTGTGCGTGGCGGTCGGTGGGGTGCTCACCGGGGAGCATGGCGTTGGCGTCGAAAAACGCCATCTGATGACTGAAGTGTTTACCGATGAAGACCTCAAGCAGCAGCAACGGGTCAAATGCGCGTTCGACCCCGACGGGCTGCTCAATCCGGGCAAGGTGTTTCCCACCCTCCACCGGTGCGTCGAACTGGGCCGCATGCACGTCCACAAGGGCGAGGTGCGCTTTCCCGAGCTGCCGCGACTGTGATGGCGGATCTGGTTAAACCCGGCTCACCGGGTGAAGTCGCCGATATTGTCCGCCGAGCGCTGCGGAGCCGGACGCCGCTTGAGATTCTGGGATCCGACTCGAAGCGGAACCTGGGACGCCCGGTGACGTCCTCCCGCCGGGTCGCCCTGGCGGGATTGTCCGGCATCTTATTGTATGAGCCGTCGGAACTTGTCTTGACCGCGCGCGCCGGCACGCCGTTGGCGGCGATTGAGCGGGAATTGCAGGCCCATCGTCAATGCCTCGCTTTCGAACCGGCCAATCTTGGCGGCCTGCTCGGCAATGGCCGTGGCGCCGGAACGATCGGCGGCGCCATCGCCTGCAATTCCTCCGGCCCCCGACGCATCAAGGCCGGTGCGGCGCGCGATCATATCCTCGGTTTCAAAGCCGTGACCGGCCGGGGCGAGGCGATCAAATCCGGCGGCCGCGTCATGAAGAACGTAACCGGCTTCGACTTGAGCAAGTTGATGGCCGGCTCCTATGGCACACTCGCGGTCCTGGCCGAGGTGACGATCAAGATTTGGCCGGCGCCGGAGCGAGTTTGCACTCTGTTGGCGTTCGGGCTCGCCGACGCGGATGCACTGTCGGCATTGAACGCCGCCGCCGGATCGCCGTTGGATGTTTCGGGTTTCGCCCACCTGCCGGCGCGGGTGGCGGGCCGGTCACGGGTGGCTGAGGTGACGAACGCGAAAATGGCGGTGACCGCATTTCGCGTCGAGGGCATTGACGTCTCGGTGGCGAGCCGCGTCGCAGCCCTTAAAAAACAGATCGGGGGCAAAGCGGAGCTGGGTGAACTGGACGACCTGAATTCGCGACATTTCTGGCGCGAAGTGCGCGACCTGGCGGTGTTGCCGGGCGATGACAGCAACACGGTGTGGCGACTTTCCCTGCCACCGGCCAGGGCGGTCGCGACGGTCGAGGAAATCACGGCCGCGTTCGATGCCGACTGGTTTTACGATTGGGCCGGTGGATTGGTCTGGCTCGCGCCGCCGCCGGGGCAGGAGCGTAATATCAGAGCCGTCCGCGACCCGGTGCGCGCCGCGGGCGGCCACGCCACGCTGGTCCGGGGTTCCGAAAGCCTGCGGGCCGATGCTCCGGCGTTCGAGCCTCTGGAGCCGGCGCTAATGCGGCTCACCCGGCGCATCAAGGACGGTTTCGATCCCCAGCGGATTTTGAATCCGGGCCGGATGTATCCGGAACTTTAGACAATGCAGACAAATTTTACACGCGATCAACTCGCTGACCCCGAAATCGCCCGGGCCGACCGCATCTTGCGGACCTGTGTGCATTGCGGCTTCTGTACCGCCACCTGCCCAACTTACGTGCTAACCGGAAACGAGCTGGAAAGCCCGCGGGGACGTATTTATCTGATCAAATCCCTGCTTGAGAAGGACCAAAAAGTCGGCGGCGCGGTCATCGGGCATCTCGACAGTTGCCTGTCGTGCCTGGTGTGCATGACCACCTGTCCGGCGGATGTCGACTATATGCATCTGGTCGACCTGGCGCGACGTCGCGTGGAACAGGGATCTTCCCGGCCACTGGCGACGCGCCTGCCGCATGCCGCGCTTGGCGCAATTCTCACCACGCCCGCCCTGCTTCGATCCGGATTGCGCATCGCCCGGATTCTGGGCCGATTTGCCCGATGGGCGCCGGGGCGTCTCAGGGCGGCGGTCGAGCTTGCCCGCCGCCAACCCATGGCCGCCGCGTCAAAGTCCGGGACCGGGATATTTCCCGCTCAGGGTAAACGGCGCAAACGGGTTATCCTGCTGGCCGGCTGCGTGCAGGATATCGTGGCCCGGCCCATCAATGACGCCACGATTCGATTGTTGACGCGGATGGGGTGCGAGGTCGTGGTCCCCGCTCAGGCCGGCTGTTGTGGTGGGCTCGCCCGGCAGCTTGGCCAAAGCCGTCGGGAATCGCGACAGATCAAGCGCAACCTCAAGGCCTGGACGACGGCGATGGAGGCCGGCGGCATCGATGCGGTGGTGGTGAACGCTTCCGGTTGCGGAACCGTGGTCAAGGATTACGGCCATGCCATGAGGGGCGTGGCGCGGTGGCGCGGGCGCGCGGAGTGGATATCGGCCTTGACCGTGGATATTTGCGAATTCGCGGCGACCCTCGGGTTAGAGGGTTTCGAGAAAGTCGACCGGTTGACGGTGGCCTGTCATGTCCCGTGTTCGCTGGAACACGGTCAGCGGGTGGTGGCCGAGCCCGCGGCCTTGTTGCAACGCGCGGGATTCGACGTGCGTCGCCCGCCCCGGGGGCAGCTATGCTGCGGCGGGGCCGGCAGCTATGCGCTGTTGCAGTCCCGAACTTCGGCGAAGCTTCGCGAGCGCGCGGTCGCCAATATCCTGACCGTGGCCCCTGACGTGATCGCCACCGGCAATATCGGCTGTCTGATCCAGCTTTCCGGCGGCGCCGGGGTGCCGGTGGTCCACACGGTCGAACTTTTGGACTGGGCGACGGGCGGGCCTCGCCCCGCTGCCTTGCAAGGCTCGTTAATATCGGCGGTTGGTTGACAGGGGGATATCCCGACAGTATGGTCCGGCTTCAATTTTGGCGGAAGGGCCCGGTGTGCGAGCCCCACAACGAACGGCAGTCCAATGAAGGTTAAGAATTCTCTGAAATCGCTTAAAAATCGCCATCGCGATTGCCGCGTAATTCGGCGCAAGGGGCGCGTCTTCGTTATCAACAAGGCGAACCCGCGTTTCAAGGCCCGCCAGGGCTAAGGCCGCAACGCAACCGCGCGATCGGCTCAGGCGCTGTCCGCGCCGACCTTGGCAATTCTCAGAACATTTGTCTTGCCCGGCGTGCCGAACGGAACGCCGGCGGTTACGATGATCCGCTGGTCAAGCTGGGCGAACTCCTCGCGAAACGCGATGCGGCAGGCCTTGTCGACCATATCCTGAAAGCTGTGGGCATCTTCCGTGAGGACACAATGAAGTCCCCATGACAAGGCCAGACGGCGCGCGGTTTCGATGCGCGGGGTGAGCGCCAGCACCGGCACCTTGGGTCGCTCGCGCGAGGCGCGGAGCGCCGTTGAGCCCGAGGTTGTGTAGGTGATGATCGCGGTGGCATTGAGGGTCTTGGCGACCTGTCTCGCCGCGGCGCTGATGGCGTCGGCGGAGGTGGCCTCCGGTGTCATGTGCTCGGCCTCGATCATTTTTTGATACATCGGCTCCTGTTCGACTTTTTCGGCGATCCGGCTCATTACCGAGACCGCCTCCAGCGGGTTTTCCCCGGCCGCCGATTCGGCGGACAGCATCACCGCGTCGGCGCCCTCGAACACCGCGTTGGCCACATCCGAGACCTCAGCGCGGGTTGGAACCGGTGAATGGACCATCGATTCCAGCATTTGGGTCGCCACGACCACGGTTTTGCCGGTTTTTCTGGCCAACTGAATGATGCGCTTCTGGCTGCCCGGGACATCCTCGACCGGCATTTCGACGCCGAGATCGCCGCGCGCGACCATGACCGCGTCGCTGCGCTCCATGATATCTTCAAGCCGTTCGAGCGCGGCCGGTTTTTCTATCTTGGCCAAAATGCTGGCCCGGCCCGCGATCAGCTCGCGCGCCATTTCGACATCCTCGGGCCGCTGAACGAATGAAAGCGCAATCCAGTCCACACCCAACTCAAGGGCAAACTTCAGGTCCCGCTTGTCCTTCAGCGTGAGCGCGTCGAGCGGCAGCACGACGTTGGGAACGTTGACGCCCTTGCGGCTCGACAATTCCCCACCGACTTTCACGACGGTATCGATCTGCTCGCCGTCCGCTTTTTCAACGGTCAGGCGAATCCGGCCATCGTCAAGCAGCAGGTCGGATCCCGGCGTCAGCGCGGCAAACAATTCGGGATGGGGCAGGCGGATCCGGGTCCGGTCGCCCGGTTCGTCGCACGAATCAAGCCGAAATTTGTCGCCGGCATTGAGATGAACGGCGTCCTCGGCGAATTGCCCGATTCGGATCTTCGGCCCCTGCAAGTCGACCAGAATACCGATCGGGCGACCGCTCTTGCGTTCCACCGCCCGGATCGCCTCGTGACGTTTCTCGACCTCCTGATGGGCGCCATGGCTCATGTTGAGACGGAACACATCGGCGCCTGCCTCAAACAGTTTCTCGATCATCTCCGGCGAGGAACTCGCGGGCCCTAACGTCGCGATGACTTTGGTATATCGTTCCCGTCTCATCTTATTCCAATTATATAGAGAATTGCGAAAGGCTACAGCGTTTAGCGAATTGGCCGCTTGGATGCAATGAACTTGGCGGCGGTTGTACTCCCCCGGAGTTCCGATTTCGCGGTATAGTGCGGACATGAACAAGCTAGATGCAAGGCCGCTCTGCGAGCGCCATCCTTTCCCTCCGGCACTTGAGGGCGAAGCCTTTGTGAGGCTGCGGTCTGATACAACTTCAGATCTGGTGCTGGTTTGCGATCACGCCTCACCGGCGCTGCCGCCCGAATATGGAACGCTCGGGCTCGATCGAACGATGTTTCATCGCCATATCGCGTTCGATATCGGTGCGGCCGATGTAACGGCCAGCTTATCTGAGAAACTGAACGTGCCCGCTGTCCTGTCGACGTTCTCCAGGCTGCTGATCGATCCCAATCGGGCTCTCGACGATCAGACGCTGATTGTCAAATCAAGCGACGGCGTATTCATTCCCGGCAATCAGAGCCTGGATGCGGCGGAAATCAACAGCCGCGTGCAAAAATTTCATTGCCGCTTCCATGAAGCGGTCGACGACCAGTTCACCGCCGCAAGCGCTGCCGGCATCATACCAGCCTTTGTCGGGATCCACAGTTTTACGCCGATCATGAACGGTTTTGAGCGGCCGTGGGAAGTTGCGGTGCTGTGGAACCGCGACCCGCGGCTGGCCCAGGCCCTTTTGCGGCGGCTGCAAGCGGAGAATGATCTTTGCGTTGGCGATAACGAGCCTTATAGCGGCCGCCTTGCCGGCTACAGCATGGACTGGCATGGCGGACGCAACGGCTTGCCGAACGCGGTGATCGAAATCAGGCAGGATCTGATCGACACCCGGCACGGGGTCGAACATTGGGCGGGACGCCTGGCCCGGGGGCTCGCCGAGGTCAGCGCGGATCGGACTCTTTTCGAAAAGAGGTATTTTTGAAAATGACCGGATCATCCAGGCCGTCGTTCACAGTCGGCATCGAAGAGGAATATCTGCTCGTTGACCGAGAGACCCGCGACCTGGCGATCAGTCCGCCCGAAGAGCTCATGGCCGACTGTGAAAGGCTTTTGGAAAATCAGGTCACGGCGGAATTCCTGCGCAGCCAGATCGAGGTCGGCACCCGGGTTTGCAAGGGCGTCAAGGAAGCGCGGGGCGATCTTGTCCATCTGCGCTCGACCGTTGCCGAACAGGCGGCGAAATATAACCTTGCGCCGATCGCGGCCTCGACCCATCCGTTCGGCCACTGGATGGACCAGCTCCACACACCAAAGCTTCGCTACGATGCGCTGTTGCGCGACATGGCGGGTGCGGTGCGCCGTTTGCTTATTTGCGGCATGCATGTCCATGTGGGCATCGACGACGATGACCTGCGCATCGACCTGATGAATCAGGTGGCCTATTTCCTGCCGCATCTTTTGGCCCTGAGCACTTCCTCACCGTTCTGGCAGGGCAAGGACATGGGCATGATGTCCTACCGCTTGCTGGTGTTCGATGGGTTGCCTCGAACCGGCCTGCCGGATCGCTTCACGAGCTATGCCGAATACCAGCGGTTGGTGGCGCAGATGGTCGGGGCCGGACTGCTCGAGGATGCCTCCAAAATATGGTGGGACATTCGGCCCAGCGCCCGGTTCCCGACTTTGGAAATGCGCACCACCGACGTTTGCACCCGCCTTGACGACTGCATTTCGATCGCGGCTTTGTACCAGTGCCTGCTCAGCACGCTTTATCGGCTGCGCAAGAACAATCAGCGCTGGCGGATTTATCCGCGCACCCTGATCATGGAGAATCGCTGGCTCGCCCAGCGTTATGGCTCGGACGGGCAGCTTGTCGACTTCGGCAAGGGCCGGCGGGAGCCATTCGGCGATTTGCTGGAAGAAATCATCGCCATGCTGCGGGAGGATGCCGAGGAACTTGATTGCGTGGCCGAGGTCCAGCATGCGCGGGAAATCCTTCGGCGCGGCACCAGCGCTCATCGCCAGCTCCATGTCTATACCGCCGCCAAGGCCACCGGTGCGGACGAACGGGAGGCGCTGCAGGCGGTCGTCGACACGCTTATTGCCGATACGCTTTGCGATGTGGCCTGAACGTGCGGAGGAACAGGCGTTGGGACCAATGAAAATGATCAGGATATGCGTGCGTTCGGCGCTCCTGGTGCTGGCCGTTCTGTTGGCGGGCGCACCCGCGGGCAGCCGGGCCGACGATCCGCCGCCGCCGCTGATCACCGCGCAATGGCTTCAGACCCATTTGAACGATCAAAATGTGCGGGTCGTTGAGATCGGCGCCGGGCGGGCGCGGCTTTCTTACATTCAGTTCATGGCCGGGCATATTCCGGGCGCCGCCTATACCGACTACCGCGCCGATGACTGGCGCACCAGGGACCGGAATGGTGTGATCGATCAGTTGCCGTCCCTGGCGGCGCTGGAGCGTCTGGTCGGTGGACTCGGAATATCGAACGACGACCATGTCATTCTGGCCGCCATCGGCGATGACAATTATTCGGTGGGCGCGGCGGCCCGAATCTATTGGACGTTCAAGGTCATCGGCCATGAGAAAATCTCTATTCTCGACGGTGGCATGACGGCTTATGAGGCGCTCGAAGGGGCGTTAACGGAAACGGGCCGCGCGAACCCGGAGGCGGCTTCTTACACGGGACATCTGAATTCCGATATTCTGATCGACAGGGACGCGGTTCGGGCCGCGCTCGGCGGCAATGGCATTCTGGTCGATTATCGGTCGCCCGGCGAATATCAGGGCAGACACAAGATCCTTGGCACGACCAAGGGCGGCACGATCCCCGGGGCCGTCAATATCCACGAAAAGGGCCTGCTGCGGGGGGGCGGCCGGTTTCGGCCGCAAAGCGAATTAAGGGCTATCTATCACGATGCCGGCGCATATTTCGATGGCCTCCATATTGCTTTTTGCACCACCGGTCATCGTGCCGCGCTCGGCTGGTTCGTGGCCAGCGAGTTGCTGGGGAACAAGAGCGCCAGGCTTTATGACGGCTCCATGGTCGACTGGGTGAGCGACCGGTCGGCCCCGCTGGCCCAACCGGAGCCGGAGTGATGCACCGCCCCGAGACCTGGTTGAGCCAAGTCTCGGGCCCAGGTTCGCTCGGTTCAATCCCATGAGCGATTTGCGCGACAAAAACAGTCTTGGCGGGCGAATCAGGCGTTACGCCCGGGTCTCGACCTCCGTGGGCGGGTTGGCGGCGCGTCTTTTGGGCAGCCATTTTCTGGGTTTGGGCGCCGACCGCGGGCGACAGGCGGCTCAATTCAGAAACGCGCTTGGCGGGCTCAAGGGGCCGGTCATGAAGGTGGCGCAAATGCTGGCGACCATCCCGGAGGCGCTGCCCGGCGAATATGTCGCGGAATTTACTCAGCTTCAATCCAACGCCCCGTCCATGGGCTGGCCATTTGTCAGGCGACGCATGGCCGCCGAGCTCGGAACGAACTGGCGGCAGCGCTTTGACCGGTTCGAACAAACGGCCGCCGCCGCCGCGTCGCTGGGGCAGGTTCACAAGGCCACCAGCCTTGATGGGCGCAGGCTGGCGTGCAAGCTGCAATATCCCGACATGGGCGCGGTGGTCGAGGCGGACCTGCGGCAACTGCGCGTCGCCCTGGCGATTTTTTCCCGCTATGACAAAGCCATCGATCCCAGTCAGATCCTGCTTGAAATTGGGGAGCGGCTGCGCGAGGAGCTGAATTATCAGCTTGAAGCCCGGCATATGTCGGCCTTTGGGCACATGCTGGGCGGGGAGGAGGGGATTCACGTCCCCGAAGTCGTGGCGGCGCTTTCGACCGGGCGGCTGTTGACCATGACCTGGCTTGACGGCCGGCCGCTGCTCGATTACCGGCACGAGCCACTAGCGGTGCGCAATCGGCTTGCCACTCAACTTTTCCGGGCGTGGTACGTCCCGTTCCATCGTTTTGGTATCATCCACGGCGACCCGCATCTGGGCAATTATTCGGTGCGCGACGATCTGACGATCAATCTTCTCGACTTTGGCTGTGTGCGGATTTTCCCCGCAAAGTTCGTTCACGGCGTCATTGATCTTTATAAAGCCCTCCAGTGCAACGACCGGGAACTGGCGGTGCATGCCTATCAGACCTGGGGGTTCAAGAATCTCAACAGGGATGTCATCGACGCCTTGAACATGTGGGCCGAATTCGCCTATGCGCCGCTGATGGACGACCGGGTTCGGCGGATTCAGGAAGTCGAAAAACCCGGGATTTACGGTCGCGACGTCGTCGAAGCGGTCCATCGCCGGCTGCGAGAGCTTGGTCCGGTGACCCCGCCCCGCGAATTCGTCTTCATGGACCGGGCGGCGGTCGGACTGGGCAGCGTATTCATGCATCTTGGGGCCGAGCTTAACTGGCGCCGCTTATTCGAGGAATTGATCGAAGGTTCCACGCCGCAAAAACTCCGCAGGGCCCAAAAGCGGGTTCTGGATGTGAAGTCTCAGTAGGTTATTCTTCGACATTACGAGGACGATGATTGGCGGTTTTTCTGGTGATCTCCATCGGTATGTTTGCGCGAATTCTAAGGAACTGTTTGCACGCGGTGTGGCTTTTGCTATGGTTTCCGCGGCGTTAGTGGAGTAGCGGAATCGACGGGGAAATCATCAATGAAAATTGCCATACCGAAAGAGCGGCGCCCGCACGAAAACCGGGTCGCCGCCACACCCGACACTGTCAAGAAGTTCGTCGGCCTGGGCCTCGATGTCGTGGTTGAAACCGGCGCGGGCAAGGGCGCTTCGATACCGGATGCGGCTTTTACGGAAGCCGGCGCGCGGATTGCCGGGGATGCGGCCGCGACCCTTGGGCAGGCGGATATCGTGTTGAAGGTCCAGCGCCCCTCGACCGGCGTCGAGGAGGGGCCGGACGAACTGGGCATGATCAAAAAGGGCGCCGTGCTGATCGGCATGCTGTCGCCCTACGGCGACACGGCGGCGGTCGCGAGTTATGCCGAGGCGGGCATCGATGCCTTTGCCATGGAATTCGTGCCCCGCATAACCCGGGCTCAAGGCATGGATGTGCTGAGCTCGCAAAGCAATCTGGCGGGCTATAAGGCGGTGATCGAAGCCGCGGCGCGGTTCGGTCGCGCCATGCCGATGATGATGACCGCCGCCGGGACAGTCGCGCCGGCCCGGGTCATGGTGCTGGGCGCCGGTGTCGCGGGACTTCAGGCCATCGCCACTGCCCGGCGTCTGGGCGCGATTGTAAGCGCCACAGACGTACGGCCGGCGGCCAAGGAGCAGGTCGAAAGCCTTGGCGCATCGTTTGTCATGGTCGAAAGCGAAGAAAGCGAACAGGCTGAAACCGCCGGCGGCTACGCCAGGGAAATGAGTGACGACTATAAGCGCCGCCAGGCCGAACTGGTCGCCGAGACAGTGAAAAAGCAGGATATCATCATCTGCACGGCGCTTGTTCCGGGACGGCCCGCGCCGCTGCTGATTTCCGGGCAGATGGTCAGATCGATGCGGCCGGGATCGGTAATCGTCGATCTGGCGGTCGAGAGCGGCGGCAATTGCGCCCTCTCCAAAGCGGGTGAGGTTGTCGATGTCGATGGCGTGGCGATCATGGGACACCTGAACGCGCCAAGCCGGATCGCGGTCGACGCCAGCGCGCTGTATGCCAAGAACCTGCTTCATTTCCTGAGCCCGCTGATCGATTCAGGGACCGGGACGCTCAATATCGATTGGGAAGACGAGATCATAACCGGGACGGCCCTGACGCGCGATGGCGCGGTCATTCATCCGGCCCTGACAGGGGAGAAATAGTGGTGGAAATGATTATAGCCGCCGGCGCCAGCCTTGGCGCCGCCCTGGGCGTCGAGGGTGGGTCCGTAAGCCCTTTCGTCCAACAGCTTTCAGTGTTTGTATTGGCGATTTTTGTTGGTTATTTCGTGGTGTGGTCGGTGACGCCGGCTCTGCATACGCCGCTGATGTCGGTCACGAACGCCATTTCCAGTGTGATTGTCGTCGGCGCGCTGATTGCGGCGGGGTCCGAGGGCTGGAATATTTCGAAGATTTTGGGCGTGATCGCGATTGGCCTGGCATCGGTCAATATTTTCGGCGGCTTCGCCGTCACCCAGCGCATGCTGTCCATGTACAAGAAAAAGAAATAGGGGAGCGGCATGTCTGGGAGTTTGCAAGTCAACTTAACGGCGGTCGCCTATCTGGTGGCCGCGGTGCTGTTTATCCTCGCGCTTCGCGGTCTGTCATCGCCGGAATCGTCCCGGCGAGGCAATATTGCCGGCATGCTGGGCATGTTGATCGCGGTCGCGGCCACGATCTGGAGCCCGGAGATCGCATCCTACGGATGGATCGCCGGGGCGGCCGTTATCGGCGGCGTTATAGGCCTGGTGATCGCCGGGCGCATTCCGATGACCGCCATGCCTCAGCTTGTCGCGGCATTCCACAGCCTTGTGGGTCTGGCGGCCGTCCTGGTCGCGGGGGCGGCGTTCCTGAACCCGCACAGTTTCGGCATTTCCGATCCGGCGGGCCATATCTTCACCGCCAGCCGCATTGAGATGAGCCTTGGCGCGGCCATCGGCGCGATCACCTTCTCGGGCTCGGTCATTGCGTTCCTGAAGCTTCAGGGGCTGATGTCAGGCGCGCCCATTATGTTCAAGGGCCAGCATCCCGTGAATGCCCTGATCGGGGCGGTGATCGTGGCTCTGATCGCGCTCTTTACCTTCGATCAATCGCCCGGGATTTTCTGGGCGATCACCGCGCTTTGCTTCGTGCTGGGCTTTACCCTGATTATTCCGATCGGTGGCGCCGACATGCCGGTTGTGGTGTCGATGCTCAATTCCTACTCAGGATGGGCGGCCGCCGGCATCGGCTTTACTTTGCAAAACAACGCGCTGATCGTGACCGGCGCATTGGTCGGTTCCTCGGGTGCGATTCTTTCCTACATCATGTGCAAGGGCATGAACCGCTCGTTCTTCAATGTGATTCTGGGTGGATTCGGGGCCGATGAAAGCGCCGCGGCGGCCGGTCCCGGTCAGGCCGAAAAACCGGTTAAGCAGGGCAGTGCCGATGACGCCGCGTTCATTCTGAAAAACGCGGGCTCGGTCATCATTGTGCCGGGCTATGGCCTGGCCGTGGCGCAGGCCCAGCATGCGGTGCGGGAAATGAGTGATCTGCTCAAGTCGGCCGGGGTCAAGGTGAGCTTCGCCATCCATCCGGTGGCCGGACGCATGCCGGGGCATATGAACGTGCTGCTGGCCGAAGCCAATGTCCCCTATGACGAGGTGTTCGAACTCGAGGATATCAACAATCAGTTCCCGACCGCCGACGTCGCGTTCGTCATTGGCGCCAATGACGTAACCAATCCGGCGGCGAAGACGGATGCGGCCAGCCCGATCTACGGCATGCCGATTCTCGATGTGGAACGGGCGCGGACGGTTCTGTTCGTCAAGCGGTCGTTGGGGTCCGGTTATGCGGGCGTCGCCAACGAATTGTTTTTCCGCGACAACACCATGATGCTGTTCTCGGACGCCAAGAAGATGGTGGAAAACATCATCAAGTCGCTGGATTAGGCGCGCAAAAGAGTTGCGCCAGGCCCAGGCCTGACAACGCACGCAAAAACATCCGCCGCCCGGTCCCCGGGCGGCGGATGTTTTTACGATGCGGAGTTATGGAGTTACAGCAGGCCTTCGCGCTGAAGACGCTTGCGCTCAAGCTTGCGTGCGCGGCGGACTGCCGTGGCCTGCTCCCGAGCCCGCTTTTCCGACGGCTTTTCATAAAACCGGCGTAGCTTCATTTCACGGTAAATGCCTTCGCGCTGCATCTTCTTTTTCAAGGCGCGCAAGGCCTGATCGATATTATTATCGCGAACGACTACGTTAACTATGGCCAGGGTCTCCTCTAAACATCTGGCAGCTCAGCAGCTGCCGCCCCGCTTTTTCCGCCGGGCAGATCGCATGTCTAACAAAAGCGACTGCCGTTGGGAAGAATTTTTTCGATCGGACCGAGGGTTTACCGCCACGGCGCGGCGGGCCATAGTACGACAATGGCGGTCAAGGAAATAGCGAAGATGGGAAACCCGGTGCTGCGCCAGCGCGCCGAGCCCGTTGTGGACCCGAGCGCACCGGAAATAAAGGCTTTGCTGGACGATATGGCCGCGACCATGGAGGCGGCGGATGGGGTCGGCCTCGCGGCGCCGCAAATATCGGTTTCCAGGCGCGTCATCATGTTTTACGCCCCGGCCGAAGACGGCTCGCAAGGGGGGGCGGATGTGGTGCCGAATGCGGAGGATGAGTGGGACGAACGTCCCGAGTCGGAGGCGATCAAGGCCAGGTCCGTGACCGTCCTGATCAATCCCGAAATTGAGCCGCTCACCGAAGAGCGGGAACTGGGCTGGGAGGGCTGCCTGTCCGTGCCGGGCCTCATTGGGCTGGTGCCGCGCTTTACCCGCATTCGCTATAGCGGGATTTCGCCGGAAGGCCGGCTTATTGAACGGCTCGCGACGGGCTTTCATGCGCGCGTCGTTCAGCATGAATTCGACCATCTTGAGGGGGTTCTTTATCCGCGGCGCCTGACAGATCTGTCCATGCTGATTTTCGAGTCGGAGGCCGGAAGATACAGTCCAGCCGAACCCGGAGAGGAGGATGCGGTTTGACCGATCCTTTGGAGCCCGTCAGGCAAGGACTGCTTGAAGCCGCGCTGGCTCACGTTCCCTTTGACGGCTGGAGCGCAAAGGCGCTTGATCTTGCGGCGACCGACCGGGGGATCGATCCGGGACGGGCGCGGGTGGCGTTCCCCGGAGGGGTAAACGACCTCATCCGGTATTTCGCCCGGAATTCCGATCAGCGCATGCGCGATGGCTTGGCGACGCGCGATCTAACGGCCTTGCGAATTCGCGAGTCGATTGCACTAGCCGTCAAGCTGCGGCTGGAGGCGCTGAACGAATATCGGGAGGCGGTCCGCCGATTGATCGCGCATCAATCATTGCCACAAAACATGCGGCCCGCGTTGGTGGACTTGTTCCGAACCGTGGACGCCATGTGGTCGGCGATCGGCGATCGGTCGGCGGATTTCAGCTATTACACCAAACGCGCCCTGTTGGCCGGGGTCTATTCGTCAACCCTACTTTACTGGCTGTCGGACGAATCGGAAGACTTCGCGGACACCTGGTCGTTTTTGGAACGGCGCATCGACAACGTCATGTCGATTCAAAAAGTTCGCGGCCGGTTTGACGCCATGGCCGCATGTCTTCCGTCCGCCTCCCGGATTGCCGGCCGGTTTCGTTATCCGGGCGGTCGAACCGGCTAGGAATCCGATGGCGAGACCGGAACCGCCTGGGACTGGCGCTCGCGCCAGGATGTCAGGCTCTGTGCCAGCGCCCCATCTGACAGCGCCAGAATAGCCACCGCCAGAAGGGCCGCGTTCTTTGCTCCACTCGGCCCAATTCCGAGCGTGCCGACCGGCGTGCCGCCGGGCATTTGCACCGTGGAGAGCAGGCTGTCGAGACCTTTGAGACTTTGGCTTTCGACCGGCACCCCAAGCACCGGTAACGTGGTCAGCGCGGCAATGGAGCCGGCGAGGTGCGCCGCGCCCCCGGCGCCGGCGATAATGACCTTGAGCCCCCGTTCGGTGGTCCCCGCCATATAATCATGCACCCGCTTGGGGGTCCGGTGCGCCGAGATGATGCGGGCTTCGAATGGGATGCCGAACTCGGAAAGAATATCGGCGGCCGGACGCATGGTGGGCCAGTCCGACTGGCTTCCCATAATAATGCTTACGACGGGTGAAGCATCGGTCATCTGTGTTCCCTTTCTGACCAGCTTTGAGGTGGTTGCGCGGATCACTTCGCTAACTCAGGCTTCAATCCGCGTCAACGAGATTATGAAAATCCCTGCCGCACGGCAATATCAGACTATCTCGATACTAAATTTATCCATATATTTACCAATCTATTAAGACTTGTAGACCTATAACATTCGTTATCGGCCTTGAGGCGGTGGCAAGACCGAGATGGACTTGGCGGAAACGGAAAGGCGACTACGATGAAAGTTGGCGGCTCAGGACCGGTTTCCAGGGCCCGTCCGACGAGTGCGCGTCCTGCTCAAAGGTCACAGGGACCGGAGCGGACGAGCAGCGTGCGTTCGGTCTCTGATACCGTGTCCATATTAGGCATTCCAGCTGACGAGACGACTCCCAAGGTTCGCGAAGCGATCATGCAGCTCATGGCTGAAGTCGACCGATTGCGGGTTGATCTGGATATGACGCGGCGGCGGCTTGGCGAGATGGAGCGGCTTGCGGACCTCGACCCTCTGGCGCCGATTTCGAACCGCAGGGCCTTCGTGCGGGAACTCACCCGGATGATCGCGTTTTCCGAACGTTATGGCGCCCCGGGCAGCCTTATCTATTTGGATCTGAATGATCTGAAAGGCGTCAACGATCAGTTCGGCCACGGCGCGGGCGACGCCGCGCTTAGGCATGTCGCGACGATTTTGCTCGATAACATTCGCGAGTCGGATATTGTCGGCCGGCTGGGCGGCGATGAGTTCGGTGTAATTCTGGTCCAGTCCGACGAGGAAACGGCCCGAGTCAAGGCGGAGAAGCTGGTCGCGGCGATTGCCGACGAGCCCTTCAAATGGGAAGATCACGAACTCAGTCTGAAAACCGCCAACGGAGTTTATGCTTTCCGGCCGGGGGAGGATGCGAACCGCGCCATGGCCGAAGCCGACAAGGCAATGTACGCGCGCAAGCGCGACATGAAGAAATCACTCTGACCCGGCCGCCTCCGGTGCTCCAGGAAAGCGCGCCGGTTCGGGCGTTAACGCTCTGTTTTATGTCGCTCAGGCGATAATGTCCGGTATTAGCCGGTTTTGCAGCTGAGTGATTGCATCTTTCAACATCAGTTTACGCTTCTTGAGGCGCTGCACCTGCATCTGGCTCGTCGCCCCGGACCGGACCAGGGCGTCAATGGCGTTGTCTAAATCCAGGTGTTCGGTTTGCAAATCGATCAGCTTGGCCTGCAACTCATCGTCGTCGGACGAAACCTTCGTCATGCCGCTTCCAAACTCTCTCCACTGGAGCGCACACTCTACCATGATTACGGGCTTGTTGCCGCAACTTCGTGAACTTTCTTCAAGGGCGGGCTTGAAATCGGCAGCCGTTGCCGCGGGCGGCGAGGCGGTGGCCTGAAATACACTTATATCAAGGCTCATTAATCATGACCCTTGTACCCGCGTTCAAGCGCCACGCGGGCTGCGCTCCCCCTTGGTCGCTAGTCCTTGACCCTATTGATTGTTTCCAATCAATATGATCAGCGTCCACCAAATCTCAATAAGTCGTCCTCATCGAGATTTGGTATTAAATGTAGCTTCAAGCTTCGCATTCAAGGTGTCAGTAGTGTTTGGCAGCACGTTCCGTCCGTGGTTTAATAGGGCGTCCATTCCTTTCGGTAAGGAGAGCCGATGACCGCCGCGACGCACCTGGATTCGCTTGAACATAAGCGCGCATTGATCAAGCAGGCTATACTCGAAGAGAAGAACCGTCCGTTTCCGGACTCCATCCGCCTGACCACTCTCAAAAAAGAGAATCTCAAACTGAAGGAAGAAATTGAGCGCCTGACGCGCCAAAACGTTGCCTAGGGGCCCGGCCAGACATTTGGTTTCCAAATCTCTGGCCGGACCAATAGAGCACTTTCCGCTCTTATGGAACCATTTGACCGGGATGATTTTGCGCTGTGGCCACGCGGCCCCGTCTGCTGGGCAGTTGACGGAATGTTAACTAGTGCGGTGTAACAATGGACGCAGGCCAACTGGCTCGAGCTGGCGAGATCAAGCCGCCATCAGTTGATCCTGGATATGAAAAAGGCAAGTTGGGTGTTATGGGTGAAGTAATTTCGCTTTTCGGAGAGTTACCAAACGACCTCAAGGCAGGAGACCTGGTCTGGCTTTCCCGCTTCGCATCCTTTGGGACTATCATCGCTATTCGGCCAACCGGTCGTGCCGAAATCGCAATCCGGGGCGGCACCATAGATCTGCATGTGGTGCGTAACCGGCACGAAATCCACATTTCCTCGGACGATGCTTTCAAGCAGGCCGCGGTCTCTCAAGGGTAAGATCCCGAACCTGAATGGTGAAATCACCCGGGTTGCTCATTCGAGGAGGCGTCTTACGCGCCCCCTCGAATGAGATTAGCCAAGAGGTTACTCGGGCCGCCCTGGTCAGTTCACAATCCCGAACGGCGGAAATTCAGGCGACTCTGGTGCAGCCGGGACACCGGGTACCGGCGCCGTGCCGGCATCCTGGGCCCCTTCGAGTGAAGCGGCTGAAATAGCTTCGACAGCTTCTTCCTCCGCCTCCTCCTCGATCGGCGCCGCGCCGCCGTCCAGCTCCGCCATTTCGGGCGCCGCCATCCCGGCGAGTTCCAGCTCGGACAACTCTTCGTCAGCCGGCGCCGTATCGCCGTCAAAGGCGGCCTCCTCCGCGGCGGCGGCGCCGGTCAGATCAGCGCTTAACATAGGGCTGATGACCTGAGCGGTCGCGGTACCCTCGCTACCGACAGTGATCAGGATTTGCATCGTTCTGTCCTCCTTCCCACTGCTATCGCAAACGGGCGTATTTGGCTTCGAAACGGGTCCTTACGCTCCCGACATTGCGCACCGTGATCCAGTAGGTAAGGGTCCCGTTAGGCGCTCGTTCGATGCGCTCCGACCAGCTGACCTTGCCCCTCGATGTGGTCGGTCGAATCGACCACTCGACAAGCCATCTTGGTGACCAGTTGTAAGTAAACCAGGTACGGGATTGTCCAGGATTGAGCGCACCCGTGAACTGGGTGCCGGTGATCCGCATGTCGGCGGGCCGAACATGGTGGCGATGCAGAGTGGTGTAACGACGGGACGTGAGCTGCCGGACCTGTGACGGCGTCATTTCCGCCTGCAAGGGGCCGATGGAGGTGTCGACCCGTCCCAGCGTCTTGGTGGCCTCAAAGAAATCCTCTTCGAAGCGCAGCCTTAGCCGGTCAACCTCATCAACCAAGTCATGGGCCTCGGTCAGGTCCTTGGTCACCACGAGAAAGCCATTCTTGAACAGCTTTTGCGAGGTGCTTGCACTCGGACTGCGCGGCCCCTCGGCCCAGATGAAATTCTCGGTCGTGAGCCGTTTTTCATCGGCCGAGAACAGGTTGCCTGAGATGTTGGTGATATTCGACAACAATGAAATATCGCCAACCTCGTGCGGACCCAACAGACCCATCAGGTAAAGATCGAGGTTGCAATAGGTCCGCTGCTCCGAATTCAGGGTGATCCGCCGGAAGCGGTTGTTGCCCTCTTCCTTCCAGTCATGGATGTCGTAGTCCATTGGCGAGCGGTCGTCATCGAGACCGGCCATCCAGTGACCCCAGCCGCCCAACATATGGTCAGTCAGGTTGGGGCCGTTGGCGGCATCGCGATAGCGGGAGAAACATCCCCACCGATGGCCCTGTTCCTGAAGCATGACGTAGCGCCACAATGGGAAGTGGCCCTGGTTCAGGAAAATGATGCCCTGGAGCTTGTTGGTGCCGTAAGCAGCGCGATAATTGAAATTGCCGAGGCCAATACCCTGGGTGTCGTTGTGCACAAAGCGATACCACGACGACCCACCTTGCGGCGGCATTCCGCTGGCGGTATCAGTGACGAAGGTTACGAAATCATAGATGTCGGGCTGAGTGGTGCGGAACATTTTGTATGCGCGTACAAAGTCCACGACCTGGCGGCCATTGATGGTCTTGACCAGGGTGCCATCATCTTCGATTACGCAGACGTCGCCGAATGCTTGCACCTTGCCCTGGAAAGCGACCTCGCCACCGGCTTCGAGGGTCCATTGCTCGTGGAGCCGGCCCCAGTCGATAAACGACATGTCGTCGGAATTCTGATGACTCTCGGAAAAACCGAGCGCTTCAAGGGGAGTGTCAGGCCCGAACGGCGCTACCACGTCGGTTCCCATGCCCTGGAACTCGTCGGGAATAAGAAATTCACCCGTAACGTCGTCTCTGGCCAATTTTTCCTTCACATAGACGATGAGCGCCACCTCATCCTCGTGAGTCTCGCCGTCCTTCCGGTGATGGCCGATGCCTACACCGATCACGTTAGGGTCCTTGTAAAAGACCTCCTTGGCGTCTTCGATTAATGTGATTGGGTCGGCTTCGGCGGGGGGCAGGTACGCAACTTCTTTCTTCTTTGGTGCAGCCATAGTGAATTCTCCCTTGGTCGAAATCCTGAGAAGATCAAAGCGGTACTGTTGAGACGGCGGAATTTCCCGGATTTCGACGCCGGCGGTCAGACGCCGCCATGCAGCCGAAGAGCCGGAAGCGGCCAAGCGGCAGGCCACCCTTCCCGCACTGGTTCGCACAGCCACATCAACGCCTGTACGCGCCAAATCAGGTCACCACGTCACATGGCAAACGCCATGCAACCTTCTCGCCCCTGTCCTTGATCGCAATTCGGAATACAGATTATTTTGAACGTCGGGTCTGCGGGATGGCACTATGAAAAACTGACCGTCGACCCGTTCGCAACGATACAACAACGCTTGTTGTCGCGCAATAAATTTAGCGAAAAATTCCGGTCAAAAATGACTATAGCGTGTAGTCCGCCAGCGCTACCTCTCTTGTTGGGTGCGCGGACCAGATGTTCAGTCGTCAATATTAATGACGTCCGGATGTCCTTGATAAAGCTGCTCGACCAGCCTGGCACGCCGCGTCAGAACCCCGTGCTGGTTGATATACCCCTTGTCGGTGGTCTCCCCGGCGTCGATTTCAGGGGCCTCGGCCATTAAAAGGGCGCGTCTGACGCGGGTGCTGCTTGCGGGATGTTTTTTATTGTATTCCAACAATTTGGCCTTAAGACCAGCGCGCACTTCGGAATGGGCGAGAACCTCGGCCAACGGCATTTCACCATGCGCCGCGTTAGCGATTTCCCGGCAGCCGGCTTCATCGGGGAAAATCAGCAGGGACACATATTCCTCGTTATGTCCGGCAACAACGGCATCCCTGATCAGTGGTTTGGCCGCGTCGATGGCAGCGACTCGCAGCTTGCCGACATTGACCCAGGTTCCTGACCGCAGCTTGAAGTTTTCGCCCAGACGGCCGTCGAACACGATCCCGGCGGCCGGGTTGTCGGGATCTTCGAATTTGCCGGCGTCGCCCATCAGATAATAGCCTTCCTCGTCGAAGGCCTTGGCGCTCAACTCCGGCTCGCGCCAATATCCCGGGGTAATGTTGGCGCCCTTGAGACGCAGTTCAAAACTGTCGCCAACGGGCACCATTTTCAGCGACACGCCGGGGACCGGCAGCCCGATGGTGCCGGCCTTGGTGATCGGAAAATGAACCGAGGTCGCGAGCGGGCTGGTCTCGGTCGAGCCCCAGGCTGACGAAAAAACCGGTTTGCGGCCCATGGTCTTGAGCGCAATCGCTTCCAGCCGCCGCCAGGAAGCCTGGGGCAGGGCGGCGGCGGCGTAAAACAAAACATCGAGATCGTTAAAGAAGCAGCGCGCGAATTCCGGGTCGGTTTCGAGATGGGGCAATAGCGCCTCGTACCCGGCCGGGACATTGAAGTAAATGGTGGGCGAGATGCTTTTAATGTTCTTGATGGTTGTTTCGATCGCGCCCGGGGCCGGCTTGCCCCCGTCAATATAAAGCGACCCGCCATGCCGGAGCACCATATTGAAATTATGGTTGGAGCCGAAGGTGTGGCTCCACGGCAGCCAGTCGACCAGGACCGGCGGCCGTTTGTTGAGGAACGGCCAGCACTGGGTCATTGACTGTTGATTGGAACACAGCATTTTCTGGGTGTTCTTCACGCCCTTGGGATTGCCGGTGGAGCCGGACGTGAACAAGATCTTGGCGACGGTGTCCGGCGTAACCGCCTCGAACGCCGGCGCCACGATGTCCGAGGGCTCCGCGACTTCATCGCGCAGCGCGTCGATGGTGCGGAAATCGAACACGTCACCGTCATTGACCGTGCAGAGCAGATGGACATCCGTCAGGTCCAGGGCCGACAGGGCGGCCTCGAAAGGCTTGGCGGCTTCCACATAAATCAAGCCCGGCCGGGCCAATGACAGCACGTGCCTGAGCTTGGCGAAGTCTTGCGACAACAGCGAATAAGCGGGCGATAATTGCGCCACCGGGATGCCGACATGCATTGCCGCGAGCATGACCAGCGCGTGCGAGATGCTGTTGCCCGACAATATCGCGACCGGGCGATCGGGCCCCAACCCACGCCGCAACAGGGCCGCCGCCAGCCGGGTCACCTGGTCCAGGGCGTCGCCATAGGTAAGGCCGCGCCATTGGCCGGCCCCGTTTCGTTGCGCGAGGAACACCCGGTCGGGCGTCTTATTGCCCCATTTGATCAAATATTCCCCAAGACACCGGGCGTAGGGCCCCAGTTCCTGGGTGGGTTCGACGATCAGGACGCCGTCCGCGCGGTGCTCGATATGTACCTGTGGCGCGGCAAAAAAATCTTCTGGTATTTTAGGAGACTGTGCCATTCCGCCGGCGCCCTTACTTTTTCCGCCCAAACTAAACGATTTCCCTCGCCACATCGGCCAGCGCGGCTGTCGCGCGTTCCAGGGTCTCGGACACGGTGTCCGGCGTCATGACGCTCGACATCGCGATCATGCCGCGGGCGGCCAGGAACAGGCCGTGGTTCATCGACGCCAGATGGAACCGGTCCATCAACTCATTGTCGTCGCGCACCATAGCCGATTCAGGTGGTGCAGGCGAGAAATACAAATTCATTACGGAGCCGTAATGACGAATGCTGAGTGGCAGACCGGCCGTTTGCGCGGCCCCCTCAAGGCCGGCTTTGAGTTGGGCGCACAGGGCGTCCATACCCGCGATCTTCCCGGCGGTGAGTTCACGAACCGTGATGTCGCCCGCGATCATGGTGACTGGATTGGCGTTATAGGTGCCGGTATGATAGGCCTTCAGATCGGCGGGGTCGAAAATCGCCAGATACTCCTTGGCGCCGCCCACCGCGCCGACCGGGAACCCGCCGCCGATCAGCTTGCCGAACATGGTCAGGTCGGGCTCGATCCCGAGGTTGGACTGGCAGCCGCCGGGCGCGAACCGGAACGTCAGCACCTCGTCGAGCACGAACAAGGCGCCCGCCTTATGGGCCGCATCCCGAACCTTGGACAGGAAATCCGCGTTACCGGGAACCACGCCGCCCGGCCCCTGAACCGGCTCGACAAAAACCGCCGCAATCTCATCGCCGTGCCGGTCCAGAACGGCCTGGAAATCGTCAGGATCGTTATACCGGGCGATATAGGTCATCGGCCCTTCGGACCCGAATGAGCCCACCTCGAACTCCATCACCGAACCGTGATAGCCGTAACGCGCCATCAGAACCTTGTCGCGGCCGGTGACCACGCGGGCGATCATCAGGGCCAGGTTGCCGGCCTCGGTGCCCGAATTGGTGAAGCGGACCTGCTCCACCGAAGGCACCCGTTCGGCCAGTTGAGCGGCCAGATCGGTTTGGGCCCGGCAACTGGCCGCCCACCCGGTGCCGCCGCGCACCTGACGGTCCACGGCTTCAACCACCGGCGGAAAGGCATGGCCGTGCACCATCGCGGTGTAATTATTGATCAGGTCGATATAACGATTGCCGTCGAGGTCCCAGACATGGGTGCCCTGGCCACGCTCCAGCGTCACCGGATAGGGCCGCCAATAGCTTGCCTGGCGCGAATTGCCGCCGGGCAGATAACGCTCGGCCCGCGCATGGGCTTCGGCGCTGGCCGTTGTTCGTTCGCTATAGCGCGCTAGAATGGACGAGGCCTGGGTCCCGCACAGCGCTGGGGTTGATGGTTCTTTCCGCCCGGTCATGACTTAAGTCCTTCTACCAGTCAAACGAGGTTGCGCCGGACGGCAAGGCCTTGAGAAGCGCGCCCGATTGCAACAGGCTGCCGGCGGCTTCAATATGGTCGGTCAGCGGTTCATCGTGATCGAGATAAGGCACTTTTTCGCGCACGATATCATGGACCGCCCGGGTAGTCGTACTCAAATCCTCGACCCCCCTCTGATCCGCCGCCTGGCAAGCGCACAGCAGTTCATAACCGAGCACATAATAGCTGTTGCGCAAGATGTCGCGGGTGCGCCGGGCGGCGATCAGGCCCATGGACACATGGTCCTGAAAGTCGCCGGTCGAGGTCAGGGTCTGAATCGATACCGGCGTGCACATCTGGCGGTTTTCGGCCACCAGGGACGTCGCGGCGAACTGGCCGCCCATCAGGCCCAGCCGCATGCCGGGATTCTCCTTGCACAGGAAGGCGGGCAGGGCGCCGTTATGGGCCGGGTCCAGCAGCCGGTCGTTGCGCCGGTCCGACAGATTACACATGTTGGTGAGCACGATCGCCATCTGATCCATGGCGTTGGCCATATATTGGCCGTGGAAATTGGCGTTATGGAACGCTTCCCGGCGCTCAACGACAATGAGCGGATTGTCGTTCGATGAATTCAGCTCGATCTCCACGGTCCGCTGCACGGCGGCCGTGGTGTCGATCACCGGTCCCAGAACCTGAGGCGTGGCGCGGATCGAATAGGCGTCCTCGATCTGCTCCTCCAGGCCCTGCGGCTCATCGGTCCTGAGCCTGGCCAGCCAGCGCTCGACCTCTTCGTCCTGCACGATCATTTTGCTGTCGGACAGGGTTGTGAAGATGCACTCGGCGGCCCGCATTTGTCCGGGATGGGGTTTGTTTTCATGGGCCGCCGGGTCGAACGGCATGATCTTGGCCTTGTGAACCTCAAGCGCCAGACTCGAAGTCAGCAGATAGCCGTTGATCAGCGTCTTGGCGTCGGCGGTCAGGCAGGCGCCCATGCCGGCCATGACCGAGGTGCCGTTGACCAGCGCCAGGCCTTCCTTGTACGAGAGAACCATGGGCTCGATCCCGGCGCGGCGCAGCGCCTCGGCCCCTGGCATGATTTCGCCCTCGAATTTGGCCCGCCATTGTCCGGTGCCGACCAGGGCGATGCAGGCCAGCGGGCCGAGATCGCCGCTGGCGCCCAACGAGCCTTTCTCGGGAATGCACGGGATGATGCCCCGATTAAACATCGCCACATATTTTTCGAAATTCTCGAACGAAATCGCCGACATGCCGCGACCCAGCGAGTTGAGCCGCGCGATCATGGCGGCGCGCACATATTCGTCGTCGAGATAGCTGCCGACATTGGACTGCACGCCGCGCAGAATATTGTTTTGCGCCTCCTCGGCGTAGGCCGGCGGCACCAGCCAGTTGACGAACCCGCCAACCCCGGTGGTCACGCCATAAATGATGCGGCCGGATTCGACAAACTCGTCAAGCAGTTGGCGCGACGCCCGCACCCGCTCGGCGATTTCCGGCGTGATTTCGACCGCAAGCGACCGGTCTCTCGCAAGTAGGGCCACGGCGTCGATTGAAAGGCTGGCGCCATCCAGGATCATGGCAGTCTCCTTCAGGTGTCCGCACCGTTGTCACGGTGACGGTAAGGGCCGATTCTGGCCCCCAGTCTACGCTCCCTTGCCCGAAAAATATTTTCGCTGTTGGCGGCGATCTGATAGAAAATGAAAGGAATTGCCGAAACGCTGGCAAAAACAGAAAGGAAATTCCGATATGTCCGCGCCCGCAACCGAACCCCATCAACTGGACAAATATGAGCGCAAAATCCTGATCGAGTTGCAGGCCGATGCCCGCCTGACCAATCAGGAACTCGCCGACCGGGTCGGGCTGTCGCCTTCGGCCTGCTGGCGGCGCGTCAAGGCGCTCGAGGACAGCGGGGTGATCCTGCGTTATGCCGCGATCGTCGATCCCAGGAAGGTCGGGATCGGCGAATGCGTTTTCGCCCACATAACATTGAGCCGCCATTCCGAAGCCCTGACCGAGGACTTCGCCGCCGCCATCCGGGCCCGGCCCGAGGTGATGGAATGTTTCTACACCAGCGGCGATTCCGACATCCTGCTCCGCGTCGTGGCCCCCAGCGTCGCCGCCTATAACGACTTCCTGCAAGAATTCGTCTTCAAGGCCCCCGGCGTCCTCCAGATTAAATCAAACTTCGCCCTCAGACAAATCAAGCTCGACACGATACTGCCGATCGCGGCGGAGTGAGGGGGGTGGGGCGGTTTGATGTCAGGGTATTTTTCGCTATGAGCGCCCGCGTCTGGCGTTCTCCAAAGAATTATGTATTCGGAACTGTTTCAATGCCACACTCTTAAAGTGCAAGACGGTGCGCAAAATGGAAACAGACCAACGGCCTTCGTCAGATCCTGTTACGCGCCACATCCCAGAACCCGTGAAGCGAGCTGTACGGCAGAAATGTGGGTTTGGTTGTGTAATTTGCGGACTACCCATATATCACTACGAACATATCAAAGATTTCGCTATCGTTCAAAGTCACCAAGCCGACAACATTGTCTTGTTATGCCCCGGTCATCATCAAGAGAAAACAAGTAAACGTCTGAGCAAAGAGGTCGTAAAACGAGCTGCAGATAATCCTATGAATCTGACACGGGATCACAGCGCTCCTCATCCCATCTTACTCGTAGGCGACGAAGGACGACTGGAAGTCGGGGGAAACGTCTATGAGTTTACCTTTCACAGCAACGGCGGTCGGTTTGAGGCGATTCAAATCCGTGGGTGCACTGTTTTCGGGCTCACGAGAGAGGACGGTTACCTTCTCCTTGATATCACTCTCACCGACCAAAATGGCGCTGTCATTTTGCAGGTTGAGCGGGGGGAAATGACCGTGGCTACAGGTGTGTGGGACTACCGCATTGAGGGCCCGAATATCCAGATTCGTTCTGATGAGCGCGCCATCGACTTGGAACTCACGCTCAATGTTAATGGAGTAACGGTTCGGAGGGGAAGGTTCGTTCATCCATCGTTGACGCTGGTTATCGAACCTACTCATCACACGATTCTTCCTGCGCGCTTTGTAATGAGCGGCTGCACCACGAAGAATTGTCGTGTTGGATTGCTCGTCGGGTAGTCAGCCGGCGGGCTGCGCCACCCAGTTTGATGTTTGGGTCGCTACCTTTCGGGTTGGAAGATACGGGGACAGTATATAGTTTCCTAAGCGCCGTCGCGAGAGAACATGAAAATTATATACTGTCCCCGGATATCCTTCAGGTTGTATATATGCCTGGCAAGGGGCCGGTGTCATAAGAGAAACTGACAAGCAATTTTATAAATTGGTCTTCAGGGAAGACCATCCAATCTCTATCATTGAGAGTAAATGCTTGAAGGTTGAGCTTACGACGACTGGCATGGTGGGATGCTTCGCGAATTCAGGTAAAATGTGGGAAGACGAATATTCCTGTTTGTATGATTTCCTCCTGTCCGAATCCTCCGACGACCTGAAAAAGGCCCTGTCGGCATTTAATGACGCCTGGGAAGACTATCGTGAAAAATTATTGGCCGCCTACTGGGTGCAGGCGCATGAGAAGGGGGGAACAACCTGGTGAGACTCCACAGCTAGCAACCGGCGCCCGCTGCCGTTAAGTGGGGCGGCCCTTGGGTTTCATGTGTTTGAGACCCAAGGCGCTGATGCGTGTGTGGCACACACATGCCGAACCGTCCTCTCGTTTTTCTTGAGGCCGGGAGTGGGCGAATAAAAGACCCGAAAGGGGAATAAGCCCGCACGTGTTGCTACGTGTCGCTAGACTCCCGGCTACCAATGAACATGGCCAGAAACAAGGGAGGACACGACATGGCGCGGGACGACCACTTCGACGGGGTTTTCAAGGAACGTTTCCAACCCTTTTTCAGTCACGCTCGGCCATTGGCGAGTGACGCGGCGTACGCGGAATTTCTGGAGCGGGAATTCGAGCCATTCCTGCGCAATCTGGGGACGAATATCCGCGTCCATCGGGACAGCCTGGGCATCACGGTTGAGGAAATGGCGGGACTTCTGCGAACCGCCGTCTCGATTCTTGAGGCTGTTGAGGATGGACGGCTGGAAACCACCCTGTGCGCCGTCCTGTTGATCGCCCGCAAGCTGCGCATCCCGGTTTCAGCTTTATTTGACAGGGCCAAAATCGTGACGCCCGGCAATTTGACTTAAGCGGGACACGCCGCAATACTGCGCTGCGCCTTGGACAGCAGAGCATCAGGTTGAGATACCCCCATGGTCGATTCCACGAACTCTACTTTGGACGATTGGCACAAACTGGCGGCCAAGGAACTGCGGGGCGCCGATCCCGACGATTTGATCTGGCGGACGCCGGAAGGCCTGGCGGTCAAGCCGCTCTATTCAGCCGATGATTTGGAAGGGATTGAGGACGCCAGCGGCCTGCCCGGCTTCGCACCATTCACGCGCGGCGTCCGGGCGACCATGTACACCAACCGGCCCTGGACCGTGCGCCAGTATGCCGGCTTTTCGACCGCCGAGGAATCGAACGCCTTTTACCGGGCCAATCTCGCCGCCGGACAAATGGGCCTGTCGGTGGCGTTCGATCTCGCCACTCATCGCGGCTACGATTCCGATCATCCGCGGGTTGCCGGCGACGTCGGCAAGGCGGGCGTGGCCATCGATACCGTCGAGGACATGAAGATTTTGTTCGACGGCATTCCGCTTGACCGCATGTCGGTGTCGATGACCATGAACGGCGCGGTGCTGCCGACCCTGGCGTTTTACATCGTCGCGGCCGAGGAGCAGGGGGTTGCGCCGGAACAGCTCTCGGGCACGATCCAGAACGACATCCTCAAGGAGTTCATGGTTCGCAACACCTTCATCTATCCGCCCGAGCCGTCCATGCGGATCGTCGCCGACATCATCGACTATACCGCCCATAACATGCCGCGGTTCAATTCGATTTCGATTTCCGGCTATCACATGCAGGAGGCTGGCGCCACCCAGGTCCAGGAACTGGCGTTCACCCTGGCTGACGGCAAGGAATATGTCCGGCGGGCGCTTGAACGGGGTTTGGATATCGACAAATTCGCGCCCCGGCTGTCGTTCTTCTTCGCGATCGGCATGAATTTCTTCATGGAGATCGCCAAACTGCGGGCGGCGCGCCAGTTATGGGCCGGGATCATGAAGGAATTCGGCGCCAGGGATCCGCGCTCCCTGATGTTGCGGACCCACTGTCAGACCTCGGGGGTCTCGCTGACCGAGCAGGACCCTTACAATAACGTCGTGCGCACCGCCTATGAGGCGATGGCGGCGGTGCTCGGCGGCACCCAGAGCCTTCACACCAATTCGTTTGACGAAGCGGTGGCCCTGCCCAGCGAAGCCTCGGCGCGAATCGCCCGCAACACCCAGCTCATTCTGGCCGAGGAAAGCGGCGTGACCAAGGTCGTCGACCCATTGGGCGGCAGCTATTATGTCGAATCGCTGACGCAATCGCTGGCCACCGAGGCCACCCGGCTGATCGATGAGATCGAGCGCCTGGGCGGCATGACGAAAGCCGTTACAGCCGGGGTGCCAAAGCTGATGATCGAGGAGGCCGCGGCGCAAAAGCAGGCGCGAATCGATGCCGGCGAGCAGGTCATCATCGGGGTCAATAAACACCCGCCCCACAACGAGCCGCCGGTCGAGATTCGTGAAATTGACAACAAGGCGGTGCGCGAGGCGCAGATCGCGCGCCTTCGCGAGGTTCGCAAAAACCGTGATGAAGCCCGCTGTCAGGCCGCTCTCGAAGCGCTGAGCAGGGCCGCGAAAAGCGATAAGAACCTGCTCGAAGCCAGCGTCGAGGCGGCGCGGGCGCGGGCCAGCCTGGGCGAGATATCCGCCGCGCTGGAACAGGTTTTCACGCGCTATAAGGCGGAAACCCGGTCGGTGTCCGGCGTTTACGGATCGGCCTATGGCAATGAGGAGAGGCTGGCGATGATTCGGCGCAAGGTCGAAGCGTTTGTGGACCGGGAGGGCCGCAGGCCCCGCCTCCTGGTCGTCAAGATGGGGCAGGACGGTCACGACCGGGGCGCCAAGGTCATCGCCACGGCATTTGCCGATCTCGGTTTCGATGTCGATATCGGGCCGCTGTTCCAAATGCCTGAGGAGGCCGCGCGCCAGGCGATCGAGAATGACGCCCATGTCATTGGCGTGTCGAGCCAGGCCGGCGGTCACAAGACCCTGGCGCCGCAATTGATCGATGCGCTGGCGCAACAGGACGCCGGCCACATCAAGGTGGTGTGCGGCGGGGTGATCCCGGCCCAGGATTATGACTTTCTGCACGATGCGGGCGTCGCGGCGATTTTCGGCCCCGGCACCAACATTACCGAGGCGGCGGAAGAAGTGCTGGCGCTGCTTGGCGGACGGTCCGACGCCGGGTGAGCATGGTTGCGGCAAACAAACTCGCCAGCCAAATAACCGCCGGGAACCGGCAGGCGCTGGCGCGCGCCATTACCTTGATCGAATCGGTCCGCGACGATCATCGGGCCCAGGCCCGCGACTTGCTGGCCCACCTGTTGCCCGACACCCGCCGATCGATCAGGCTCGGCATTTCGGGTTCGCCGGGGGTCGGTAAATCGACGTTTATCGAAGCCTTCGGCGGCCATCTCACCGCACACGGCCACAAGGTCGCGGTGCTGGCGGTCGATCCGTCCTCGACACGGGGCGGCGGCTCGATCCTGGCGGACAAGACCCGCATGGAAACCCTGTCCCGCGATCCAAACGCCTTTATCCGCCCGTCGCCGTCAGGACGCACCGCCGGTGGCGTCGCCCGTGGCACCCGCGACACCATCGCCCTGGTCGAGGCGGCGGGATTCGATGTGGTGATCGTGGAGACGGTGGGCGTCGGCCAGTCGGAAACCGCCGCCTACGATCTCGTCGACATGTTCATCCTGCTGCTCAACCCCGCGGGCGGCGACGAACTTCAGGGCATCAAGCGCGGCATCGTGGAGTTGGCCGATTTGATGGTGGTGACCAAGGCGGACGGCGCGTTGCGCAGTGCGGCCACCAAAACGGCCGCTCAGTACGGCGGCGCGCTCGGCCTGCTGCGTCCCGGCAAGCGGGACTGGAAACCCGAGATCGTGCTGACGTCCGCCCGGGAGCAACGGGGAATTGAAGAAGTCTGGCGGCGGATCGAGGCATTCCGAACCTCGCGGGAGCAATCCGGCGCCCTCGTTAAACGCCGGGCCGAGCAGGCGACGACCTGGATGTGGCGCGATGTCGAGACCGGCCTGATTGAGCATCTCAAGCAGGATCGCAAAGCCGCCGCGACAGCCCGCAAGCTGGCAAGGGATGTGGCCGCCGGCACCCTTACACCGGCCGCGGCGGCGTGGGAAATCCTCGCCGCCCATACTTCCGGCGAAGGTAGCGACAGGAATTCTTGACGAAGCCGACGGTCTATCTTATATCTCGCGGCCAGCCGCCGGTGATCGGCGCATTCTGTGATTGTTTTAACGACCGAGATACTGGAATTTAGCCATGGCGCGACGCTGTGAACTCACTGGCAAAGGCGTTCTGACCGGAAACAATGTCAGCCACGCTCATAACAAAACGCGCCGGCGTTATTTGCCGAATCTTCAAAATGCATCACTGATCAGCGATGCGTTGGGCGAGACCTTCCGCTTCCGGGTGTGCGCGAACGGTCTGCGCTCGGTCGAGCATAATGGCGGTCTCGACAGCTATCTGCTGAAAACGGCGGATTCGAAGCTGTCGCTGAAGGCAAAGCGGATCAAGCGCGCCGTCGGCAAGAAGCTCGCCGGCAGCGAAGCCGCGGCTTAGGCCCGGTTTACACCGCTCTTAACAACTGTCCGTTTTCCGGGCCGCATAGTGGCGCTGCTTCCATTGGCCGCCGCGTCCGCGCCAATGCCGCCACGCCGAATCGATGGTCATGAGGGTGTACAGCCCGGCGACGATGGGCAACAAAAGCCCGTTCACCCATGGCAGCCGATAATAGCTTAGCGTTGGCGCATAGCACCCAATCATCAGCAGCCACGCCCCGGCGCCGAGCATACCGGCGGCCGGATTCTGGTGCACCAAAAAGCCCGCGCCAATCAAAGCCGGCGCCAAATAGGTGATCGCCATGCCGGCCACGGTTCCAACCAGCAGCATTGGGGAAAAACGGAGCTGGGTGTAAGCGCCGCGGGCGATCATGTCCCACAACTCTCCGAGACCCTGGTACGGGCGAATGCCGCGGCTTTCCTCGCCAAGGCCGAGCCAAAGTCCGCCGCCGCTCCGCTTGACCGCCCCGGCCAGAGCGCAATCGTCGATCAACGCGCCCTTGATGGCCTCGATCCCGCCGATTCGATCCAGCATCGCACGGCGCAATAGCACGCACCCCCCGGCCGCACCGGCGATCTTGACGCCATCCCTGTTGACCGCTGGAAACGGGTACAGCATTTGGAAGAAAAATACGAAAGCCGGAATGATCAGCCGCTCCCAAAAGCTTTCGCAGCTAAGCCGCACCATGAGCGACACCAGATCGCGCCGTCCTGCCTCGGCCTTGGCGACCAGCCGGCGCAAAGTGTCCTGATCATGCTCGATATCGGCATCCGTAAACCACAGATAGCTGGCGTCGGGCGCCATGGTCCGGGCTTGCGCCACGCCTTGATCGAGCGCCCACAGCTTGCCGGTCCAGCCTTCCGCGAGAGGCCGCCCATCGAGCACCTGTACCGGTGCCAGGAGGCCCGCGTTCACGATGTTCCGGGCGATTTCGCCGGTGCCGTCCGTGCTCGAATCGTTGACCAGAACAATCGAAAACGCGCCCGGATAGACCTGCGCGGCCAAGGCCCCAAGCGTGCGGCCAATGACTTCGGCTTCGTTGCGCGCCGGGACCACGGCGACCACACCGGGCCAACGCTCGGGCTCCGGCAAATCATGGTCGAGCCGCTGGTCGGCTCGCCAAAAACGATGATGAAACCCCAAGAGGTAGAGCCAGATCACAGCCGTCAGGCCGGCGAGCCAGACTAATGGGTCAGTCATTGCAGTCGCCCGCCGTTGCCGTACCTGGAAATCGCACTAATTTCTCGTTCACAGTGAAACCACTTCTGCTTGTTGACACGAAAGTGTTATCGGGTATCCGTATTAATTACACAATCCCGTTATTTTGCACGCCGATTTATTGTGGACCCGGCCTAGATCATTTAACATCTTTTGATCAACCACTAGCCCGATAAGCGACACATGATCAAGATGGCTCCAGTTCAGCCATTTGCAGCCCTCCAGGAAACCGCGCCTTCCAAGGCGGCGCAATTCAGGGCGCGGCTCGCTTCCCCTGAACTTTCATTCCTGATGGAGGCCCACAACGGGCTGTCGGCAAAAATCGTCGAGGAGGCCGGGTTCAAAGGCATCTGGGCTTCCGGGCTGGCGATCTCGTCGGCGCTGGGCCTGCGCGACAGCAACGAGGCGTCGTGGACCCAGATTCTCGAAGTTCTCGAATTCATGTCGGACTCGACCTCGATCCCGATCCTGCTCGACGGCGACACCGGCTATGGCAATTTCAACAATTTCCGCCGCCTGGTCGTCAAGCTGTGCCAACGCAACATCGCCGCGGTATGCATCGAGGACAAGCTGTTTCCGAAAACCAACTCGTTTATCGGCGAGCGCCAGCCGCTGGCCGACATCGAGGAATTCAGCGGCAAGATCCAGGCCGGCAAGGATAGTCAGTTCGATCCCGATTTCTCCATCATCGCGCGGGTCGAGGCATTGATCGCCGGCTGGGGCCTTGACGAGGCATTGAAGCGGGCGGAAGCCTATGTCGACGCCGGCGCCGACGGGATCTTGATCCATTCCAAGAAATCAGATGCCGGGGAGATCCAGGCATTCGCGAAGGAATGGGCGGGACGGGCCCCGCTCGTGATTGTGCCGACCACCTATTACGCGGCGCCGACGGAACAGTTCCGACGCGCCGGCATTTCGATGGTGATCTGGGCCAACCATAATCTGCGCGCCTCGCTGTCGGCCATGCGCGACACCAGCCGCCGGATTTTCGAGGAGCAAAGCCTGACCGGCGTGGAAGGCCGCATCGCCAGCATGCGCGAGCTTTTCGACATTGACGGCAATCGCGAGCTGATCAGCGCCGAAGGGCGTTATCTGGCCAGGCGCGATGATGCCGGCCGCGCAATCGTGCTCGCGGCGTCGCGAGGCCGGGCTCTGGGCCCTCTCACCGAGGACCGGCCCAAATGCATGCTCGAAGTCGGCGGCAAACCGATCTTAAGGCGCATCGTCGGGGCTTTTAACGATTCGGGCCTGCGCGATATCACGGTGGTGCGCGGCTACAAGAAAGAAGCGGTCGACTTGCCCACTGTCGAAACCGTGGACAACGACGCCTATGCCGGGCGTGGCGAGGTGGCTTCGCTTGCCTGCGCATCCGGCAAGCTGACAGGCAATTGTGTGCTGTCGTTCGGCGACATCGTGTTTCGCAAATACATCCTGGACCAGTTGCTGGCCGTCAACGGTGATATCATTTTGACGGTGGATGCCCTGTGGGGCAAGCGCACCGACGTCAGCCGCACCGGGAAACTTGACCTGGCGCAATGCACCAAACCGTTCACCGGCGATTTTCTCGACGACGAACCTGTTTATCTCAGGCGCATCGACGGCGGCGCCGATCCGGCTTGCGCCCACGGCCGCTGGGTCGGGCTGGCCAGATTTTCCGACGCCGGTTGCCGGCTCGTGGTCCGGGAGCTCGATGCCATGCGCCGGGACGGCAGCCTGAAGACCGCCCCCATGGCCACCCTGTTCAACCGGTTGGTGGCGGCCGGCCACAAGCTTACGGTTCTTTATATCGCCGGCCATTGGATCGATGTGAATGACGTCTATGACCTCGCCGATGCCCGCGACATGTTGTGAGCCGGCCCGATGATTGAGGCCCCCAATGATTGAGGCCCCCAATGATTGAGGCCGATGAATTCCTGGAGCCGGCGTTCCGGCAGGGTTTCAATTTTTATACCGGCGTGCCCTGCTCGTTCCTCACCCCCTTGATCAACCGCGCGATCGATGCTCCCCGAATCAATTATGTTGGCGCGACCAGCGAGGGAGAGGCCGTGGCCATCGCGGCGGGCGCATGGCTTGCCGGCCGCCAGGCGGTGGTGATGGGCCAGAACTCGGGCCTTGGCAATATGGTGAACCCGCTCACATCGCTCAGCCACCCGTTTCGCATCCCAGTCCTGCTGATCGTCACCTGGCGCGGCCGACCCGGGCTTGGAGACGAACCCCAGCACGAAGTCATGGGCCGGATCATCGGCGACCTGCTTGAGACGTTAAATATCGATCACCGGCCGTTCCCGATGTCGCCAGACGAGGTCGCGCCGGCGCTCGACGCCGCGAGGGCGGCGTTTAAGCAATCCTCGCTGCCGTTCGCCCTGATCATGGAGAAGGGC
>JBHHWG010000022.1:0-37309 GCA_046756385.1 Sphingomonadales bacterium | reverse complement strand
CGCTCTTATCGTTATTGACCTGAAGAGCGGAAAAACCCGATATCTCATTGAAAATACGTCACCTATGGGTCACCCGAACTGTTGTCCGGCGGATCCCAACCTCGTCATGTACAACATTCATATCAAGTGGCATGTCGTGCATCGGCCTTGGCTGGTTCGCTCGGACGGAGCCGGCACACGTCCTGCCTTTGAGTTGGCCAACGGCGAGGGGGCCGGTCACGAATTCTGGAGTGAGAACGGCCAAACGATTTACGCTGTGCTCTTCGATGGCCGTCAGCCCCAGGGTTTGTGGGGCTTCGATGCGCGCCGCGGCCAATGCGGGCGCGATCATGATCGTTTCCGCGGGCAATGAATCTCAGGCGGCGATCAACAATGGCCTGGCGGCCATCGCCGCGGACCCCTTGATCAACGGACAGGTCGTAATCGCCGGTGCGATCAACAACCTCGATGCTTTATCGGACTTCAGCAATTTCGCCGGTCCGGAGCTTCAGGATTTTTTCCTCTCCGCCCCCGGTGAAGGCGTCATCACCATCAGTCTCAACGACATTCTGTTCTCGGTCAGCGGAACCTCTTTTGCCGCGCCGCACGTCTCGGGGGCGATCGCGCTGCTTTGGGAGAGGTTTCCCAATCTCTCGGCCCAGGAAATTGTCGAGATTCTTTTCACCTCCGCCGACGATCTGGGAACCATCGGCACCGACACCTTTTTCGGGCGCGGAAAACTGAACATCGGCGCGGCCTTGTCGCCGCTCGGCACCCTGTCGCTGCCCATGGGGACCACAGTCGCGCAGCCGGGCTTCGATGTTGCATCGAGCGCCATCAGCCTGGGATCGGCATTCGGGGATGCGCTTGCCGGTCAGAGCCTGCTGTCCAGGGGCATCGTGCTCGACTCTTTCAGCCGCACCTTTTCATTCGACCTGCGTGATTTGATCATTCGTCCCGGTGCGACACCCGACCTTCTGCTTCGCGCCCGCAACTCGGCGCGCCGGAACGCACATTATGTGCGGCTGTCGAACCGTCAGAGCTTGTCGATCGCGTTTTCGGACCACGAGGCTTTCACCGACGGCGAGGCGTTCTCAAGCACCCGGTCCTATCTTGACCTTCGCGAAAGTCTGACGCCGCGCTATCGGGACCTGTCTTTCTCATTCACAACCAGTTGGGGCCGACACGCGGCTGTCACGGTTTCGGGCGGAACCGGCTTTTCCGGCGGCACGATTTATGGGGACAGGCATGACGGCGGCGGCGACCTGCTGTCGCCCGGCGCCCGGCCCTCGCCATTCGCTGCTTTGGTGCAACAGGAAAACAGCCTGGCGCTGAGCTACCGGTTTGACAATGGCACCGATATCCGGCTGGCGACCGCGGTAGGCAAACCGCTCGACCACAGCGACTTTGGCAGCGACCGGCGCGCCGTCGGCAATGTTTTGTCGATCAAGCGAAAATCTGAATCGGGCGCGAGCTTCGGTGTGGAGGTCGGCTCGGTTCTTGAACGCGGCGGCTTTCTTGACAGCGCCGCCCGGGGCGCCTTCGACAGCGTTGATGGCGCGACCACCCTGTTCGCCACCGTTTCAGGCACGATGCCGATCGCCAGGAATTGGCTGTTGGTCGGTCAATTTTCCCAAGGCCTGACCAGAATTCATGAAGCCGGGTTTGAGTTGCTGAGCGATTTTTCCTCAATTCGCGCCAGCGGCTTTAATGTCGGCGCGATGACCTTCGACCTGTTCCAGAAGGGCGATTGGCTGGCCGTGAACCTGTCCCAGCCACTGCGGGTCGACCGTGCAAGCGCCACGCTGGAAATCGCGACCGGCAGGGATTTCCTGTCCGACGCCATATTCCGCGACACCGGGACGGTGGACCTGGCGCCCAGCGGCCGGGAAATTGATTTCGAACTTGCCTATCGCATCGCCAGTCGCCAGGATTTTTCGATCCAGACCAATTTGCTTTATCAAATTAATCCGGGCCACGCCGCTGGCGCGCCCGGCGCACTTTCGCTATTCTTGGAGATAAGCAAGAGCTTTTAGGAGCAGACGAAATGCGGTTCCCGGTCGTCCTTGCGGCCGTCACAGCCCTGTTGGCCAGCGCCTGCGCAGCCGGCCAAACCACGGAGCGCGAGGCCCCACCTCCCGAACCGGGCCCAGCCACGCCAACGCCCAAATTGCCCGAAGGCGCCATCAAGCGCGGTGAGGATTTCTATCTGGTTCCGATCGGCCGCGACCAAGACGGCTGCATGATGTACCGCACCTTTTCCCTGACCCGCCTGGTGGTTCAGGTGATCTATTTCGATGACGTCAAGGGCGGCTACACCGTGAATCGCAACGACGCCCTTTGCACTCTCGAGTGACGAATACCGGATAGAGCACTTTCCTTCACCTCACGCCGGAGGTATCCTCTCAGTTAGGTATCCGCAGTGCCGCGTCAGGGCGTTCGGATAGCCGCGGGCCAGATTGGATCTGGCTGACCACGACTGTACCGCCACGTCCTTTCCGAGCACAGGGAAAGCCGATGGAAATTATCCAATCGGCACAATTCCGGGGAAAGGAGTGCTGTCATGGCAATAGCGCTTAGTTTGCAACATTACCTCGACAATCGTCATATCCCATATGAGGTCGTCGTTCACCGCGCCACCGCCTCATCCACCGACACCGCCCAATCGGCCCACGTCGCGAGCGACAGTGTGGCAAAAGGTGTGCTGCTGGAGGATGAGGCGGGGTTTGTCCTCGCCGTGATTCCGGCCAGTAGTCGCGTCAATCTTCGGAATATCCGGTTCCAGCTCGACCGTCGTCTCGGCCTGTCCACCGAAGACAAAATCGCAACCGTGTTTCCGGACTGCTCGATCGGCGCGATCCCACCGATCGGTCAGCCCTACCAGGTCGAGATGATCATGGATAGCGCGCTGGAGGGCAAGAACGATATCTTTTTCGAGGGTGGCGATCATTGCAGCCTGGTCCATGTCGACGGGAACGATTTCCGCCGCCTCATGGCGGGCGCCGAGCAGGGCGCCTTCGCACAACCGCGCACCTGAAAGTGCTTTGGTTATTGCGCGGCCGGCAGGGTCAGTTCCGCCCGCAGACCACCCAGCGGTGAATCCTGAAGTCTGATTTGGCCGCCGCAAAGTGCCGCGATATCACGCACTATCGCAAGCCCCAGGCCGCTGCCAGGCACGGCGGAATCAAACCGGTTGCCGCGCGCGAACACCGCATCGCGTTGTTCCTCGGCGATGCCGGGACCGTCGTCGTCAACCGTGATGATCAAGGAATTCGCCGTGCGCGCCAACGTCACCTCGACCCGTTCCGCCGCCCATTTGAAAGCATTGTCCATCAGATTGCCAAGCATCTCATCCAGGTCCTGACGCTCGCCGGCGAACACCAACCCACGGGCTTCGTGCGGAGTGTTGATCTGGCAGGCGATGCCTCGTTCAACGTGAATACGCGTGAGCGCCCGACGCAGATCCTCGACCACCGGCACAGCCTCGGTCCGGGTTCCGATCACCGTTCCGGCGCCCCCGGTTCGTGCCCGCGTCAGATAATGATCGACATGCCGGCGCATGAAGGTGATTTGCCGTTCCAGCAATTCGGACCGTGTCCCTTCCGCGTCCCGCGCTTCGTTGGCGAGCACCGACAGCGGCGTTTTGAGGGCGTGAGCCAGATTGCCGACATGGGTGCGCGCCCGTTCCAGAACCTCGGCATTGTGATCGAGCAGGGCGTTGAGTTCGGCCACAAGCGGCATGATCTCGGTCGGGAAATCGTCATCCAGCCGCTGGGTTTCGCCTGAACGCACCCCGGCCAGAGACGAGCGGATTTTCCTCAGGGGCCGCAATCCGAACCGGATCTGGACCAGAGCCGCCAAGGTAAGGCTGATGCCAAGTCCCCCTAACGACCACAACAAGGCGCGATCGAAGGCGGCGGTCTCCCGCGAAATATCGGATGTCTCGGCGGCAATTGCGAACCGGAAAGGCTCGGTGGCGCCAGGCAGTGTGATGTCCCGCTCGATGATTCGAACCGACTGCTGGTCAGGTCCCGCCGAATAATAGCGGTGCTCGAAGCGATCAAACTCGGTAAGGTCCGGCTTCATTGTCTGGTCCCACAACGAGCGGGATCGAAGCGCCACGCCGTTCCTTGGCGTGACCTGCCAGTACCAACCGGAATAAGGTTGGGAAAACCGTGGCTCGACCAGGGGCTGGCGAAGCCGCAACTCCCCGGTCCCATCGGCTTCGGTCACGGCGATCAGGTTTTCCAGGATTACCGAGAGGCGGGCATCGAAGGCGCGCTCCACCGAGTGCCGGAACAGCACCGACAGCAATACGAAGCCAATCATCAACGAGCCGACCGTCCACAGCCCGGCGCTCGCCACCAACCGGACTGTAAGGGAGCTACGCCTTGCCACCAGGTGGCTCCAGGCGATAGCCCAGGCCGCGAACGGTATGGATGATATCCGCGGCGAGCTTCTTGCGCAGCCGGCCGATAAACACCTCAATCGTATTGGAATCCCGGTCGAAGTCCTGGTTGTAAATATGTTCGGTCAGCTCGGTCCGGGACACAACCTGGCCCTGGTGATGCATCAGATAGGACAGCAGTTTGTATTCGTGGCCGGTGAGTTTTACTTCCTCGCCGTCAACGGTGACGGTCGCCCGCACGGTATTGAGCCTGACCGGGCCGCATTCGAGTTCCGGCCGCGCAAGACCGGCGGCCCTGCGGATCAGAGCGCGCAACCGCGCCAAAAGTTCCTCAATCTGGAACGGCTTGGCGACATAGTCGTCCGCACCGGCGTCAAAGCCCGCAACCTTTTCAGTCCAGGCGTCACGGGCGGTCAGGATCAGAACCGGCATTGACTTGCCGCTCTCGCGCCAGCGCTTCAGCACGGTGATCCCGTCAACCATGGGAAGGCCGAGGTCCAGCACCACCGCGTCGTAGGATTCGGTGTCGCCCAGGAACTCCGCTTCCTCGCCGTCAAACGCCTGATCCACCGCATAATCCTGGTCGCGAAGCGCCTCCGCCAATTGCCGCGCCAAATCCGGATCATCCTCGACAACCAAAAGCCTCATCGTTTTTTTTGCCCCGTTACTTTCAGTATCCGCCCGGACTGCGCGTCCAGCCGGACCGCAAGCACATTGCCGTCATCCGTCAGCACCCGGACCTTGTAGACCCACGGCTTGGAATAACGGTCAAGTTCCGCATCGATAATGCGGCCACCGATTTGACGAACCACCCGGCGTCGAATTTCGGAAAACGGCCTGATGCGGCCGTGCCGGAAATCATCAAGGGTCCGGTCATGATCCCTGGGCGTCGGCCGATACTGGTCAGCGGGGCCGCGGTCCGGTTTCTGGGCCATCCGTTTCGCATGCTCGACCACGGCGCCCGGACCCGGCCTGTTGCCGCTGGGCCGCGCCGCCGCGGCCATCCCCCAAACCATCGCCACGATAAGGGCTGCGCCTATGACCGCCATGTGTCGCATGGCGGCAACCATACCCTAGATCACTTGAATGCGGGATGAATAATTTCAAGGCGCACGGCGATCATGAGTTGCCCGGTCTCAGCGGCCCCGATGGCCGCAAGCGCCTGGCCGGCATGGGTCCCGTCCCTCGGCCCAGGCCGAAAGGCGAGCCGGGTCCTTCAACACCACCAGATTTGCGTGAACGAGACCAATGATGTGGGCCTTGCGCAACCGGGAAATCGTTCGACTGACGGTTTCGATGGTCAAGCCCAGGTAATCGGCGATATCGCCGCGCCCCATGGGCAGGTCGAGCATGTGGCCGGGTTCCAGTATCTGGCTTTGCCGGCGCGCCAGATCGAGCAGGAATGTAGAGACTTTTTCAACCGGATTCTTACGCCCGAGCAGAAGCATATGCCGATGGGTCATCGCAAGCTCGGTTGACGTGAGCTGGAACAGGAGCTTCCCGATCATGGGATCGTTTTTCATCGCCCTGTTCAGGCCAAGCCTGGAATAACGCCTTAAAATTACATCGGTAACGGTCTCGGCGTCATAGTGGAAAATACCGTCGGCGGTCACGCCGATAACGCCGCCGGGAAAATAAAACCCGACAATCTGACGCCGGCCGTCGGCCATCGCCTTGAATAATTTGACCGTGCCGTCGACCACCTCCAGAAGATCACGGATCCGATCGCCCTCAAAAAAAAGCGTCGCCTTGGCGCCGATTCGAATGGTGGTCACAGCCTGGGATTCGCGCCCGTCGCCGTCCGTTTCAAGACCGTCCAGGGCGTGGCCCGGCTTGAGATTCAAGGTCTTGTTCATTGACGGCGCCCAGGCGGTCACCATTGCGCGCTCCCGTGGTTGCTTCACCCGGCGTCAAATGATCCCATAAAGGCTAAACAAGAAATAGGAAGCGCCGGTTCCGGGCGCAACTCCCGACTGCCTGAAATTCGCCCCTTGTTATCAAGCAATTCTTTTTTATCAACTCTTTATGGGCGTTTTTTGCTAATCTATTCGCAAGACCTCAAGTGATGCGGGAGTGAGGGCGATGGAAATCAGGGTAATACTGGCGCCGGTTTCACACGCCGATTCTGTTGCCGCGAACGTCGAGGCGGCATTCGCGGTGGGCAAGGCATTCGGCAGCCACGTCGCCGGCCTGCATGTCCGGGCGGACCCCCGAGCCGCGATTCCCTATGTCGGTGAGGGAATGACCGCCGACATCATTCAGGAGCTGTGCAACGCCGCCGAGCGCGATGGTCTTGAAAAATGCGCGACCGCCCGGGCCACATTCGACAGAATCCGGCGGGCAGCGTCGGCGCCACTGGTCGAGCGGCCGCACCCGGCCAATGAGGCAACCGCCGGGTGGGAGGAAGCAATTGGTGACGAGGCGCAGGTTATTGCCTCACGAAGCCGGATCGCCGACCTGTCGGTGGTCAGACGGCCTGGCGATGCCGACAAGGAAGGTGGGGCCGGTGTACTGGAAGGCATTCTGTTCCGCTCCGGCCGGGCGGCGCTGGTGGTGCCGGCCTCAGGTGCGTTCAGCTTTCCCAAATCGGTGGCCATTGCCTGGAACGGCAGCGCCGAGGCAGCGCGCGCCGTGGCTTTCGCAATGCCATTTATCGCCCAAGCCGAGCACGCCTTCGTGATGACAGCGGGGGAACCATCGGAGGATTTACCTGACGCCGCGGGCTTATCGAACTATATGTCATGGCACGGAATTGCGATTGAACCGGTCCGAACCAGGACCGGCCATGAGTCCTTCGGCGCCCTGTTGCTTGGCGAAGCCAAAAATCTTGGCGCCGAATTAATTGTAATGGGCGCCTACACGCATAGCCGCTGGCGCGAAATGATTCTGGGCGGCGTTACACGGTACATGCTAACAAACAGCGATCTGCCACTGCTTCTGGTGCATTAGGGCCCGGCAGGCCGGGTGCAGCAGGGGGGAAACCAGTTGCTTTTGCCACAACCTGAAAACCGCCCAATACCCGGCGCCGCCAGAGGCTAATTAATGTCCAACAGAATAGTCACTTTTCTAGCGATTGCAGGTTTCTGCGCCGTTTCGATTTTTTTCTTCGACAAGCCACTTGCGATGGCGCTTCACCACCCGCCCTCGATTGTAAGTGATGCCGCCGCGCTGGTGTCGGCATTGGGCTTGCCATGGTTTTGGTACTTGGCGGCGGTCGCGGGCATTCCAGTCGGGTGGCGGCTTCGAGCCCGGGACATGGCCCGGGCCCGTGATGTCCTTTACATTTCGGTCGCCCTCATAAGCACCTGGGTCGTCGTTGCAACCCTGAAAATCCTGTTCGCCCGGCCCCGGCCCGAGCTTTTTTTCGACGCCGGCCTTTATGATTTTCAGTTTTTCTCGATCGGCCCTCTTTTGAGATCGTTTCCGTCGGGACATACCGCTTGCGCTTTTGCGCTGGCGAGTGTCGCAGGTCGCCACCTGGCCGGAGCCCGGCCCATGCTGATGGCATTCGCGGTTTCGATGGCGCTCAGCCGATTGGTGCTGGGGGTTCACTTTCTTTCCGACGTGGTCGCCGGAGCCTATCTCGGCATCCTGGTCCCGGCCCTTATCTGGCGCGCCCAGACATTCGTCAGGCTGGGCGCCGCGAAAGCCTAGGGCGTTTTCGGATCTAAAGGAAATTGGCAGTCGCCCTTGCCTGTTGCAGCTCGAACTTGCTAAACAAGCCAAGGGACGAGGGGATTGCGCAATCTTAGGGGGGAACGTGACTGCTGGCAGCTTGGAACCTGAGACCGGCCCTGTTCGGCCCAACGCGCCTGTGGCTCTCATCCTCGCCGTTGCCGCGGTTCTGGCGGCGGGCTATGCGCTTTATGTCTGGCTCGGGCAGCTCCAGCAAAGCTATTCGACCGCCGAATTCCAGGAACTCATCCTGTCATGGGGCACGTGGGGGGTGCTGGCTTCCATTGCCCTGATGATCGTTCATTGCTTTGTGCCGTTCCCGGCTGAATTCATCGCCATTGCCAACGGCATGGCCTATGGCCCGCTGTGGGGCACTGTGATCACCTGGACCGGCGCCATGGTCGGCGCCGCCCTGGCATTTTGGCTGACCCGATTGTTGGGCGAGCGCTTCGTCCGCCGCGTCGTGGCCGAAAAAAACTGGCGGAGGATTGATTGCTGGGTTGAGCGCGAAGGCGCCGGCGCCTTGTTCGTAAGCCGATTTATTCCGGTAATTTCGTTCAACCTGATCAATGTCGCGGCAGGACTGACGCACCTTCGATGGTGGACTTTTCTATGGGCCACCGGTTTGGGCATTTTACCAATGACCACGCTGATGGTGGTGATGGGCGATCAACTAATGGACGAAGGCGGCTGGATCTGGCTCGCGTTTTTGGTCGGCGCCTCGACGCTGTGGTTGCTGTTCCGCCTTCTAAAGCGCCGCTCCAGCAGCCGCTAGAGCAGCTTTCATCATGCGCCTGTTCCGCCGGCCTATTTGTCCTTGATGCTGGTCACACAGCCCAGCGCGGAGTGAAGAATTTTTGGGGCGATGACGCAGCCCGCAAGGTTTGCGCGCCACAAATCCGAACCGTCCAGATTGGCGCCGGTCACCACCGCGTAGCGCAGGTCCGCATCTGACAGATTGGCGTGGCTTAGATTGGCGCCACTCAATTTCGCGCCGCGCATTGACGCATTATAGAGGTTCGCTCGCCGGAAGTCCGCGTCCGTCAAATCGCATCCGGACAGATTGGCGCCCGACAGGTCGGCGTCGACGAAATCAGTCCCGGCAAGGACAAGATTGCTAAGATTGAGGCCACGCAGGTCGGCCCGCTCGCCGTCGGGTTCGCCTCGACGCCACTTATAGTGGTTGGTCAACACGCTCAGAAGGTGCCTCAGCCGGCCCGACTTGACGGCCTGTTCCGCGTCGTGAATCGCTTCCTTGTCCCTGATCACAGTGCCTTCGGGCAATCTCGGCAACAGGAACTTGACCCTCAGCTGACGTTGGGCGTCATTCTCGTCCTCAGCTTCGATTTCACCGGTTTCAACCTCTCCCAGCCATTCACTGGGAATTTCGTAAATGAAGGTTTTCATTGTCCTGCACCTTATCCGGCAAAGAAACTGATCAGATCCACCCGGTTTAAAGGCAAATCCTTAACGGCACATGAAAAAGAGCTGGAACATCGCGGCCCCTGTCGCGACCGCGGCGCTCGCGAATAGGTGATTGGCCTGCGCCCGTAATCTTTAGTAACCAAGACCGGGTACCAAAAATGGAGAAACGACAACATGTCCCTAACCGAACAGATCCAGCAGTTTTCGGCTCAGATGGCGGCCCAGATCCCGCCGGAAAAGCTTGCTATTATTCTAGGTGTGACCGAGAAGCTGAAGGCGTCGGGCATAGAGAACAAGTGCCTTGCCGAGGGAGACACCGTCCCTGATTTCGAATTGCCAAGCCACAAGGGCGGAACGGTTTCGAGCAAGAACCTTCTGGCCAAGGGCCCGGTCGTAATCAGTTTTTACCGCGGCGAATGGTGCCCTTACTGCAATCTCGAACTAAAAGCATTCCAGGATCGACTTCCGGAACTCGAAGATCTCGGCGCAACGCTGGTTGCGGTTTCGCCGCAAACCCCGGATCATTCGCTTTCAGCCGCCGAAAAGAACCAGGTTAGTTTCGACGTGCTGAGCGATCACGGCAATGAAATGGCGCGCAAGTTTGGCCTGGTGTTCACCTTGGCCGAGGAACTGCGCCCGATCTATGAAGGTTTCGGCATCGATCTCCCGGCCTTCAACGGGACCGAGACCTTCGAGTTGCCGATCCCGGCGACATATGTAGTCGGGGCCGACGGCAAGATCATCAAGGCTTTCGTCGACGCCAATTATGTCCTGCGGCTTGATCCCGACGATGTCATCGCGGCGCTCAAGGCCGCTGGCTGAGGGGCTACAGCCCCATCTGACGCAAGACGGCCCGTCCCAACGGGCTGTCTTCGCGCCTCGAAAAGCCGCATATAGAAGCCGATATCCTCGATCAGCGAACTGGGCGAATACTGCCGATCGAGCGCGTCCCGATCATAATCGCGGAAGATTTTCACCACCCCTGCTCTGCCTGCCATGCCGCCAGATCCTCCGCGGTATCAATGTCGTGGAGCGTCTCCAGCATTGCGATGCGGGCGCGAGGGCCCAGGGTGGCGACGCTGTCGGCGAGGGCGTGGGGGCCGGACCAGCGCACACCCTGGAACAGCTCACGCGGCATGGCCCGACGCCCCAGACCCACGAGCCAATAACCGCCGTCGACACAGGGCCCGAACGCCGCGTCGTGGCTGTCAAGCGCGCGAAACGCCCGCCAGATGTGGCCGCGTGAAATATCCGGGATGTCGGTGCCGATAATGAGGCCAGGTCCGGTCGGCAATGCGCGCAGGCGCCGCGCCATGCGCTCACCGAGGTCGCCCCCGCCTTGCGGCAGGCGCGCAATCCCGTTTGGCCACACCTCGAACCCGTTGCGCGAACCCGCATGGCGGTCGGGCGTGACCGCAAGATAGGTGCGCCAGCGCGGGTCGGGCGCCAGCCGGCGGATCAAGGTGGAAACAGTGCGGCGGTAAAACCCGCAAGCCGCCACCGCGCCGATGCCGCGCGCCAGCCGGGTCTTCACGGTTCCAAGGCGCGGGGCCTTGACGAATATCACCAGATGACGGTCAGAACTCACAGCCAGGTAATCCTAATAATAGAGCCGGACAATAAGGCGCGGCGGCACCTTGAGATAATAAAGCAGCAGGCAGGTCAGGTTGCGCGCCGTCCGCGGGCCATAGCCCGCGGCCCCATATTTCGCCGCCGAGGTGATCGCCCGCGCCTCCAGTATCTCAAGCCGTCGCCTGCCGATGCGGCGCACCAGATCGACGTCCTCCATCAGCAGGAACGGTCGATAACCGCCGAGCCGGTCATAAAATTCCCGACTGATAACGAGCCCCTGATCGCCATAGGGCAGCCCGAACCAGCTGCACCGCCAGGCCACGATTTTTTCCATCCGTCGCGCGACCCGGCTGTCATCGTCGAGCCGAAACCGAAAGGCCGCCGCGCGGGTCTTGCTGGCGGGCTTGGCGATAAAATCCCTGACCGCGCGCTCCCAGCCCGGCTCCAGCACCGTATCGGCATGCAGGAACATCAGCCAGTCGCCGCTCGCGGCATTACCGCCGGTGGCAAGCTGTACGCCCCGGCCGCGCGCGCTGTCCACTATCCTGCCCCCCGCCGCCAGCGCCTGGGCACGGGTGTCGTCGACCGAACCGCCATCGGCGACCAGGACCTCGCTGATCAGGCCCTCCCGAACCGCCGGGCTCAGGGCGTCGATGGTGTGCTTCAAGCCATTTGCGGCGTTCAATGTTGGAATGATCACGCTTATCATGGCAGTGATATTACCCAAGAACGGGCAAAGGCCAAGCCCGCAACCTTAATCGGGGCCCGAATATGACATTCAGCGACAACCAGCACAGCCTGTTTCCCGCACCCGATGGGCCGACCCTGAGGCTTGAACTTCAGTCGGGCGGCGTGGTGGCCGGGGTCGACGAGGTCGGGCGCGGGCCCTGGGCCGGCCCGGTGGCCGCGGCGGCCGTCATCCTTGATCCGGCGCGCATTCCCCCCGGCATTGACGATTCCAAGCGCCTGAACAAACGCCGGCGCGAGCGCCTGCATGACGAGATCATGGCCGCCGCCCGGGCCGGCCACAGTCAGGTCGGCGTTGGCCAGGCGTCGGTCGAGGAAGTCGATCGGCTTAATGTGCTGGCGGCGTCCCTGCTGGCGATGACGCGGGCGATCGAAGCCCTTCCCGCCCCGCCCGATCTGGTGCTGATTGACGGCAATCAGGCCCCCAATAATTTGCCTTGTCCGGCTCGCACGATCGTAAAAGGGGATCGGATCAGCCTGTCGATCGCCGCGGCGTCGATTGTGGCCAAGGTTACGCGCGATAAAATAATGGCCGAATTGGCCGCCGAGTATCCGGATTACGGCTGGGAGCGCAACGCAGGATATGGTACGCGCCACCATCGCGACGCGCTACACCTTGTGGGAATTTCCCCGTTGCACCGCAAGTCCTTCGCGCCGATACGTCAGCTAATGACTCAAGAGTCCGGCCTAACTGACTGATTCAACGAAAAAAATTATTGACGCGATTCGCGGCTTGAATCATGTTGACCTCATGACAAAGACAGCGCGAAAAATAAAACTGGTGACGAAATCCACCGGGAAATCAGGCGAGTCGGCAGGTTTCCACACCCTCCCGTTGGACAAGATTTTGCTCGGCGATTGTATCGAGCTCATGAACCGATTGCCCGAACGTTCGGTCGACATGATCTTCGCCGACCCGCCCTACAACATGCAACTGGGCGGCGATCTGCATCGGCCTAATCACTCGCTGGTCGATGCGGTCAACGACCAATGGGACAAATTCGACAACTTCGCCCATTACGACCGGTTCACCCACGCCTGGCTCAAGGCCGCGCGCCGGGTTCTCAAGGACGACGGCACGCTGTGGGTGATCGGCAGCTACCACAATATTTTTCGCGTCGGCACGGCGCTTCAGGACATCGGCTTCTGGGTCCTCAATGATGTGATCTGGCGCAAGACCAACCCGATGCCCAATTTCCGCGGCCGACGGTTCACCAATGCCCATGAGACCCTGATCTGGTGCGCGAAGGGCGAGGACCATAAGGGCTATACCTTCAACTACGACGCCCTGAAGGCGATGAACGACGACTTGCAGATGCGCTCCGACTGGCTGTTGCCGATCTGTCAGGGGGCTGAGCGCCTGAAGCTTCGCGGCGAGAAGGCCCACACCACGCAAAAGCCCGAGGCGCTGTTGCACCGGGTGCTGCTGACCGCCACCGCCAAGGGCGACGTGGTCCTGGATCCGTTCTTCGGCACCGGGACCACCGGGGCGATGGCCAAGCGGCTGGGCCGGCATTATATCGGCATCGAACGCGAGCGCGATTATGTCGACGTCGCGGTGAAAAGGATTTCGGACGTGGAGCAACTGGACGACGAGGCCCTGCAAATCACCCCGTCGCGGCGTTCGGAACCACGGGTTCCGTTTGGCTCCATCGTCGAGCGCGGCATGCTGCCCGCCGGTACGGTATTGTGCGATCCCAAGCGGCGCCATATGGCCAAGGTCCGCGCCGACGGCACCCTGTCATGCCATGACAGCACCGGCTCGATCCACAAAATCGGCGCCCACGTCCAGGGCGCGCCGGCCTGCAACGGCTGGACCTTCTGGCACTTCGAAACCGAAGGCGCCCTGGCCCCGATAGACCTCCTGCGCCAACAAGTCCGCGCCGAAATGAAGGCGGTGCATTAGGGGGGAGGCTCGTAATACCAAGGGTCATTGATCATGACCCTTATATATATTAACGCCCACGGTGCTCCTCGGCCCCGGCGTCGAGGATGGCGCGGTTGTAGGCCAGCAGCACATCGCGTTCACGAACCACCCCGACAACCTTGCGCGAGCGTTGATCCTCGATCACCGGGATGTAGGTCTCGCCGCTTGAATCGAGCAGTTCCAGCGCCGTTTCCAGATTGTCGCCGGCCTCCAGCAGGATCGGGATTTCGCGGGCGATATCGCCGGCGCGCAGATTGGGGTTGAGATTGGTCTCGAACGCCATTTCCTGAATTTCGGCAAAGCTGATCACACCCAGCAGGCGTTGGTCGTCGCCGACCACCACCAAATTGACATGGGGCAGGGTCTGGATCAGCCGCCGGATGTCGGAAAGTGTGGCGTCGCGATCGAGCGCCTCATAGTCGCCGGACATGACCGTGTGAACCTTGCGGCAGCGCAGCAAATTCCGCGCGCGCCCCCCGCTCAAATTCAAGCCCCGGCGTTTGAGCTGGACCAGAAAGAACGATTCGTCATAAAGCTGATGCGTGATCAGGCTGGCGATGGAAGTCGCGACCATGATCGCGATGGTAATCTGATAATCGCCGGTCAGTTCGAAAATGATAAGAATAGTCGAGAACGGCGCGCCCAGCACGGCGCCGGCAACCGCCCCCATGCCGACGATGGCATAGACGCCGGGGCTTGACGCCAGTTCCGGGAACGGGCCGGCCGCCAGCATGCCGAACGCGCCGCCGGTCATGGCGCCGAGAAAGATCGACGGGCTGAAGACGCCGCCGCCGAACCCCGCGCCCAGGCTGATCGCCGTGGCCAGCAGCTTCAGAATTAGCAGCGTGACGAGCAGTTTGAACGAAAACAGCTCCTTCAGCGCGGCATCCGTGGCTTCATAACCGACCCCGAGCACATGGGGGAATGCGATCGCGATCAGGCCGATCAACAGGCCGCCGACAACCGGCCGCGCCCACCGCTGGGGGACCCAGCGCCGGAACAGACCCTGGGCGGAGAACGCGCCCTTCATCAGCGCGATGGCGACCGCGGCGCATGTGACGCCAAGCAGCGCGAAGGCTGGAAATTCGGCGACTGACTGAATCGAGTAATCGGGCAGGATGAAGGCGGGGAAATTCCCAAGGTGAATGCGCGAAATTATGGTGCCCGCGACGCTGGCGACCATGATCGGCGCGAAGGCGTGCAGGGCGTAATGGCCCATGATCACCTCAAGGGCGAAAATCGCGCCGGCGATCGGGGCATTGAACGAGGCGGCGACGGCCGAGGCGACGCCACAGCCTAGCAGCGTTCGCGCCAGTGCCGGTGACAGATCGAGCCGCTCAGCCAGCCATCCGGCCAGCACCGCGCCCAGGTGGACCACCGGCCCCTCCCGCCCGGTCGAGGCGCCCGCGCCCAGGGATGCGGCCGATGTGATCGCACTCCACAGACCGGCTTTAACCGGCATCCGCGCGTCGCGCAGCGCGTGGGCTTCGATCACGTCGGCGACTCCGTGAACAGGCTCGTCGTGATGGGCAAAGCGCAGCAGCAGTCCAACCACCAGCCCGCCGACCGTCGGCGCAAGCAATAAATGCCACCAGGGGAGCGCGCCGGCGCGTGTGAAAACGTCTTCCGTGATGAAGCCGAAATAGCCGCCCTGGATCAAGGCGATCAGGCCCCGAAAGGCGATCGCGGCATAGGCGACGCCAATGCCAATCACGACTGACAAAAGCACCAGGATGACGTGCTCGTTGAGAATGAACCGGCCCAGTAAGCGGGTGACAGCGCGCATGCCAGGATGGTTGGTCATTTGCATTTGAACACGACTTCCTCCCCACCGCCGGTCCACCGCCGAATTGTCAGGCTTGACGTCCTATTTACACTGGCTTACCGAGCCTTCGGCGCAAACGGAGGTACCGTCAATCCAGGTCGCACCCGATAAGTCCGCGTTCAACAGATCGGCGCCATCAATCCGCGCGCCGGTAAAATCGGCCCTGCGCAGATTGGCCCGAAACAACCGCGATCGCCTCAGATCCGCGTTTTTGAAGGAAGCTCCGGTCAGATCCGCCCTGGTGAAATCGGCCTCGGTCAGATTGGCTTCATCCAACCGGACGCCGGACAGTTTGGCGGCAATGAATTTGGCGCGGCGGGCGTCGATTCCAGTGAGATTGCTGTTCGACATGTCGGCTCGCGCGAACCGGGCGTCGCGCAGTCTGGCACCGCTCAAATCGACGCCGGTAAGCAGCCGCTCCTCGTGATAACAGCGCAGCCAATCCACACCGGGGCGCGCCGGATCAGTGCAGCCGGCCATCGCGGCTCCCGTTGATGCAAACCACCAGATCGTCACCACCGACCAGACCGAAAGAACCGATACACAGCGACCGAGCGTTGCGCGTGACATAATTTCCCACCGTTACAGCGCCGCCCAATCTACTGTGCGGCCAGTTTTCCGCGACGAATGCCCATGGGCCGACTCGATTCCACCGGGCGAGGCAGCCCCTGGTGACCCTCAAGCATCTGTCGCAACTTCTGGTGCGTACTTGTTGGGAATGGTGCGGATTTTCGGACCTTGATGTCAACATGAATACCCATTTGCTCGCATGTCGCGACGAGAAAACCCTTTTCAGCATGGTGCATGCGCAGGAAAAAGTGCATGCTTTTGCTGTCGAGGTCGAGCATTTGCACCGTGACCCTTACCGGATCCCCCTCCAACACCTCGCGCTGATAGGTTATGTGGCATTCGAGCGAGAACGCCGCGCCCCGACCGGCATCAGTGTAATCCTTGCCCATGCCGATCGATTCCAGCAGCTTGTCGACGGCCTTGTCAAAGACCAGCAGGTAATAGGCCACGTTCATATGGCCGTTATAATCGATCCACTCGGGGCGGATCGTTGTCTCGAAAATCTCCAGCGGTGGGTTTTGCGCCATGTCGGCTCCGTTCGAACCAGGGGGTTAATCAACTTGGCCACGGGCACTGAAAGATCAAGACAATCCGCATGCCCGCCAGGGCGCTCAATAGCATAAGCCCGGGAATAATTGAAGGTCGGCGGCGAATCCCTATCAGAAAGGCGCGGTCATGCCGGTCTCACTTCACCGAAACAGTGATCGGTTGCGAGATCAGCGGCGGGGTGTGGGGGATGTGATTATGATCGCCCAGGATCAGCTGCAGCGTATGTTTGCCGGGCGCAAGTTCCAGCGTGGCCTCGGTTTGTCCGCCGCCGAAATGGCGATAATGGTCATCCTTGGGGATCGGTTCGTTCAGGTCCGGCAGGTCCGCGTCGATGATCAGGTGATGATGGCCGGTGCCTGACTTGGCGACCCCGGCCGGCGCAACGCCCATGCCGCGCAGCCCGAACCGGATCGTGACCGGGCTGGTGACAACCGCTTCATCGGCGGGCGAAATGATATAAAGCGCCGGGCCGTGTCCTGTGGCGTCGTGGGCCCCGGCATTGCAGGACCCAATCAGCGCCAACCCTGCCAAGATGGCCATTGCGGCGGCGCGGATATGTCTGATCATGCGGCCCATCTTATTCACTCCGCCCGGAAACTTGGTATTATCCGGCGTCGGGATTGCCCTCCGGCTTCATGCGCCGCGACTTAATTCGTTCTATTTCGCACCGCAAATTCTCAAGTTCCTCCAGTGAACGAATTGGCCGAAACTCCAACGGCGATGGCGGGCCGCCACTATCACGCACTTCTGATCGTTCCAGTTCGCGCCGCTGGCGGTATTGATTAAGGTTGATTACTTTTGCCATCACGTGTAGCCCTATCCTGGCGAAATTGCGGGCAATGAATATTGGTTGCCGGCTGTTGTTCCATTGCCCCAATGTCGCCGCAAATAATCTTCAGTGTAATATGTGAAGACCCGCTTGGCCCATAGTTTTTTTGAGCGTTTCCGGAGACGGGCATGAGGAAGATTCTAATCGGCCTGGCGATCGTGATTGTGCCGCTCCTGGCCGCTGCGCTGATTGGCCCGAGCTTCATCGACTGGAATCGGTTCAAGACCGAAATCGCCGAAGGCGCCAGGGACATGACCGGGCGGGACGTGGCGATCGATGGTTCGATTGCGTTTTCGATCTTGCCGGCCCCGGCGCTGTCGGTCAATCAAGTGAGGCTCGCCAATTTGCCGGGTGCAAATTCGGTCGACATGCTCGCGTTGAAATCGCTCGAGGTTCGGGTCGCCTTTCTGCCATTGCTGCGCGGCCAGATCAGGATCGAAAAGGTCGTGCTGATCGAGCCGGAGATCGAACTCGAAATTCTTGCTGACGGCAGGCGGAACTGGAGCTTTGGCGACCCCGGCGGACAAGCCGTCCCCAAGGACCAGACGCCGGCCTTGTCTTCGGAACTGGCCGACATCCAGCTCGACAGCTTTGTGGTTCGCAACGGCCGGATCACTGTCCGCGAGAGCGCGAAAAACCGCACTGTGACGGTCGAGAATCTCGACGCCACAATCACGGCCCGGTCGTTGCGCGGGCCGGTGCAGGTAAACGGCGTGCTGGACTATCAGGGATTGCCCATGGGGTTCGAGCTGACCGCCGGGCAAATTTCGGACAGTCGGCCAATTCCAATCGATCTGGCATTGACCGTCAAGCCGTCCGACGTCGCCGTCAAATTTTCCGGGGCCGTCAAGTCCTATCGCCCGGACGATCAGCTAACAGGCAAATTCAGCCTGACGGGGAGCGATCTTGCCGCGGCACTGAGCGATTACGCCCATGCTTCCGGTGACGCGGGCGGTGCCCAATGGCAAGCGCCGCTTGATCGCCCGTTCAAGGTCGACGCGACGATTGGCGTCGCGGAAACCGACGCCAGGCTCGACGATGTGGAACTGCGGCTTGGTCAGGACGGCGAACAGTTCAGCGCCCGCGGCTCCGCCGTCGTGACGTTTGACGAGGTGACCGGGGTCGACGCCAGGTTGGCGATCAACCGCCTCAATCTCGACACGCTTCTCACCGCCCCGGCCGAAGAGCCGTCGGCGGCAAGCGATGTGGCCCCAGGGCGCGCGGGCGGCTCGCCAAACCGGCCTGCTGAACCGGCGCCCGCGACCACGAGCGGCGGTTTCGCGCTGCCCACCGATATCAAGAGCAAACTGGACCTGACGGTTGCCGCGCTGACCTACAGGGGCAGCGTGGTCCGCCAGATCCGGGTCGCGGCCGAGCTTGACCGGGGCGTCGTGGATCTTAAATGGGCCACCGCGCAACTGCCGGGAAGCTCGGATGTTTCGGTCACCGGGGCGTTGACCGCGAGCGAAGGGACGCCCCGGTTCGATGGCAAGGTAAGGGCCGCGTCCAATAACCTCAGGGCGTTGTTGGGGTGGCTCGATCTGGATCAAGCAACGGTGCCGCCTGACAGACTGACAAAGGTCGCGCTTTCGGGCACCTTGACGGCCACCAATGACGTGGTTCAGCTTTACGGGATCGAAATGGGGCTTGATGCCTCGCGGGTTACGGGCGGCATGGCCATTGCGCTGCGCACCAGGCCGTCATTCAGCGTCGACCTGGAGGTTGACCGGCTGAATCTCGATGGCTATTTGGCGCCCAGACGGCACGCGGAAGAGACGGGCGCTAATGGCAAGCCGCTGGTTGTCGGCGAAGTTAATGGCCCCGCCGGGCTGGCGTCGCTTGATGATTTTGATACCAACATCAAGCTCCGCGCCGGGAACATGACCTATCGCAAGACCCGGCTTGAGGACGTAAATGTCGATGCGTCGCTGGTCGGTGGCGTGCTGACGATGCGCAATTTCTCAGCCCGTGGCCGGTCGCGCACCCGGATCGCGCTTACCGGTTCCGCCACCAACTTCGCGGCCAAGCCGTCGATCACCGGTGAGATCGACCTGGCCAGCGACAATCTGGCCGTGGTTCAGCGGTTGCTTGGCGTTTCGGCGCCTTTGCCACTGGCGGATCTGGGCCGGGCGGCCATCAAGGCCCAGATTGACGGCAGTTTCGACGATCAACTCGGGGTCGACGTCGATCTCAAGTTGGCCGCCACCAGGATCCGCGCGGCTGGTAAAGTCAGTAATCTGGCGGTATCGCCCCGGTTTAACCTGACGGTCGACGCCTCAAACGACAGTCTGGCGGCGGTGGTCCGGCAGTTCAATATTGAAAAAAAGCCACCGGTGGCTGGCTTTGACAAGCCGGTGGCGTTAAAGGGAACGGTGAACGGCAACCTCGGGTCGCTCGACGTCAATGTGGCGTTGGCGGTCGCTGGCGGGCGGCTCACGGTGGCCGGAAAGCTGGCGCCGACCGCGCTGGAACCGACCTACGATCTTAACCTGGGCGTTCAACACAACAGCCTGGTCGCATTTGTCCGGGGGTTGGGCTTCGATTACAAGCCCGCCTCCGCGCGGCTGGGTGGGATCGAGCTGGCAACCCACGTTCAAGGTGGACCGGCTGCGATCGTGTTGTCGGATATCAGCGGAAACATTGGCCCGGCATCGCTCGAAGGCGATGCTAATTACCGACTTGAGGGGGCAAAGCCCAAGCTGACCGCCAGAATAGCGGCGGGCGAAATCGTTCCTGACTTTTTCATGGAGCCCAGAATCTCAGGTGCAAGGCAGGCCCGCGCGGCGGCCTCGGCGGACGCCCGCTGGTCGCAAAGGCTGATCGAGGTCGGGTTTTTGAGCGAGATCGATGCCGACATCGACCTCAAGGCGCGGCGTATCGCCTATGGCCCGTATGAATTTGTGGTGCCCGAACTCGAGGTCCGCCTGGCCGACGGCACGCTGGAGCTTACCAGGCTGTCCGGCAAGCTTTTTGGCGGCGACGTGACGATTGCGGCGGAAGTTAAAAACACTTCCAGTCCCGAAATCGTGGTCGACATGACATTGCGAAATGCATCGGTCCAAAAGGCCTTGCGCGCTTCCGCCGATCTCACCATGGCGACCGGCGTGTTCGATATGACGGGCAGCTTCAGGACTTCGGGCGACAGCCAGTTCGAGATGGTGTCGAGGTTGCAGGGCGAAGCCAATATCAACGCCCGCGATGGCGTGATTCGGGGCGTCGATCTGCGTCGATTAAACGACGGGCTGGGAACCACTCAGAACCGGGGAGAGGTCATCGGCCTGATCCGCAACAGTCTGGGCGGGGGCGAGACCGCCTATTCAAGCGTGACCGGCAAAATGGTGGTCACCGGCGGCGTTGCCAGAACCAGGGACGTTGCGGTGAATATCGATGCCGCTGACACGGCAATCAACGCGGTTGTCGATCTGCCCAAATGGTGGATCGAGTCGGAGAGCAGGTTTCGGTTGGTCGATCATCCTAATATGCCGCCGCTCGGCCTCGATATTCGCGGGCCGCTGAATGACCCCGTAAAGACGGTTCTCAATCGGGATTTTGTGGCCGTTATGATCAAGCGGCTGGGGGCTGCCGCTTTACGAAAAGTATTCAAACAACCCAACGGCGGTCTGAAGGAATTGCTGGGTATCGGCGGCCAACCCGAATCCCAGCCCAATGCCGCCGACTCATCAGCGCCGGAGACGCCGGCGCCTACCGGCGCCGCACCCACGACACCGCCCGAGCCCCCGAAGCCCGCCGAGCAGCTCCTGAAGAGTTTGCTCGACAGCCTGGCCCCGCCGCCCGCCGACGATAAAGAGGATTAGGGCGCGAATTCAGGAAGGAATGCGATCCTGGTGGCCGGCAATCAAACGGTTGACCAGATAAACCCGGATGGCGCTGGACAGGTTGCCGGCGCGGGTGCTGTCGATTTCGGTGACGAGGGCATTGATCGAGCGACCGGCTTCCTCGGCGGCCACGCGCAGCAGGTCCCAGAAGATGGTCTCGAGTGAAATGCTGGTGCGGTGGCCGGCGATTACAACCGAACGCTTGACCGGGCGGGCCTGATCGCTTGCTTGGGTCACGGCGCTGGCTGGTCGTCAGCTTTGGGCGAAGAAGTCGTTGCCCTTGTCATCGACCACGATGAACGCCGGGAAGTTCTCGACTTCGATTTTCCACACTGCTTCCATGCCAAAGTCCTCGAAATCGAGCACCTCGACATGCTTGATGTTGTTCTGTGCGAGGATCGCCGCCGGGCCGCCGATCGAACCCAGATAAAAGCCGCCGTTGTTCTTGCAGCTTTCGGTGACGATTGGGCCGCGGTTGCCCTTGGCGAGCATCACCAGGCTGCCATTCATGGCCTGGAACCTGGGCACGTAGCTGTCCATCCGGCCTGCCGTGGTGGGTCCGAATGAGCCTGACGCCATGCCTTCGGGGCGCTTCGCCGGACCAGCGTAATAGACGATGTGGTCCCGGAAATAGTCGGGCATCGGCTCCCCGGCGTCGATCCGCTTTTCTATCGCCGCATGGGCAAGATCGCGGGCCACGACGATGGTGCCGTTAAGGGACAGCCGGGTCTTGATCGGATAACGGGTCAGGATTGCCCGGATTTCATCCATCGATCGGTTGAGGTCGATCCGCACGACATCGCCACCGAGATCCTGATGGTCTATATCGGGTAAATATTTGGCGGGGTCTCTTTCAAGCTGTTCGAGAAAAATGCCGTCGGCTGTAATTCTGGCCTTGGCCTGGCGATCGGCGGAGCATGACACGCCGATGCCGATCGGAACCGAGGCCCCATGGCGCGGCAGCCGGATCACACGCACGTCATGGCAGAAATATTTGCCGCCGAACTGGGCGCCGATGCCGGTCAGGCTGGTCAGTTCGTGAATTTCCGCCTCGAGGTCGGTATCGCGGATGGCGTGCCCCAGTTCGTTGCCGGCGGCCGGCAGGCCGTCCAGCTCGCGCGCCGAGGCGAGCTTAACAGTCTTCAGGTTCATCTCCGCCGACAGGCCGCCGATTACGATTGCCAAGTGGTAAGGCGGGCAAGCAGCCGTCCCCAGTGTCTTGATCTGCTCGTCGAGGAACGCCACCAGCTTGTCCCGACGCAATATCGCCGGGGTCTGCTGGTAGAGGAAGGTCTTGTTGGCCGAGCCGCCGCCCTTGGCCATGAACAGGAAGTCGTAACTCTCGCCCTTGGCGGACAGGATATCGATCTGGGCCGGGAGGTTGGTCCTGGTGTTGACCTCCTCGAACATCGACAGCGGCGCCATCTGGGAATAGCGTAAACTGGTTTCGGTGTAGGTCTTGAAGATGCCGCGCGACAAGGCTTCGGCATCGTCGCCCCCGGTCCATACCCGGTGGCCTTTTTTGGCCGAAACGATCGCGGTGCCGGTGTCCTGACAGCCCGGCAGCACCATGCCGGCCGCAACATTGGCGTTCTTTAAAAGCTCCAGCGCCACGAAACGGTCATTTTCCGAGGCCTCCGGATCGTCGAGGATGGCGCCCAATTGGGCCAGGTGGCTGGGGCGCAGCAAATGGGCGATGTCGCGCATGGCGGTGGCCGCGAGCAACGTAAGGCCTTCGTTCTCCACCTTGAGGATGGATTGACCGTCCAGATTGAAGGTCGACACGTGATCGCTGGTGAGCTTGCGGTAGGCCGTGGCCTCAGGCGCGAGGGGAAACAGTTTTTGAAATGAAAATCCGGTCATTGTCGGGGTCCTGCCCATGTCGGGTTCTGCCCATGTCGGGGGTCTGCACTGTGCCGACCGGGCTGGCTTTGCGGCCCACCGGGCGGCCCTTACTCAGCTATTTCTTTCGGAAACCCTCAAAGTCGATGATGTTTCCGGCACTGCCTTCCGCCGGTGCGCTCATCATGGCCTCGGCCCGCGGCGTCTCGTCCAATTCCTCCTCAATCTCGACGTTCTTTTCCTTTTCAGGATCGGTTTTCAACTGTAACCCGAACGGAACGCTGGGGTCGAGGAAGTTGGTGATCGCCTCGAACGGGATGATCAGGGTTTGCGGCCGGCCGGAAAATCGCAGTGTCACCGAAAAATAGTCCTGGGCGACCTCGAGATTTGAGAATTCGTGCTGCAAAACGATGGTCATCTCGTTGGGATATTGCTCGCGCAAAAAGTCAGCGAGCCTCACGCCGTCGTGGCGAGTATCGAACGCGAGATACAGATGATGTTCGCCAATCAGTCCTTCCCTGGCGACGCGTTCGAGAATCTGGCGAACCACGCCGCGCATCGCCTCTTGGACCAGTTCCTGGTATCTCATGTAATCTTCAGTCATATCCGGCCAAATATCGATTGTCCGCGCCGCACCGGGGCGGAGCGTTCCTGTTTCACTTTGGCCTATACCCTAAACCGCCACGCCTTCCTGTCAATGGCGACCGTCGGTGAAACAGCATTCCGGTCGGGGGCCGGGGCCGTTTGAAACGGTTGACAAGCGTGGCTATTAAATGTACATATGAACAATTGTTTATATGTTTGGATAGTCACATGAATGACGAGGCGACGGCGGTACTCGCGGAGATTTTTAAGTTGATGGGTGATCCGACACGGCTGAGAATTGTGCTCGCCTGTCTTGATGAGCCCGCCGCGGTAAGCGATATCGCGGCCCGGCTGGAACTTTCCCAGTCATTGGTAAGCCACCATTTGCGTCTGCTGCGCGCGGCGCGTCTGGTGCTGGCCGAACGCAAGGGCAAGCAGGTTTTTTATTCCGCCGCCGACGAACATATACGCTCGGTGATCAAGGATATGCTTGAGCATGTGGCTGAGTCCCATGGCTCCGCCAGTGACCATGAGGGCCAATGACATGAGCGGAGATTGCTCCCATATTGGCCACGAAAACGAACTGACGGTGAGCGTCTATCGGCGAGTGCTGTGGCTGGTCATGGCGATTAACGCCGTCATGTTCCTGATCGAAGTGGGATCGGGTGTGTTTGCCGGCTCCGTCTCGTTGCAGGCCGACGCCCTGGATTTCCTTTCCGATGCCGCCAATTACGCAATCGCCTTGCTGGTGTTGGGCCGGTCGGTTCGCTGGCGCGCGTCGACCGCCATCGTGCGCGCCATCGCCATGGCCGGGTTCGGCCTCTATGTATTGGGCTATTCCTATTATCGGGCGGTCATCGCCGGTGTGCCGCAGGCCATCGTGATGGGCTCGGTGGGCATGCTGGCCCTGGCCGCGAATGTCGGCAGCGCGTTTTTGCTGTTTCGCCACAGGCACGGCGACTCACACCGCCGTTCAGTATGGCTGTGCTCGCGAAACGACGCCATCGGCAATATCGCGATTATCGCCGCCGCTGGCGCGGTGCACGTCACCGGAACCGGTTGGCCGGACGTCGCGGTCGGGGTGTTGATTGCGGCGCTGAGCCTTTCCGCCGCGTTCCGCATCACCCGCCAGGCAATGGGCGAGTTGCGGGGCGTCAGGGTCTAAACCGAAACCCCCGCCGGGGCGGGGGTCAGGTGAGAGGGGCTTCTGTTGCCCGGCGCCCCCCTCAGAAACCGCGCTTATTGCTCCTAACTAACGTTAGGCAGCAACAGCGAATGCCTCATTATCGTTGGCATTTGAAATTTGACCCGATAACGGCGGTATCATGCCGGGCGAAAGCTGAATCTTTACCACGCTCGTCGATCCTGTTTCGCCCCCATCACAAACCGTGTCGCTCGTTCAATGTTTTCCACATCACGGCTGGTGGTGGAGGCGCCGGGTACCGCCCCCGGGTCCGATACGCTTATTCCAGACAACGTTTATCGCCATAGCCGGCGAACCGGCACCCCAAATATAAGCCTCAACGACCAACAATTAAAGAGCGATGGCGGATGAATTCAAACAAGTGGCGGCGCGTCCCGGCAGCAGGTAAAGTCGGCTCAACCACAAAGCGGGGGGACCTATGAGTGTTAGCGCGGAACAACAGGCCGAGATTGCGGCGCTCAGGGAAAACTGGCGGCCGACCCGGCGGGTCTGCGCGCCGGCGCTTGAGGAGATCCTTTATAAGGCGACGCCGGTGCTCGATAAGGGCTTCGTGCGGGTGATCGACTATATGGGCGATGACGCGGCGATCGTTCAGGCGGCGCGGGTCTCATACGGCACGGGCACCCGGAAGGTGTCCGAGGATGCCGGGCTGATTCGCTATCTGATGCGCCATTGGCACACCACCCCGTTCGAGATGTGCGAGATCAAATATCACATCAAGCTGCCGATTTTCGTCGCCCGTCAGTGGATCCGGCACCGCACCGCCAATGTCAACGAATATTCCGCCCGCTACTCGATCCTCGACAACGAATTCTATCTGCCCGCGCCTGAACATCTGGCCGCCCAGTCGACGGTGAACCATCAGGGTCGGGGGGACGTGCTGTCGGGCGACGCGGCAAGGAAAGTGTTCGAGCTTTTGCGTGAAGACGCCGAGCGCGCCTATGATCATTACGAGGAAATGCTCACCGGCCACAATCTGGCGCGGGAGCTGGCGCGCATGAATCTGTCGCTCAACTTCTATACCCAGTGGTATTGGAAGGTCGACCTGCACAATCTCATGCATTTCCTGCGCCTTCGCGCCGACAGACACGCCCAATACGAAATCCGCGCCTATGCTGATGTCATGCTCGACGGCATGAAGCGCTGGGTGCCCGCAACCTACAACGCTTTCGTCGATTACCGGATGGAGGCCGCAAGCCTGTCAAAGGGCGGGCTGGAGGTTGTCAAACGCCTGCTCACGGGCGAGTCGGTCGCCAGGGAAACCAGCGGCCTGTCAGCGCGCGAGTGGCGCGAACTGATGGCTACCCTGGGGCGGGAGGGCTAACCCCTCACTCCGCCTGCATGCGCGGTTTGGCGTCAGCCTCCAGCGCAATCTCTATTTTTTCCGCCACCGTTCGGGCGATCGCCATGAAGGCCGCGGCCTCGGCGCTGTCGGGGTTCGATGCCACGATCGGGATGCCGGCGTCGGAAGTCTCACGAATGGCGATATGGAGCGGGATTTCGCCCAGAAAAGCGGTGCCGGCTTGCTCGGCTGCCTCGCGCGCGCCGCCGTGGCTGAAGATGTCGGTGCGCTCGCCGCAACTGGGACAAGCGAAGTAACTCATATTCTCGATGAAACCGAACACCGGCACATCGATCCGCGTAAACATGGCCAGGCCCTTGCGGGCGTCCACCAGCGCTATGTCCTGGGGCGTCGATACGATTACCGAGCCGGTAATCGGCGCCCTCTGCGCCATGGTAAGCTGAATATCACCCGTGCCCGGCGGCAGGTCGACAATCAGCACATCAAGCGCGCCCCAGGCCACGCCGGTCAACATTTGCTGCAGCGCGCTCGACGCCATCGGCCCGCGCCAGATGGTGGCGGTGTCCTCGGGCACCATGAAGCCGATCGACATGCACATCAGGCCGTGTTTTTCCATGGGCAGGATGGTCTTGCCGTCCGCGGTCTCGGGTTTGCCGGAGACCGCAAGCATGCGCGGCAAGGAAGGCCCATAAATATCGGCGTCGAGTATCCCGACCTTTTTGCCCAGCGCCTGAAGCCCCAACGCCAGATTGACCGCGACCGTCGATTTTCCGACGCCTCCCTTGCCGCTGGCCACGGCGACGACCGCCCGAACCTCGCCCAGTGGCGGCGGGCCGGGCCGGCTTGCCGGTTCCGGCTGAGCCCTGGGGGGCTGTTGGCGAGGCAATTCCCGGCCAGCCCCGGCGGGCGTCCTGGAGGGCGCGAGCTCGGCGGTCAGGATCGCGGTCGCGGCTACGACTCCGGGCAGGGCGCGCACCGTGTCCTCGCAGGACTTTCGCACCGGCTCCATGTTCGGCGCCTGCTCGCGGCTGACCTCGATCGAGATCGCCACGCGGCCGTCACGCACGCTTACGCCTTGAATTATTCCGAGATGTACTATATCTTTTCCGGTCCGGGGATCGACCACCTGTTCGAGCGCGCGCATAACGTCTTCATCGGTGACGCTCTTTTTCCCGAAAATCCTGACCATGACTTACCCTGTGTTGTGATCCTGGCCTTATTAGGCACTTGCGCGCATTGCGCCCGCCTCCCAGTTATCATATAACCCGGAGGAGAGCGAAAGTAATACCGGGCGATATGATGTCAACCGTGGCGTCGGCCAGTGCAGGCCACCCTTCTTGGGCAAGACGACAAGCAAAAGGACAACCGTTTCATGCCATGGCAAAGCAATAATGGCGGCGGCCAAAACCCCTGGGATCAACGTCCCGGGGGACGAGGGCCGCAACCGCCAAATCTGGACGAGCTGATCAAGCAGGGAAAGGATCAACTGAAGGGCGTCCTGCCTGGCGGCAGACCGGGTATGATTCTCGGACTGATCGCCATCGCGATGCTGTGGGCGGCGACCGGCATTTACCGGGTTCAGCCTGATGAGCAGGGGGTGGTGCTTCGGTTCGGAGAATGGATCACGACGACCCAGCCCGGCTTGCATTATCACCTGCCGGTTCCGATCGAAACCGTGATAATTCCCAAGGTGACGCGGGAGAACAAGGTCGAGGTCGGCTTCCGCTCGGGCGCCGATGTCGGGCGGGCGGCCGCTCAGCGCGATGTGTCAGAGGAAAGTCTGATGTTGACCGGCGATGAGAATATCGTCGACATCGATTTCGTCGTTAACTGGGTGATCAAGGACGCCGGGCAATTCCTGTTCAACATTCAGGACCCGCCGACGACGCTGAAGGTTGTTGCCGAAAGCGCGATGCGTGAGGTGATTGGCAAGACCGAGATCCAGTCGGCGCTGACCGAGGGCCGCCAACAGGTCGAGCAGTCGACCGCCGCACTCATTCAAAAAACCCTTGACGATTATAAGAGCGGCATTCTGATCACCCGCGTGAAGATGCAGAAGGTCGATCCGCCGGCCCAGGTAATCGACAAGTTTCGGGACGTTCAGGCCGCGCGCGCCGATATGGAGCGCCAGCGCAACGAAGGCGAAACCTATGCCAACGACATCATTCCCCGCGCCCGCGGTGAGGCCGAGCGCATGCTGCAGCAGGCCGAGGCCTACAAGCAGCAGGTAATCGCCCGGTCCCAGGGTGAAGCCGCGCGGTTCCTGTCGGTTTACAACCAGTACAAGGTCGCCAAGGACGTGACCAAGAAGCGGATTTACCTTGAGACCATGGAAAAAATCATGGGCGGCATGAACAAGATCATCATCGACCAGGAGGGCGGTTCAGGTGTGGTCCCCTATTTGCCGTTGCCAGAATTGCAGAAGCGCCGGCAGGAGGGTGCGCAACAATGAAAAACCTGATCGCGATCATTTTCCTTGCGGCCCTTGCCTTTGTGGGTTTCAGCTCGATCTATACGGTCCATCAAACCAAGCAGGCGCTGGTTTTGCAATTCGGCAACCCCATCAGGGTGGTGAGCGAGGCAGGGATTCATTTCAAGCTGCCGGCGCCGTTCCAGGACGTCACTTATATGGAGAGCCGCATTCTCGGGCTCGACGCCCCGCCTGAAGAGGTGATCGCCTCCGACCAAAAGCGGCTGGTGGTCGATGCCTTTGCCCGATTCCGGATCAAGAACGCGTTGCAGTTCTATCAGACTGTTGGCAGCGAAACCGTCGCACGGTCCCGACTCGGCGTGGTGCTGAACTCGAATTTGCGACAGGTGTTGGGCAGCGAAGCGTTTAGCACGGTGTTGTCCGGGGAACGCGCGGTTCTGATGCGCCGAATTCGCGACAATGTTAACACCGAGGCCGCGGCGTTTGGCCTTGAGGTGGTCGACGTGCGCATCAAGCGGGCGGATTTGCCGCACGCCAACTCCGACGCGATTTTCCGCCGCATGCAGACCGAACGTGAGCGGGAAGCCAAGGAATTCCGTGCCCAGGGAGCCGAGATCTCGCTGCGTATCCGCAGCCGCGCCGATCGCCAGCGCACCGTGCTGCTGGCGGAGGCCGAGAAGCAGGCCCAGATTCTGCGTGGCGAAGGCGAAGGCGAGGCCGTGCGCATCTTTGCCGAGGCATTTGGGGCAGACGTCGACTTCTTTGAATTCTATCGCTCCATGCAGGCCTATCAGGGGGCTCTCGATAAGGGTGATACCACCATGGTCTTGTCGCCTGATTCTGATTTCTTCAAGTTTTTCGGAAAGATCAAGGGCAAGTGAGACCTGTCTCAAACCGTTCCGGGCGTGGCGAAGCGCCGTGAGGGATCTGGGAATTGTGCTGGGTGCGATACTGGTGATCGAGGGCGCGCTTTACGCCCTGTTTCCCGGCGCGATGAAATCCATGATGGCCCTCATGCTGACCAAGCCCGACCGCTCGCTGAGCGTGATGGGCTTGGGCTGCGCGGTACTGGGTTTTCTTATGGTTTGGCTGTTGCAGGGATAAAAGTCGGCTTTGCCGCCAAAGAAGCCACATTTTGCCCATATTTGGGCCTATTATAGACCCGCATGAGAGCCTGAAACTGGCCCGCGTCAAAGCGGGCAAGGCGTAGTCGTGAATTCCTGGCGGCCGAATCGTCATTAGGGGAAACGCTCTAGAGGAAACTGACCGAATGGCAATAAGGAGATCTTTTGTGAGCCAGCCTGCCTCAAATCATCGGCGCATTGTGGCGCGTCAACAACCGATGGCCTGGATCGGCGCGATCGCCGCTGCGTTGGTCCTGTTCACCGCGGCCGCGGTTCAAGCCAGGCCCGCGCCTGACAGCTTCGCCGATCTGGCTGAAAGTTTGCTTCCGTCGGTGGTCAATATCTCAACGACCCAGGTTGCACGCGGCCGGTTCGGCGACAATCGGTTCCGTTCGCCGCAATTTCCGCCTGGCTCCCCTTTTGAGGAGTTCTTCAAGGAATTTTTCGACCGTAACCTGCCGGGCAACCGAGGGGACGGCGGCGGTAATGACGACGACAATTCCGCTCCACGGGTGACGTCTTTGGGCTCCGGCTTCATCATCGATCCTTCGGGACTGATAGTGACCAATAATCATGTCATCGCGGAGGCCGAGGAAATCAGCGTCACCATGAGAGATGGGACCGAAGCGAGCGCCGAGATCGTTGGCCGCGATCCCAGGACCGATATCGCGCTGCTCAAGGTGAAGGTCGACCATCCGTTGCCGGCGGTCAGGTTCGGCGACTCCAAGGCGGCCCGTGTGGGCGATTGGGTCATGGCGATCGGCAATCCATACGGCCTGGGCGGAACTGTAACCGTGGGCATCATTTCGGCGCGCGGCCGGAACATCAATGCCACCCAGTATGATGACTTCATTCAGGTCGATGCTCCGATCAACCGGGGCAACTCCGGCGGGCCGCTGTTCAATCTCGATGGTGACGTGATCGGAATCAACACAGCGATTTATTCCCCGTCCGGCGGCAGCGTCGGTATCGGATTTTCGATCCCGACCTCGTTGGCCGAGAAAATCGTCGCCGACTTGAAGCAGTTCGGCAAGCCGCGTCGCGGCTGGCTCGGGGTGACGATCCAGCTCGTGACCGAGGAAATCGCGGAGAGCCTGGGACTCGACAAGGCCGGGGGCGCGATGGTCACCAATGTTGTCGAGGGGGATCCGGCCGACAAGGCGGGCATCATCACAGGCGATGTCATCCTGGAATTCAACGGCCATGAAATCGAGGATCAGCGCGCGCTTCAGCGGGTGGTCGCCGAGACGCCGATCGACCGGAAGGTGCCGGTCGTGGTGTGGCGCAACGGCAAGCGGAAAAAGCTTCGGGTGATTGTCGGCAAGATGGACGAAGAGGAGACAGAAGTCGCTTCGCTCGACGGTCGCGAGCAGGGCGATACCGGTGACGATCAGGTTTCCGTGCTCGGCATGGTGCTGACCAGGATCAGCCCCAGCATGCGGGAGCGGCTGCAACTCGACGAAGGCGTCGAAGGGGTTCTGGTGACAAATGTCAAACAGAACTCGAATGCCGCGCAAAGCGGCGTGCGACGCGGCGACATCATTGTCGAGGCCGCGCAGGTCAAGGTCGGCAATCCCGGCGCGGTCCAGAAGCAGATCGAAAAAGTTCGGGACGCTCAGACCAAATCGATCTTGCTGGGGCTAAGGCGCGAGGGCGCGGGCTTCATATATGTTGCGATCCGGCTCGAAGATAGCTAGTCGGGTCCAGATCGCTTTGGCCATGGTTTCGGGCCGGGTTAGAGCACTTTCAGCTTTTATGGGATCATTTGACCGGGCTGATTTTGCGTTGTGGGGAGGCGTCTTTCGCGATGCGATGCGGGGCATCGCATAAGGAAGACAACGCTGCCACAACGCAAAAGCACCCGGCCTTCGGTGGACGGGAGCGCCCCGCCGGCGGCGTTGCGGCGCTTGCCCGATACGCCGTATCGCGCGGCGCGCTGCGCCTTGCCGGACGAGACGCTCCCGTCCATCAAATGATTCCATAAAAGCTGAAAGCGCTCTAAACCCCGGCCCGTTTCTTTTTGCGGTTATGATATCGGCTCACAGGCCGCAAACGAGGGGGATAAGGGTGTCCGAAAAGCTGGTTATTATTGCGGGACCGACCGCCAGCGGGAAATCGAACCTGGCACTCAGCGTCGCCGAGCGGTTCGACGGAGAAATCGTCAACGCCGATTCCATGCAGGTGTATCGGGAACTCCGGGTGATCACGGCGCGGCCATCGGTCGAGGACGAGGCCCGGGCGCCGCATCATCTGTATGGCTTTTTGCCCGGCGGGGAGCGGTTTTCGGCGGCGCGGTGGTGCGAATTGGCGAAGCCGTGCATCAAAGACATCTGGGGTCGCGGCCGGATGCCGATCCTGGTCGGCGGCACTGGTCTTTACATCCGGGCATTGCTCGAAGGTTTGGCGCCAGTACCCGAAATACCGGCGGCGATCAGGACCCGTGCCGCGCGGCTGATGAACGAGCATGGCGCACTCTATCTTCACAATGAACTTGAGCGCATTGATCGCGAGACCGCGGCGCGGCTGGCGCCCAACGATCGCCAGCGGATCCTTCGGGCATGGGAGGTCGTGACCGCCACCGGCCGGTCGCTTTCGGCTTGGCATCGCGATCCGCGCGAGGGCGGCATCGCTGAACTCGGATCAGATATTCGGATCAACAGGTTTGTGCTCGACCCGCCGAGGGATTGGCTTTATGCGCGCTGCGACGCCAGGCTCAAGGTCATGCTGCAATCCGGCGGCAAGCAGGAACTCGCGGCGCTGGCCAAGCTCAAGCTCGATCCCGGCCTGCCGGTCATGAAGGCATTGGGGGTTCATCAGCTCCTGCCATGGATACGGGGCGAGGAAGCCTTGGGCGAAGCCCTGGTCGCCGCGCAAACCGCGACCCGGCGCTATGTCAAACGCCAAATGACATGGTTTCGCAACCAGTTTTCTGACTGGACCGTGCTTCGGGAGCAACAATCCGAAAAGAAAATTAACGAAGTCTTTTCATTTATTCGCCAAAGCTAGTTGACGGAGTAACATTCATAGCATAGTTTGCGCGCTCCCTTTCTCGTTTATGCAACGAGAGCAAGAGATCGCCGGCAAGGTTCGCCAACCGGAAAGACGGTTTTAGGGGACGCGAAAATCAAGGGGGCCAGAGCGCCGCCGCGGGCAGTAAAGGGTTGAGGTCATGACGTCGGATCGCGGAACCGGAGCGGAAATCGTTTTACGCGCGCTGGTCGATCAGGGCGTTGACGTGGTGTTCGGCTATCCCGGCGGCGCGGTGCTTCCGATCTATGACGAGTTTTTCAAACAGAACGACGTGCGCCATATATTGGTCCGCCATGAACAGGCAGCGGTCCACGCGGCCGAGGGCTATGCGCGGTCGACCGGGCGGCCGGGCGTGGTGCTGGTGACTTCGGGGCCCGGCGCCACCAATGCGGTGACCGGACTTGCCGACGCGCTGATGGATTCGATTCCCCTGGTGTGCCTGACCGGGCAGGTCGCGACCGGCATGATCGGCAATGACGCCTTTCAGGAGGCCGACACCATCGGCATCACCCGGCCCGTGACCAAACATAATTATCTGGTCAAGGACGTCGACGACATTGCCCGCGTGATCCACGAGGCGTTTTACGTGGCGACCACTGGCCGGCCGGGTCCGGTGGTGATCGATCTACCCAAGGACATTCAAATTTGTGAAGGCGGTTATGTCGGTCCGGCCAACATTCGCCATCGGAGCTATAAGCCGCGCGTCGAGGGAGACCGGAACAGAATCGCCGAGGCCGTCGAGTTGATGGCCGGTGCCAGGAGGCCGATCTTCTATACCGGGGGCGGCGTTATCAATTCCGGGCCCCGAGCGTCCGAGTTGCTGCGCAAGCTGGCGCAAATTACAGGTTTTCCGGTCACGAGCACGCTGATGGGGCTTGGCGCCTTTCCTGCATCGAACAGGCAGTTCCTGGGCATGCTGGGTATGCACGGCACCTATGAGGCCAATAATGCGATGCACGATTGCGACGTGATGATCTGCATCGGGGCCCGGTTCGACGACCGGGTGACCGGGCGGATCGACAAGTTTTCGCCGAATTCGAAAAAAATTCACGTCGATATCGATCGCTCGTCAGTCAACAAGAGCATTTCGGTCGATATTTCGATCATCGGCGATGCCGCCAATGTCCTTGAAGCCATGATCGGGATGTGGACGGCGCAGGACAGAAAAGCCAATGAACCGGCGCTGTCCGAATGGTGGGCGCAGATCGATATGTGGCGGGCGCGAGATTGCCTGGCGTTTCAACAAGATGACGATGTGATCATGCCGCAATTTGCGATCCAGCGGCTTTGCGCGTTGAGCCGCGACCGCGAGACGTTCATTACGACCGAGGTCGGCCAGCATCAAATGTGGGCGGCCCAGCATTTCGGTTTCGATGCGCCCAACCGTCTGATGACCTCGGGTGGGCTCGGCACGATGGGCTATGGCTTGCCGGCCGCGGTCGGGGTTCAAGTGGCCCATCCGGACGCCCTGGTGATCGATATCGCGGGCGAGGCGTCGGTGCAGATGAACATTCAGGAGATGGGAACAGCGGCCCAATACGGGTTGCCGATCAAGATATTCATTTTGAACAATGAATATATGGGCATGGTCCGTCAGTGGCAGGAACTGACCTACGGCGGGCGATACGCCGAGAGCTATTCCGCGGCACTGCCTGACTTTTGCAAGCTGGCCGAATCCTATGGCGCCCTGGGCTTGAGAGCCGAGCGGCCTGATGAACTGGACGGCGTTATCCGGGAAATGATCGATGCGGACCGGGCGGTAATCGTCGATTGCCGGGTCTCCAAATTGGAGAACTGTTTTCCCATGGTCCCGGCGGGCGCCGCTCATAATCAGATGCTGTTGGGCCCCGGGGATATCGTCGGGGGACTGACCGACAAGGGCTCGGCGGTGGTGTGACCAGCGGTTAACTGAATTGCATCGTCCCGGTTTGGAAATGATTTGTGCGGAGAAAAGTCTGTGAGCGCCGAAATTGCAACTCATACCATTGCAGTCAAAGTCGACAACGAGGCCGGTGTTCTGGCGCGGGTCGTCGGGCTGTTTTCCGGGCGCGGTTACAACATTGAAAGCCTGACGGTGGCCCCGGTCGATGAGGCGGAAACCATTTCGCGCATCACCATCGTCACATCGGGAACGCCGATGGTGATCGAGCAGATCAAGGCCCAGCTCGACCGCCTGGTGCCGATCTACGAGGTGTGCGATTTCACCTTGAACGGACCATACGTGGAACGTGAGATGGCGCTTCTGAAAGTCCGGGGCACCGGCGATGACAGGGTGGAGACGCTCCGCCTGGCGGATGTCTTTCGGGCCCGGGTGGTCGATAGCACGTCTGAATCCTTCGTGTTCGAGGTCACCGGCGACAGCCAGAAAGTGGGCGCTTTTATCGACTTGATGCGTCCCTTGGGGCTGGTGGAATTGGCGCGAACCGGGGTCGCGGCGCTGGTGCGCGGCCACGGCGTGCTTTAGGAACAGCAACACCACAGTATCACCGAATGCTGCATAAAACGACGGAGAGGACAGTCATGCGCGTATATTACGACCGCGACGCCGATGTGAACCTGATCAAGGACAAGAAGATTGCAATCATCGGCTACGGCAGCCAGGGCCACGCCCATGCCAACAACCTTAAGGATTCGGGTGTCGCCCAGGTCGCGGTGGCGCTGCGCGCCGGCTCGGCGAGCGCGCGCAAGGCCGGGGCCGCCGGACTTCAGGTGCTTTCCATCGACGAGGCGGCCAGGTGGGCCGACGTAACCATGGTGCTGACGCCCGACGAGCATCAGGCCGGGCTTTATGCCGAACATCTGAAAGACAATCTGCGAGAGGGATCGGCATTGGCCTTCGCCCATGGCCTCGCGATCCATTTCCGGCTGATCGAGCCGCGTGACGATCTCGACATTTTCATGGTAGCGCCAAAGGGGCCGGGCCATACCGTGCGGTCGGAATATCAGCGCGGCGGCGGCGTGCCCTGCCTGCTGGCGGTTCATCAGGACGCCACCGGCAACGCCCAGGAAATCGGCCTGTCCTACGCCTCCGCCATCGGCGGCGGCCGTGCCGGCGTGATCGAGACCAATTTTCGCGAGGAATGCGAAACCGATTTGTTCGGCGAGCAGGCCGTGCTGTGCGGCGGGCTGTCGTCCTTGATCCGGGCCGGGTTCGAAACCCTGGTCGAGGCTGGCTATGCCCCCGAAATGGCCTATTTCGAATGCCTGCATGAGGTCAAGCTGATCGTCGATCTGATGTATGAGGGTGGCCTCGCCAATATGCGCTATTCGATCTCCAACACCGCCGAATATGGCGACTATGTTTCCGGCCCGCGGGTCGTCACCCCGGACACCAAAGCCGAGATGAAACGCATCCTGGCCGATATCCAGTCCGGAAAATTCGTGCGCGATTTCGTACTCGAAAACGCCGCCGGCCAGCCCGGCTTCAAGGCCATGCGCAACCAGTGGGCCGAACACCCGATCGAGGAAGTCGGCCAAAAACTGCGCGCCATGATGCCGTGGCTCAAGGAAAACCAGTTGGTCGATAAGGATAAGAACTGAGAGGTAGCGTCGCGTTTACTGACCGACCAGCATGAGCGAAAGGACTGCTGGCGTTTCTACGTCGGTGTCGTTGGAAACGCGAAGCCGGCAGCCGGACCACTCCCGGGTTTCCCGGAACACTTCAGTGGGGCGGTTGGGGGGCAGCGATTTCATGACCCAGTACGAGCCACAGCGAGCCTGAAAGGTCAGGGCGTTAATTGCGCTCCTGTTGGATATCTGAAGCAGCATCGGTGATCCGTTGTAGGTCTGAAGGATCAGGCATTTCCGGGCTGGCGCCCTGTATTCCGGCACGGGCTGCAGGACGAGGCCGGTTGTTGTTCCAGGGGGGGCGCCCCCGGCGGATCGGGTGGGTGAGTTCTTGACTTCAATACAGGCCGGCTGGCCGTTGTCCGGGTCGCTCGCAGGCGAGGTGTCAGTCTGGGCATTTGATGGTGTCGGGTAGGCGGCCCTGTCCCGGAACGCCTCCACCTGACCTTCGGCGACCGCAAGCCCAAAAAGCGCAACCAGTGGCCAGCGCGCAATTCTGAAAAGCCGCAGGAAATATTCGCCGAAATATTCGCTGACGATGGCCAGCCGGTGCGCGGGGGCGGCCGAATTGTCCTGGTCTGGTTCGATTGCCACGACATCAGCAGCGCCACCCGGCGGGTCTCGACAATCGAAACCCGCCGGGCGCGCAACAATTTCTAGACCGACAGATCGATGAGTGTTGCTTCCATCGTTGCCGCTTCCTGGCTGATGTTGGCAATTCTCAATCTCGACCCCGCAAAATTGTGAACCAACTGGAATGGCTTGCGATCATTCGCGGCAATTGTCTGTGTCTCGCTGACACCGCCGCCAATTATATAAAAGGTGAGATCGAATGTGGCGCTCAGATTTTGAACGCGGACCAGCGATTCATTTTGTGTCGT
>JBHHWG010000021.1:0-38894 GCA_046756385.1 Sphingomonadales bacterium | reverse complement strand
CGCAGCGGCGCGGGGTCGAAGGGGGCTTCGATCACCAGGGCGCCGCCGACGGGTACTGGGGCCGCGGCTCGCATGATGTCACCGAGTGGCTCACCGCCCCGGGCCAGAAGCATTCGGACGTCAAGAACCGGCGCGCGGGCGACGTCGACATGATCCATCCACGGCGGTCGGGTCTCAGTGGCCCCAGACCGCGAACCTGACACCTTGTCCGCCGAGGGGGGCGACGGCGCGCCGCTCACGGCCGCGAGTATGGTTTCCAGCGGAACCGACGCGATCCTGGCGGCATCGCCCAGGGTTACGAGACGGGCCATGACCTTGCGCAGCAGCGGATTTTGCAGCTTACGAAAAGTCGGGCTGATCTCAATCAGCCGGTCGATCACACCGGGATCGGCCTTAATAGCCTCCGCGACGATGGTCTGGGAAGTAAAGTGCCGGGTCATTCCTGGGCTACATGGCTTTGGTAATCACTGGTCATCGGTCATGCTCAATGACCCTTGGTATAAGGTCCGTCAGTGTGGACGGCAATCGCACTCGGCTGAATGATTTTGGTCAAGTCTTCCTGGTTCGGCTTTTTTGGGGACGGGCCATTTCATGTGTGGTTGTTTTGTGTGCGAAGGAAATCCATAATGCCAGTTTGAAAGTTCCGGAAGCTGATATAGATAATTCGTACGACCGTCATCACCCCGGCCCAAAATGACCGGAGTAAAGGTTTGCAGCATGGACTCTCGTCAACATGCCGGCACCTTGGCAAACTGCTTTAGCTGCCAGAATCGCGACAGCACCGAGTGGTGCGTGCTGACCAAGGACGAACTCTCGCGGTTCAACGGCTGCAAGGTGACCAAGGAATTCCTGCCTGGGCAGGTGATTTTCCACGAAGGAGACCCGGTCTCCGGCGTTTATTGCATCGAGCAGGGGCTGATCGGCTTTCGCAAGACCGATGCCGACGGCAACACCACCTTGATCGCGCTTGCCAATCCGGGGCGAACCATGGGGTACCGGTCATTCCTGGCCGGAGAGCCTCACAGCACCAGCGCGGAAGCGTTGAAGCCCAGCAGAATTTGCATTATCGATCGCTCGACCGTGCGCGGTCTGCTGGATCGTAATCCCGCGCTCGGGTTCCAGTTCCTTCGCACTGTGTCACGCGATCTGGGTCAGGCGGAGGCGAGGTTTCACCAAGGCGTTACGTTGTCCGTGCGCGCCCGCTTCATCCATCTCCTGCTGGTTCTCAAGGAACGTTACGCCGGGACCGACGAGGACGGCAAGCTGGTGATCGAGTTGCCGCTGTCCCGCCAGGATCTGGCGGCCATGATCGGAACCCGGCCCGAGACGCTGGCGCGCACCATTCGCGCGCTCGAAAACGAGGGGGTCGCCCATTTTTCGGGGCGCATTCTGCGGGTGCCCGACATTCGCGCCCTGTTTGAGGATATCGAACTCGAACGGTATTGAGCGCGCTTTTTCATTGATCGCCGGCATTTCCCGATATAAACTGTAAAATCAACAAAAAAACAAATTTCCAGTGTGAAATATGTTTTGGCCACATCCAGACGGGCGCCGGGTGCCATGTATCGATATGACGACGATGACCGCAAAATCGTATTCGAGCGAGCCGCACAGTTCCGCGGCCAGGTCGAACGGCGACTGAAAGGTGAGTTGACGGAAGAGGAATTCCGGCCGCTGCGCCTGATGAACGGGCTCTATTTACAGCTACATGCCTACATGCTTCGCGTGGCGGTGCCCTACGGCTTGCTGTCGTCGGACCAGTTGCGCAAGCTGGCTCACATTGCCCGCGCTTATGATCGCGGGTATGGGCATTTCACGACACGGCAGAACATTCAGTTCAACTGGCCCCGGCTTGAGGACGTGCCGAAAATCCTCGATGAACTGGCGCAAGTCGACATGCACGCGATCCAGACCAGCGGCAACTGCATTCGCAACATCACGTCAGATCAGTTCGCCGGTGTGGCGACGGATGAAATTGAGGATCCGCGGCCTTATTGTGAAATTCTTCGCCAGTGGTCGACCCTTCATCCCGAGTTTTCCTATTTGCCGCGCAAATTCAAGTTCGCTGTGACCGGCGCCCGCCACGATCGGGCTGCAATCGCATATCACGACATCGGCATCAGACTTGTTGAGAACGACCTGGGCGAAGTCGGGTTCGAAATCCTGGCCGGAGGGGGGATGGGCCGCACGCCCATGCTGGCCAAGGTGGTGCGCCCGTGGATCGAGAAACAGCATCTTCTGTCCTATGTCGAGGCGATTTTGCGGGTGTATAACGAGTTCGGCCGCCGTGACAACAAGTTCAAGGCCCGCATAAAAATCCTGGTTCACGAGATCGGGATCGAGGCGTTCACCACAAGGGTCGAGGAGGAATGGGCCCGGATCAGGCACTCGGCGCTACGGCTGAGCGAAGACGAGATCGAGCGCATCAAGGCGCATTTCGTCCCCCCCCAATACGAAGAGGATGGCGAGGCGTCCGCGAATATCGCATCGCGGCGGTCGCTCGATCAGGCGTTTGATTTGTGGATGAAACGCAATGTCGTGGCGCACAAGGTGCCCGGCTACGCGATCGTGACCTTATCGCTCAAGGCGCGCAGAGTGCCGCCCGGCGACGTGACCGACCAGCAAATGGAAGCGGTCGCCGATCTGGCGGACCAGTTCAGCATGGGCCGTCTGCTGGTCACCCACCATCAGAACCTGGTGTTTTCGGACGTTCGGGAGGACGATCTGTATCGGCTGTGGACGGCGCTTGGAAAGCTCGGTTTCGCCACCCCCAATGTCGGGACGCTCACCGACATGATCTGCTGTCCGGGCCTCGATTTTTGCTCGCTGGCCAACGCCACGTCGATTCCGGTGGCGCTGGAGATTGCGGAGCGGTTCCGAAACAACGATTTTCTGCACGATCTTGGCGATCTTCGGCTAAACATGTCGGGCTGCATCAATGCCTGCGGCCATCACCATGCCGGCCATATCGGTATTCTTGGCGTGTCCAAGAAGGGCGAGGAGTTCTACCAGATCACACTGGGCGGCTCGTCGGCTGACGATGCCTCGATCGGCAAGATCATCGGCCCGGCGTTTTCCAGGAGCCAGGTGGTTCCGGTTCTCGGAACCGTGCTCAATGTCTATCTGGAAAACCGGGACAGCCCGGATGAACGATTCCTGGACACTTACCGGCGGATCGGCCTCAAGCCGTTCAAGGAGCGGGTCTATGCAAATCATTAAGGGGCGCAAAATCGTCGATGATCACTGGCGGCACGTTGCCGACGATCAGGATATTCCGGCGGGCCTCGATGTCATCGTCACCCTGGCGCGCTGGACGCGCGACCGCGATCAGTTGTTGCAGCGCCCCGGCGGGCTTGGCGTCAGACTGGGTCCGGCCGAGCCGCCGGAACTGATCGCGGATGATCTCGGCCATTTCCAGGTCATCGCACTCGACTTTCCCGCATTCACCGATGGACGGGCCTATACCCATGCCCGCAAGCTGCGTGAGCGTTACGGTTATCGGGGCGAGGTGCGGGCGGTCGGCGACGTGCTTCGGGATCAGCTTTCCTACATGCACCGCTGTGGTTTTGACGCCATGGAGGTGCGGACCGATCGCAGCATCGAGAACGCGCTCGAGGCGTTCACCGAATTCTCCGTGACCTATCAGCCCACCGTCAATTAGGTATCCCCACTTTGTCGTTGGGGACGGGACTTGACATCGTTCCCCGTAAACGGTCAACAGGGGGGTGTGTTTCACACTGCGGAGGTCGTCGCTTGTGTTTTCCAAAATAATTATTGCCAACCGGGGTGAAATAGCCTGCCGGGTCATCCGGACCGCGCGTCGGATGGGGATCGCAACGGTGGCGGTCTATTCGGAAGCCGACCGCGGCGCCCTCCATGCCGAAATGGCTGACGAAGCGGTTGAAATCGGGCCGGCGCCGGCTGCCCAAAGCTATTTGGCGATCGATAAGATTGTGGAGGCCGCCCGCAAGACCGGCGCGCAGGCGATGCATCCGGGCTATGGTTTCCTGGCCGAAAACGCGGATTTCGCCCGCGCGCTGGAAAAAGAAAATATTACCTTTATCGGACCGCCGCTGAACGCAATCGCGATCATGGGCGACAAGGTCAAATCGAAAAAGCTGGCTCAGGAGGGGGGCGTCAACACGATCCCCGGACATATCGGCATCATCAACGGCCCCGACGAGGCGGTTCGGATCGCCCGCGAGATCGGCTATCCGGTGATGATCAAGGCCGCGGCGGGCGGTGGCGGCAAGGGCATGCGCGTGGCCCGCGACGATGATGAGGTCAGGGAAGGGTTTCGCTCGGCCGCCAACGAAGCCCGGTCGAGCTTTGGCGACGACCGTATTTTCATCGAGAAATTCATTACCGAGCCGCGTCATATCGAAATTCAGGTGCTCGCCGATCGCCATGGCAATGTCATCCATCTCGGTGAACGGGAATGTTCGATCCAGCGCCGCCACCAAAAGGTGATCGAGGAAGCGCCATCGCCCTTCCTCGACGCGAAAACCCGCGCCGCCATGGCGGCACAGGCCGTGGCGCTGTCGCGAAAGGTGGATTATTACTCCGCCGGGACCGTGGAATTTATCGTTGACGCCGACCGCAATTTTTATTTCCTGGAAATGAACACCCGCCTTCAGGTGGAGCATCCGGTCACCGAGCTGATCACCGGGCTCGATCTGGTGGAACTCATGATCCGGGTGGCCGCGGGCGAGCCGTTGCCGCTTGACCAGGGCGAGGTCGATTTTCACGGCTGGGCGATCGAGTCCCGGATCTATGCCGAGGACCCCAGGCGCGGCTTCCTGCCGTCCATCGGGCGGGTGGCGCGCTTTCAGCCCGCGCCGCTTGGTGAAAAGGTCCGCCTCGATAGCGGCATTGTCGAAGGTTCCGAGATCAGCATGCACTACGATCCGCTGATCGCGAAGCTTTGCACGCACGGAAAGACCCGCGCCGAGGCTGTCGACGCCATGCGCGCCGCCCTCGACCGCACCTATATTCGGGGCGTCGAGCACAACATACAGTTTTTGTCGGCGGTGATGGCCCACAATCGGTTTCAGGAAGGCCGGCTTTCGACCAATTTCATCGATGACGAATATGGCGGCGGATTTGATGGCAGCGATCCCGATGGCGCCGCTCGCGACGCGCTGATCGCGACCGCTGCCTTGATGCGCCTTCTCGACGTTGAGCGCGGCGGCGACCGCCGGGTCCTCTCCGACCGGGTGATTTCGATGGATGGGCGGGCCTATCCGGTAACCGTTTCTCTGGCGGACGGCGGCTGTGACGTCGTCATCAATGGCCGCAAGATAACCGTGCACAGCGACTGGCTTCCCGGCCAGCGGGTATTTTGCGGAACCGTCGACGGCCGCGATTTTTCGGCCCAGATCGACCGGGTGTCGGGTGGCTATCGGATCGGCCATGGCGGCTCCAGTGTCGAGATCCTGGTCCTGTCGCCCAGGGAAGCCGCGCTGGCCGCCTTCATGCCGGAGAAAAAACAGTTCGACAGCACGAACCTGCTGCTTTGTCCCATGCCCGGACTGGTGGTCGCGATCGAAGTTGCGGAAGGGGATGTTGTGAAGGCCGGTCAGCCGCTCGCGGTGGTGGAGGCGATGAAAATGGAAAATATCCTGCGTGCCGAGCGCGACGGGACAGTGCTGAAGATCCGCGCCCAGGCCGGCGACAGTCTGGCGATCGATCAGGTGATCATGGAGTTCGATCTTTCGGATGGGGGCGCTGAGTGACCGCATTGCAGCGACCGAAGTCGGTGAGTGTGCGGATCTCGGGGCGGGTTCAGGGCGTTTGTTTTCGCACCTGGACCGGGAAGCAGGCTGTGGCGCTGGGTCTTGACGGTTGGGTCCGCAACCGCACTGACGGCACCGTTGAGGCCGTTTTCAGGGGTCCCGCCCTCGATGTCGACAAGATGGTCGCGAACTGTCGCTCCGGCCCGCCGGCGGCGCTGGTCAGCAAAGTCGAGGCGGCGCCGGGCCCCCACCAGGTGGCGACCGGGTTCCGGCTGCTTCCGACCAAATAGGATAAGCCGGTTAGTCGTCCCCGGCGTCGATCAGGCGGTCGCCCCCCTCCAGAAAAATCTTTTCAAACGATCGGCGCAGCGCGGCGTCGACATCCATCATCGTGACCGGCAGGCCCAGATCCACCAGCGACGTAACCCCATGCTCCGGAATGCCGCAGGGGACGATGCCCTGGTAATGGGAAAGGTCCGGCTCGACGTTGAGTGCGATGCCGTGAAACGTCACCCAGCGGCGCACCCGGACACCAATCGCCGCAATCTTGTCCTCAACAATCTTGTCATCAACTCGGCTGCCGCGCTCGACCCATACGCCGACGCGCCCGCTCCGGCGCTCGCCTCGAACCGCGAAAACGGCCAGGGTGTCGATGATCCACTGTTCCAGATCGCGAACAAAGCGGCGCAGGTCGCGTCCGCGGCGCTGCAGGTCGAGCATCACATAGGCCACCCGCTGGCCGGGGCCATGATAGGTGTATTCGCCGCCTCGGCCGGCATCAAAAACCGGGAAACGGTTGGGCTCGATCAGGTCCTCCGCCTTGGCGCTGGTGCCCGCGGTATATAGCGCGGGATGCTCCAGCAGCCAGACAAGCTCTGGCGCTTCCTCGCGCCGGATCGCCTCGACCCGCGTCTCCATGGCTTGGAGCGCGGTCTCGTACGGCACCCGGCCGGTGCTGACTTTCCACTCAATAACTGCCATAACGTCAATAAATCGTTGCTCGAAGTCCACATTGGCCGATATAGCGCATTATCTTAACCGCCCGGTAACCCTAAAATGAAATTCTGACCAGAATAAAAGGAAGTTTGCATGAAAGCGGTCGAGGACGTCTTTGTAGAGGTTTCGGTGGTGCTTGGCGATGCTGTCATGCCCATAAGCCAGCTTCTGAAAATGGGGCGTGGGGCCGTGATCGACCTCGACACCGAAGTTGAGGCGCCGGTTGAAATTTTCGCCAATCACAAGCTCATCGCCAAGGGCGAAATTGTTATCGTTGGCGAAAATATCGCCGTGTCCGTCACCGAGACGATGATGACGCCGCTGGCCTAAGCCCATCAAATTTTAAATTACGGACGATTTGCGGGGCGCTTTCGGCACGACATAAAACACACAATGAAAATGTATAATACATAATTCTACATGATTAATTGCGTATTGCGTCAGGGCCAAGTATATTAAAGCCGAATAGTTTCCCGGACCGTTTTTGGCCCGGACCGTTTTTGGCCCGGACCGTTTTTGGCCCGGACCGTTTTTGGCCCGGACCGTTTTTGGAGAGACGCCTACGGCATGATCCCGCTGATCATTGATCCTTTGCGCGTGCCGATGATGGTGGTCGGTAACGAGGCTTCCGCCGCGCGCCGACTGGCCAGCCTGCGGCAGGGTGGTGCGGTCCGCGTTCGGATGTTTGCCGACGATCCGTGCACCGAGCTGACAATGAAGGCGGGCGAGGATTTGCGCCGCCGCTTGCCGTCGGCGGCGGATTTTGAGCAGGTGCGGATCGTGTTTGTCGCTGGTTTGGCCGAGAGGAAGGCCGCTCGAATCGCCAATATGGCGCGCGAATCGGGGGCGCTGGTTCAGGTCGAGGATCTCCGCCAGGAATGCGATTTCCTAATGCCGGCGATCGTCCGGCGGGGGGATCTGATGATCTCGATTTCGACCGGCGGCCGGTCCCCGGGTTTGGCCCGCAGGCTGCGGCGGCATTTTGAAGAATCGATCGGGCCGGAATGGGAGACCCGGGTCGAACAACTCGCCGAACGACGCCGAGGCTGGCGTGAGGGCGGGGACAACCCGGCCACGATCGCCGAAAAAACCGGCGCATTGATCGACAGTAAGGGATGGCTCAAATGACCACGGCGGCAGTTTGCACAATGGAAGACGCAAAACCGGGCCTTGAGGACCTGGCCGCCCGGTACGGGCATCTCGATGCGGCCGATTTGTTGCGCGTCATGATCACCGACATTTTCCCGGGGAAAATTGCGCTGGTTTCGTCATTCGGCGCCGAATCGTCGGTGCTGCTGCACCTGACGGCGGCGGTGGATCCAGCCATCCCGGTGATATTCCTCGATACCCGCAAGCTGTTCGGCGAGACCCTGCGGTACCGTGATGCGCTGATCGGAGAGCTGAACCTTTCCGGCGTTCGATCCGTTCTGCCTGACACAGAGGAAGTCGAGCGCGACGATCACAGCGGATTGCTGTGGACCCGCGATATTGATGCCTGCTGCGCCCTGCGCAAGGTCCGGCCGCTTGATCGCGCGCTTGAGGGCTTCGATGCCTGGATCACCGGCCGCAAGCGCTTTCAGTCCGAGGAGCGGGCAGGCCTTGAGACCATCGAGATCACGGATGGGCGCGTTAAGATCAATCCGGTGGCGAACTGGAACGCCGACGACATCGAAGCATATATGGTCCGGCACGACCTGCCGCGCCATCCCCTGGTGGCCGACGGCTACCTGTCGATCGGATGCATGCCTTGCACCCGCCGGATTCGTGCCGGAGAGTCGTACCGCGACGGCCGTTGGGCCGGCCTCGACAAGACCGAATGCGGAATCCATATTGGCGAGGGGATTTAGAGAATCAGCGTCCTCGCGAATATATTCGAAAGTTAGCCGAGTTGGGCCTTGCGGGCGGTCGCGGTATTTGGTAGTTCCGTAACCGAATTAACGCGGTCGTGGCGGAACTGGTAGACGCGCAGCGTTGAGGTCGCTGTGGGCGAGAGCCCGTGGAAGTTCGAGTCTTCTCGACCGCACCATATTCAAAAAGGGCTTGCAGGTGGTGGCGCTTGCAAGCCCTTTTTCTCTCGAAACACTCTCGTTTTCTCTTGGAATACTCCGGGCGCGATCAATCGTCTGTTTATGTGGCGGGCCGATCTGGTGTATACCGCTCGGGACGCGTAGCTGTTTGTCACAGGGTGCATATGCGCCCAAACGCGGTGGATGGGTGATGGGCGAAATTCCGCCAACTGAGCAACGGGAAGAACGCCGGGCCGATACGGCCACGCCGGCTGAAAAGCTCTATCCCGTTCAACCGGAATTCGTGCGTGAGGTCCTCGAAGCGCTCGATGACGGGGACGAGGCGGGCGTCCGCGCCTTGATCGGCCCGCTTCACGCCGCCGACGTCGCCGACCTCCTGGAACTGATAAGCGAAAGGCAACGCAAGAGCCTGCTGGCGATCCTGCGGGATGACCTCGATCCCGCGATCCTGAGTGAGCTTGAGGAGGCGGTGCGCGACGACATCATCGAACAGTTGGAGCCCCGGGATATCGCCGCGGCGATCACCGAGCTCGATTCGGACGATGCGGTCTACGTGCTGGAGGACCTGGAGGAGCACGAACGCCAGGCGGTTCTGGACAAGATCCCCGCCCAGGAGCGCGCGGCGGTTGAGGTTGGCCTGGGCTATCCCGAGGACAGCGCCGGGCGCTTGATGCAGCGCGATCTGATCGCGGTGCCGCCTTATTGGACGGTCGGTCAAGCCATCCATCATCTGCGGGAGGCCGAGGACCTGCCGACCGGTTTTTACGAGATTGTTGTCGTCGATCCGGGGCTTCACCCGGTGGGAACCATTCCGCTTGACCGGATCATGCGCGCCAAGCCGTCCGTGACCATCGCGGATATAATGAACAAGGAACAGACACTGATCCCGGTGGACATGGATCAGGAGGAAGTCAGTTACCTGTTCAAGCAATACCGGCTGATTTCGGCGGCGGTCGTCGATGGCGAGAGCCGCCTGGTCGGCATGATCACAGTCGACGACGTCGTCGATGTGATCGACGAAGAGGCGGAAGAGGACTTGATGCTCCTGGGCGGTGTTCAGGAGGGCGACATCAACGAGCCGGCGATGGTGACCACCAGGACCCGGCTCCAGTGGCTGCTGGTTAATCTGGCGACCGCGATTCTGGCGTCGATCGTGATCAGCTTTTTCGACGCCAGCATCGAAAAGCTGGTGGCGTTGGCGATTTTGATGCCGATCGTCGCCTCCATGGGCGGCAATGCCGGCACCCAAACCCTGACCGTTACCGTGCGGGCTTTGGCGACTCATGAACTAACAGCCACCAACGCCACCCGCGCGGTGGCCAAGGAAGTCTTTGTCGGCGGCATCAATGGGATTCTGCTGGCGCTGCTGATCGGCGTGATCGCCGGTCTTTGGTTCCAGGACGCAGCGCTGGGGCTGGTGTTGGCCGCGGCGATGGTGATCAATATGCTTGTTGCCGGATTGGCCGGCATCCTGATACCGCTCGGCCTGGAGCGGCTGGATATCGATCCCGCCGTGGCGTCGAGCGTTTTCGTGACCACGATTACCGACGTGGTCGGATTTTTGGCTTTTCTCGGGCTCGCGGCAGTGTTCCTGATATAGTCCCGGGCACAGTGGATGGAGAAATCAGATGTTAGATGACCCAATTGTCATTACCGGCATGGCCCGCACCCCCATGGGCGGCTTTCAGGGCGATTTGTCGGCGCTGAGCGCGCCGCAGCTGGGCGCGGCGGCGATCCGCGCCGCGTTGGAGCGCGCCGGGATCGACGGCGCGGATGTGGACGAAACGATCATGGGCTGCGTTTTGGGCGCCGGACTTGGCCAGGCCCCGGCGCGCCAGGCCTCCCTTGGCGCCGGTCTGCCCCGCGGCGTCGGCGCGACCACCGTCAACAAGATGTGCGGCTCGGGCATGAAGGCCGCGATGCTGGCCCATGACGGCCTCGCGGCCGGCACGGCGGATGTCATGGTCGCGGGGGGCATGGAGAGCATGACCAATGCGCCCTATCTCCTGCCCAAGGTGCGCGGCGGGCTGCGGCTGGGGCACGGCGAAGTCAAGGATCACATGTTCCTGGACGGCCTCGAGGACGCCTACGAGCCCGGTCGCCTGATGGGGACGTTTGCCGAGGAGACCGCCACCAAATATCAGTTCACGCGGGAGCAGCAGGACGCATACGCGGTCACGTCGCTCCAACGGGCGCGAAAGGCGATTGAAAACGGCAGCTTCGAGGCCGAGGTCGTCCCCGTGACGGTCAAGAACAGAAAAAGCGAGACGGTCGTTTCAACTGACGAACAACCCCCGAAAGCGAATCTCGACAAGATCCCCAGGCTGAGGCCGGCCTTTGCCAAGGACGGCACCGTGACCGCGGCGAACTCCAGTTCGATTTCCGATGGCGCGGCGGCGCTGGTGATGATGCGGCGCTCCGAGGCCGAGCGACGGGGCCTCAAGCCGATCGCCACCATCGTCGGGCACGCCACCCACGCCCACGAGCCTGCGTGGTTCACCACCGCACCCGTGGCCGCCATTACCAAAGTGCTGGACAAGGCCGGCTGGTCGGTCAAGGACGTCGATCTGTTCGAGGTCAACGAGGCCTTCGCGGTCGTCACCATGGCGGCTATCCGCGACCTGGAACTCGATCATGACCGGGTCAATGTCCACGGCGGAGCCTGCGCGCTCGGTCACCCGATTGGCGCCTCGGGGGCGCGTATCATGGTAACCCTGCTTAGTGCGCTTGAGAAATATGGCCACACGCGCGGCGTGGCCAGCTTGTGCATCGGCGGCGGTGAAGCCACCGCGATCGCGCTTGAACTGAATGAATAATCCGCCGCGTTTGTACCCGGTCCCGGTATCGCCTTGACGGTTCATATTCTCAGATTGGCGTTCGGTATCGAGACGATCGAGCGGCTGCGCGCGGTGCTTGAAAGTCGCGGGCGGACCGGCGCGGACGGTCGGGAAACGGTTGTGATCACCACCCGCAACAAGCCGCGCCGGGCCGCGGAGATTGCGGACGGCGGCTCTTTGTACTGGATCGTAAAGGGCCAGATTCGGGCCCGGCAGCGGATCGTTGCAATCGAGGAATATGAGGCGCGGGGTCAGGACGGCGGCCCCAGCGGACGACGGCGCTGCACTTTCAGGCTCGATCCTGAACTGGTTCTGACCGTGCCGACCCCCCGGCGGCCACATCAGGGATGGCGATATCTAAAGCCCGATGATGCGCCGGCCGATCTTGATGCGCGGGGCGGCGAAAAAGAAACGCCGCCGGCGGAACTGGCCGCCGAACTACGCGAACTTGGCCTGCTTTTCTAATGCTCGCGGTAAATGAAGAATACAAGGGCCGCCGGAATAACTGTTCCCAGTACGCTGAGCCACATCGGCGCGAGCCAGCCGCCGATCGTCACCTCAACACTGAAGAGCAGGCGCAGGAGATGGGCAATCGCAACCAGCGATAACACGATCACCGCAATCTTTGTCGCGGGTTTCATTACAACCGTTCCCCGTAAGGTCCGCACCGAGTTTCCTTGCGGTGCTGGGACAATTATGCCCCAACACACCCGGTTGAACAATGGCGCGGCTTTTCCGACCGGATGAAATCCGGCTCGCGATCAGTACTGGGCAGGAATAATTTCCATATTGTCGATCAGCCGGGTCTGGCCTATCCGGACAGCGGCCAGAATCCGGGCCTTGCGCTTAACCGCGGATACCGTGGACAGATTTTCGGCGTCACGGATTTCCAGATAATCGATTTTTTCAACGCCAGCCTTGGTCAGTTCTGTCAGGCCCTTTTCGATTTCGTCCCTGACCGCTCCGCCCCGTTCGATACGCCGCGCGACCCGATCAAGGACCCGATTCAACCGGGCCGCGACAAGCCGCTCCCTGGCTGACAGATAGGCGTTGCGCGACGAGAGGGCGAGGCCGTCGTCATCGCGCACGATCGGGGCTCCCAGGATCGTCACCGGCATGTCGAGGTCGCGGACCAGTTGCTTGATCACGATGAGCTGCTGGTAGTCTTTCTCGCCGAACACCGCGATGTCAGGCGCGCACTGGTTAAGCAACTTTGTCACCACCGTGGCGACGCCCTGAAAATGACCGGGGCGGTGGTCGCCGCACAGTCCGGACGTGACCCCGGCGACACCGACATGGGTGGCGAACCCCTCGGGATAGATTTCACCGACCGTCGGCAAGTAAGCGAGGTCGGCGCCCCGATCCGCCAGGCGGCGCAGGTCCTGTGCTTCGTCACGGGGATAGTTGTCCAGGTCTTCGTTGGGCCCGAATTGGGTCGGATTGACGAAAATGCTGACCACGACCCTGTCGGCGTGGCGCCGCGCCAGGTCGGTTAGCGACAGGTGGCCATCGTGCAGCGCGCCCATGGTCGGCACCAGGGCGATGCGCTGTCCCGCCTCCCGCCAACGGCGGACAGGGTCCCACAGATCGTGTTTTGTTCGAACGACACTTATTTCGCGCCGGGGAGGGGTCATCCTGTTAAATCCATGTCGGGCAGATACCATTGTTTTGAACCGGATCAGGCTGGTTTTTCAAGGCCGCTGCGGTCGAAATCCAGAAAGTGGTTTGACAAAATGATGGTTCGCAGGTCGCTCACGTAAAGGGCGCCGCGTTCGGAATAGCTGAGCAGGGTTTCAGCGAGCTTGACCCCGCGCGCCGTGCCGCTGGCCCGAAGTTGGGCCCGGACGGCCCGCAACCTGGCATAGGCGGCATGTCGGTTGAGATTGCGGGCATATTCGGAGACCGATTGCAGCAATCGGGGAAAGGCCTTGATTCTGTGCTTTCTGCCATCGTCGCGTCGACCTGGAACAATTCCGCTCCCGTCAAAGGTCCACTGACCGTATAGCGCATTTGCCTGCTGGGCGAAACGCGATGTGCCCCAGCCGCTTTCGATCGCCGCCTGAGCCAGCGCCAGCGAAGGCGGAATGACATCCACTCTCAGGACCAGTTCGTCCAGGTCCCCGTCCTTGACCCGATAGGCGGCAGCGAGCCCGGACAGCCATTTTCGGTCGCGATCAGCCAGCCCGGCGCCGGTCGCCAATTGGCGCTGAAGGGCGATCAGACGCTTGCGGTCCTCCAATATATCTTCGTTTACCTGCAATATCAGGGGCAGAAGGATGCGGATGAACAGGCTTTTACGCTCCTTGACCGAGCTGATCGTCGGCAACTCCCGCGGCAGGCGTTTGAGAAAGACCCTTGGCACTGGGGCGTGAGCGGTTCTGACGTCGCTCAGGCGGTACCCAAGACGCTCCGACGCTGTGCGGCCTTCAATCGTGGCGAGAGACCACATTGCGAGAAACATGGGCGCGGCAATGAAAAAGATCACCGCCAGCCCGGCAAAAACGGAACGCGTCGTTCGCGAGGACAAGGCTGTTCCCCCCTTTTATCTTGATCGGCGTTTGGGTTCGTAACTCTGTCCGCCGACAATGCGCCCGAAAACATAGGGTCATGGCGGCCAATTGCCAATAATGTAGTTTGTCGCAATTTCGATTAAACTGACTCTGACATGAGCAAGGGACCATCGGACATAACAAAACGCGGCGGCCGGACTGATGTCGACCGGTTTCTGGAGAAGGTGGCCGCCATGCCGACGGTGCGCCGCGCCCAGGCTCGGGGCCGGCTTCTGTTTGCCCTTGATGCGACCCTGAGCCGCCAGCCGACCTGGGATCGCGCCTGTCAGATTCAAGCACAGATGTTCGCGGAAACCGCCGCGCTGGGCGGTCTGGAAATTCAGATGGCCTATTTTCGCGGCCTGGGCGAGTTTCGAGCCACCCGGTGGCTGGCCGATTCCGGGGCGGTGGCGCGCGCCATGAGCGGCGTGTCCTGTCGGGGCGGGCTTACCCAGATTGGGCGGGTGCTGCGCCTGGCGACCCGGGAAACCAAGCAGCAACCGATCCAGGCGCTGGTCTATATCGGCGACTGTGTCGAGGAAGATATCGACGGACTGTGCGCGTTGGCGGGTGATCTCGGCTTGCTCGGGGTTCGGGCCTTCATGTTTCACGAAGGGGACGACCCCGATGCCGCCAGATTGTTTCAGGAGGTCGCCAGGCTGACCAAGGGCGCCTACAGCCGCTTTGATGCTTCCAGTGCCCGGCAGTTGCGCGACCTGCTGCGCGCGGTCGCCGTGTTTGCCGCCGGTGGCTATGCGGCGCTGAGGGACTACGGTAAAAGCCAGGGCACTCCGGTCCGGAAATTGATCGGGCAATTGAAGTAGACGGAGGGTGTAGTGAGTTGGGTGCTGGCAGGGGCTTTGCTGTTGGTTGGGTTTCTCGTGGCCGGGCGATGGCTGGTGGGCGCGGACCCAAAAAAGCTGGCCAGCGGGCTGCGTTATCTGGGGGCCGCCATTTTGGCGCTGTTGGCCCTTCGCCTGCTGTTGATGGGAAATCTGGCGGTCGCCGTGCCGATGGCCGCGGGCGCCCTGGCGCTTGCCGGCCTTCAGCCCGGACGCGGTTTCGGTATTCCCGGCTGGGGCGGGGCGGCGGCACGGGGCCCGAGCCCGGGGCGTGTTTCAACGGTCGAGACCGACACGATTCGCATGACCCTCGATCATGATTCGGGAACCCTGGATGGCGAGGTGCTCAAGGGCCGCCATGCGGGCCGGCGCCTCGGCGAGCTAAGCCTGGACGAACTGCTGGAGTTACGCACCCGGTGTCTGTCAGGCGATCAGGAGGCGGCGACCTTGCTGGCAAACTATCTGGACCGCACCGGACATGAAGGCTGGCGCGCCCGGGAGCGACCGACCGGCGACGGTGACGCCGGCTGTCCCGAGACCAATATGACACAGGCGCAGGCCTATGCGGTGCTGGGTCTTGAACCCGGCGCGGACGAGGATGAAATCAAGCGCGCGCACCGCGAACTGATGAAAAAGCTGCACCCCGATCACGGCGGCACCAGCTATCTGGCATCCAAGGTGAATCAGGCAAAGGCCGTGCTGCTGGGGCGGTCCGGACGCGTTCGTTGAATATGGCCGTTGAATATGGCCGTTGAATTTGGGGCGGACCAAGGGTTGTCTGGGGTGCGTCGCCGTGGCAAATTCGGATGAACGCACTACCTGAAACAGAGTGGTAACAGGCGTGGCGTTTGGCCAGACTGCGAAAATGACAAGAGTGCAAATGAAAAAAACAGTGCGCAAGGCGGTGTTTCCCGTGGGTGGCTTGGGGACCCGCTTTCTCCCCGCCACCAAGGCGATGCCAAAGGAAATGCTGCCGGTCGTCGACAAGCCGCTGATCGAATATGCCGTCGAGGAGGCGCGCGCCGCGGGGATTGAAGAATTCATTTTCGTGACCGGCCGTGGCAAAAGCGCAATCGAGGATCATTTCGATCGCTCGGTGGAACTTGAGGAAATGCTGGCCGAGCGGGGCAAAAACCAGATTTTGAACGGGTTGCGCCGGGCCATGCCCGAGGCCGGCGCGGTTTGTTACTTGCGCCAGCAAGAGCCCTTGGGCCTCGGTCACGCGGTTTGGTGCGCGCGTAATGTCGTTGGTGACGAGCCGTTCGCGGTGCTGCTGGCGGATGATCTGATCAAGGCGGATGCGCCGTGCCTGCGTCAGATGATCGAGGTTTATGACCAGGTTGGGGGCAATATCGTTGCGGTTATGGACGTGCCGAAGGCCGATACCGCGCGCTATGGCATTATCGACCCCGGCATGGAAAATGACCGGCTGCTTGAAGTCGAGGGGTTGGTGGAGAAGCCCGACCCGGCGGCGGCGCCGTCAACCCTGTCGGTGATCGGACGGTACATCCTTCAGCCACAAGTGTTTGACCATCTCGCGCGCAAGGAATGCGGCGCGGGTGGCGAGATCCAGCTCACCGACGCTATGGCCGGGATGATCGGAAATCAACCGTTCCACGGCTACCGTTTCGACGGGACCCGGTTCGACTGCGGCGACAAGATCGGGTTTCTCAAGGCCACGATCACTTTTGCCCTGGACCGGGAGGATTTGCGGGCCGGCGTTAGTAAATTTCTCAGTGAGGTCGCTTCATCCAGGAAAGTGCTCTAAGGACAGGTTACCCAAGATGGCATAACGCGTCGTTCGTGACTTTTTTCAGGAAGGAGGGAACGCCATGCAAGTTGCTATGATTGGTACCGGTTATGTGGGCCTTGTCTCAGGCGCCTGTTTTTCCGAATTCGGCCACCAGGTCGTGTGCGTCGACAAGGATGCGCAAAAAATTGCTGACCTGATGGCGGGCAATATTCCGATTTTCGAGCCCGGTCTCGATGCCCTGGTCGAGCATAATGTGGCGTCTGGAAGACTGATTTTCTCCACCGACCTTGTTGCGGCGGTATCCAGCGCGGAAGCGGTCTTTATTGCCGTGGGGACCCCGAGCCGGCGCGGCGATGGCCATGCGGACTTGAGTTATGTTTACGAGGCGGCGGCGGAACTGGCGGTCGCGCTTGACGGGCCCACTGTCGTTATAACGAAGTCCACGGTTCCGGTCGGCACCGGCCGCGAGGTCGAGCGTATCATCAGGAACACCCGGCCTGACGCCGATTTCGATATCGCGTCGAATCCTGAATTCCTGCGGGAAGGATCGGCGATCGAGGATTTCATGCGCCCTAACCGGGTCGTGGTGGGCGCTGAGACGGATCGCGCCAGAAAGGTCCTTCGAGAGATTTACCGGCCGTTGTTTCTTCTTGAAACGCCGGTCCTGTTCACTTCGCTCGAAACGGCGGAGCTGGTGAAATATGCCGCCAACGCCTTTCTCGCCACCAAAATTACTTTTATCAATGAGATCGCCGACCTGTGCGAGGCCGTCGGCGCCAATGTCCAGGATGTCACCAGGGGGATCGGGCTCGACGGTCGGATCGGGCCGAAATTCCTTCATGCCGGGCCGGGTTATGGCGGCAGTTGTTTTCCCAAGGACACGATGGCGCTGCTGCGAACCGCCGAGATTCACGACATTGAACAGCGGGTCATCGAGGCGGTGGTCCAGGTCAATGCCCGGCGCAAGCGCTCCATGTCCAATCGGGTGATCGCGGCCTGTGGCGGGTCGGTGCTGGACAAGACAATCGCGCTTTTGGGACTGACCTTCAAGCCGAACACGGACGACATGCGCGAAAGTCCCAGCATCGATATCGTTCGCGGCTTGCAGGACGGCGGCGCCAGGGTGCGAGCGTTTGATCCCCAGGGCATGGAAGCGGCTGCCGCAATAATGGAAAATGTCGAATTCGCGAGCGGCGTTTACCAGGCCATTGACGGCGCCGATGCGCTGGTGATCGTGACCGAATGGAATCAATTCAGGGCATTGGATCTCAAGCGCGTAATGTCATTGCTTAAAACGCCTGTTTTTATGGATCTTCGCAATATTTACCGGCGTGACGAGATGATCGAAGCTGGATTTGACTATCATTGCATTGGTAAAGTTCCGTTGTATCGGCCTCCGACTTTACAAGCCACGACGCTTAGCAAATCATAAAAAGAGATAATCATCGTGAAAACACATCGGTTCCATCCAACGGTCCTTAGGGAGTACGACATACGGGGGATCGTCGGCGATACGCTGTCGACGGCCGATGCCCTGGCGATCGGATGGGCCTATGGTTCAATCCTGCGGAATCAGGGGCGGTCGAAAGTTTGTGCCGGCTATGACGGGCGGATAAGCTCGCCGGATCTCGCCGCCGCCTTGCGGCAGGGTCTGACCGAAGCGGGCGTCGATGTTTTCGACATCGGGCGAGGGCCGACGCCGATGCTTTACTTCGCGGTCCATCACCTGGAAGCTGATGGCGGCATTATGATCACCGGCTCCCATAACCCGCCTGATCATAACGGTTTCAAGATGATGCTGGGGACGAAGCCGTTCTTTGGGGAGCAGATCCGGGAGCTTGGGGCAATCGTTGGAAACGGCGTAGAGGCCCCCGGCGGCGGCAAGGTCTCCCGGATCAGCCTTGACGATATCTATGTCGAGCGGCTGCTGGCGGAGGTAACGCCGCACCTGCCTGAGACCGGTGGCCTGAACGTGGCGTGGGACCCCGGCAACGGCGCCGCGGGCGAGATTATCCAGAAACTGGTCAAGCACCTGCCGGGCCGCCATGTCCTGATAAACGAGGAGATCGACGGCACGTTCCCGGCTCACCATCCCGATCCAACCGACCCGAAGACTCTGACCCAGTTGCGCGATGTGGTGCGAGAGCAACAGCTCGACCTTGGCCTCGCCTTTGATGGCGACGGCGACCGCCTCGGAGCGATCGACAGCCGGGGGCGCATTGTTTGGGGCGATCAGCTTCTAAGCATTCTGGCCCGTGACGTGCTCGCGGAACAGCCGGGCGCCACGATTATCGCCGATGTCAAGGCCAGCAAGGTGCTGTTCGATGAGATCGCGGCCATGGGCGGCGCGCCGCTGTTGTGGCGAACCGGCCATTCATTGATCAAGAGCAAGATGGCCGAGACCGGCGCGCCGCTCGCCGGCGAGATGAGCGGCCATATCTTTTTTGCCGACCGCTATTACGGTTTTGACGACGCGATCTACGCCGCGATCCGGCTGCTCGGCGCGGTGTCGCGGGGCGGCGGCAGCCTGGCGGCGCTGTATGACAGCCTGCCGCAAGTCATCAACACCCCGGAACTTCGCTTCCCGTGTCCCGACGAGCGCAAGTTCGACATTGTCGCCGCCGTGCGCGCCAGCGTAACCGGGAAATATGACGATGTGATCGATATCGACGGCGTGCGGGTAACCAGCGAGCACGGCTGGTGGCTGCTCAGGGCCTCAAATACCCAGGCGGTCCTGGTGGCCCGATGCGAAGCCCGTGACGAAGCGGGCCTGAATGAACTCAAGCGCCAGCTGGCGCTGGAGCTTGAAGCCCTCGGTCTGGAGGCGCCCGAGTTTTAGTCTCGCGGCCCGCGCCTGGCTCGGTCTGGTTTTTTCTTGTCCGATCGGGTTCGGCTTCATATTTAATTAGCGTGAAATGAGGTATTCTGATGGCGTGAGGGAAATCTGGCGTCACGAGATTGGGGCATGAGTACAAGAAATCAAAATCCTGACGACCGCCGATCCACCGGCGTCGCCACCAAGACCCGGCCCAGGACCAGGAAGCCGTCGATGTACAAGGTCCTGCTGCTGAATGACGATTACACGCCGATGGAATTCGTCGTTCATGTCCTGGAGCGGTTCTTCAACCGGGCGAGCGAAGATGCAACCCGCATCATGATGCATGTCCACCAAAGGGGCATCGGCGTGTGCGGCGTGTATACTTATGAAGTCGCGGAGACCAAGGTGACCCAGGTCATTGACTTTGCCCGCCAGAACGAACATCCGTTGCAATGCACAATGGAAAAGGAATAAAGGCCGGTGCCGTCGTTCTCGCAAAATCTGGAACATACGCTTCATCGGGCATTGCGTGACGCCCAGGATCGCAATCACGAATACGCGACACTCGAACATCTGCTGTACTGCCTGATCGACGATCAGGACGCGGCGGCGGTGATGCGGGCGTGCGACGTCGACCTTCAGGCGTTGCGCAAGGCGTTGCGTGATTATCTCCAAAACGAGCTGAGCTCGCTGGTCGGCGAGAGCGAACTTGATCCCCAGCCCACGACCGGCTTCCAGCGGGTGATTCAGCGCGCCATCATCCATGTGCAAAGTTCCGGCCGCGAGGAGGTCACCGCCGCCAATGTTTTGGTCGCGATGTTTTCCGAGCGCGAAAGCCACGCCGTCTATTTCCTGCATGAACAGGACATGACTCGGCTGGACGCGGTGAGCTACATCTCCCACGGGGTGGCCAAGGCGCCGGGTTTGGAAACGGATCGGGTCGTTGGCGGGGCTGACGAGGGGGTCGACGCCGACGACATTGTCCACAAGGGATCGGAGGCGTTGCGCGCTTACTGCGCCAACCTCAACGAAAAGGCGCTGGACGGAAAAATCGACCCGCTGATCGGGCGGGAGGCCGAGGTTGAGCGCATCATTCAGATCCTGTGCCGCCGACAGAAGAACAACCCGCTCATGGTGGGCGACCCCGGCGTCGGCAAGACCGCCATCGCCGAAGGTCTGGCGCGCCTGGTCGTCGATGGCGGCGTGCCCGAGGTTCTATCGGGGGCCACGATCTTCAGCCTCGATATGGGTTCGCTGCTGGCGGGCACCCGGTATCGGGGCGATTTCGAGGAACGGGTGAAGGCGGTGATCGCCGAGATCGAAAGCCATGACGGCGCGATCCTGTTCATTGACGAAATTCACACCGTCATTGGCGCGGGCGCAACCAGCGGCGGGGCCATGGATGCCTCGAACCTGCTCAAGCCGGCGCTGGCGGCAGGCAATCTGCGCTGCATGGGCTCGACGACCTATAAGGAATTCCGCTCGCATTTCGAGAAGGACCGGGCCCTGTTGCGCCGCTTCCAGAAGATCGACATCAACGAGCCGTCGATCCCGGACACGATCAAGATCATGAAGGGGCTCAAGCCCTATTTCGAGAACTATCACAATATTCGCTACACCAGCGAGGCCTTGAAAACGGCGGTCGAGTTGTCGGCGAAATATATCAATGACCGCAAGCTGCCTGATAAGGCGATCGACGTGATCGACGAGGTCGGCGCCGCCCAGCGACTGGTGCCGGAGGATCGCCGCAAGAAGGTGATCGGGGTGCGGGAAATCGAGAACGTGGTCGCCAAGATCGCGAGAATCCCGCCCAAATCGGTCTCCAAGGACGACAAGAAATATCTGAAATCCCTGGAGACTGACCTGAAGCGGGTGGTGTTTGGCCAGGATCGTGCCATCGAGGCCTTGGCGAGCGCCATCAAAATGGCCCGCGCCGGCCTGCGCGAGCCGAAAAAGCCGGTCGGCAGCTATTTGTTCTCGGGCCCCACCGGCGTCGGCAAGACCGAGGTCGCGCGCCGGCTCGCCAGCATCATGGGCGTGCAGCTCGTGCGGTTCGATATGTCGGAATATATGGAGCGCCATACGGTGTCGCGCCTGCTCGGCGCGCCGCCGGGCTATGTCGGGTTCGACCAGGGCGGGCTGCTGACCGACGCCATCGACCAGCAGCCCCATACCGTGTTGCTGCTTGACGAGATCGAGAAGGCCCATCCCGATCTGTTCAACATCCTGCTTCAGGTGATGGACCACGGCAAGCTCACCGATCACAACGGCAAGTCGATCGACTTTCGCAATGTGGTGCTGATCATGACCACCAATGCCGGCGCCCAGGAACTGGCGCGCGAGGCGATCGGCTTTGGCCGCGGCAAGCGCACCGGCGAGGATCAGGAGGCGATCAAGCGCCTGTTCACGCCCGAGTTCCGAAACCGGCTCGACGCCACCATCGCGTTCTCAAGCTTAAGCCCCGAGATCGTCAAGCGGGTGGCGGAGAAATTCGTGCTCGAACTCGAAGCCCAACTCGCCGACCGCAACGTCACCTTCGACCTGACGCCCGAGGCCAAGACCTGGCTCGCCAACAAGGGCTACGACGAGAAATTCGGCGCCCGGCCGCTCGCCCGGGTCATTCAGGAACACATCAAAAAGGCGCTCGCCGAGGAACTGCTGTTCGGCAAGCTGGCCGAGGGCGGCCACGTCAAGGTCATGCTCGAAGGCGACAAACTAAAGTTCGACCTGACCCCGATCCCGCCGTCACGCAAACGCAAGCCCGGCAAAGACGGCAGCGCCGACAAAAAACCGATCCACGCCGAGTAACCATCCCGCCGCGCGGTCAGGACTCCAGTTTCAGCGGTCGCGTCCGGGGGTGGTATGCCTGGTGCGGCCGGTTGAACACGTCTGAATGTCACGCCGAATCCGGTTGCTGACCCAGTGAAGAATATTGATGGGCAGGCGCGCACGAGGGCAAAGTCCTTGTTGGTATTAGGGCGCATTGCACGACGCGTTGAGGTCGAGCGGTTGATCAGATGCTACTAACCACGCTCGCTAGAAAACCAGTTATGATGCCAGGAGACGCAGTCGGCGTCAATTCCATGCTTCAATATTATTTTACTACGATGCAGTGGGTCGCCCGCCACCTTCGAGATAATCTCGTACTCGTCTCCGCGCTTTTGCAGACGCAAGACGCCACGGTCGAACTGTAGGTGATGGTTCGGACAAAAAACCAGCATATTGCTCGCTTTATCTGGGCCGTCATGTGGTTTCCCAAGTGGTTTGATATGAGCAGCCTCGGAATAAAAATGGTCCTGGGCTACGTGCAGTACTTCATAAGCAGAGCATGCCATCAAAACCTTGCACCGAAAAGCCTTAAACGCTACTACATATAGTCAAAATTCAGAAAGGTGGAGAATTATGTCTCAAACTCCATCGGAGGACCTACTTGCCTTGGCAAAGGGACAGAAATTCCAGACAGTTCTAGCCGACCCTCCTTGGCGCTTCCAGAACCGAACTGGCAAGATGGCCCCTGAGCATAGACGGCTGAGCCGATATGGGACACTCGAACTGCCGGAAATTAAGGCGCTGCCCGTGGCAGAGATCGTTCAAGAGCCTGCGCACCTATATTTGTGGGTACCTAACGCTCTGCTACCGGACGGACTCGAGGTCATGAAGTCGTGGGGCTTCGATTACAAGTCAAATATCATCTGGCACAAGATCAGGAAAGATGGCGGCTCAGATGGGCGCGGAGTCGGATTCTATTTTAGAAACGTGACCGAAATCGTGCTTTTCGGTGTGCGAGGCAAGAAGGCACGGACGCTTCAGCCAGGACGCCGGCAAGTTAATCTTATTGCCACGCAGAAGCGCGAGCACAGCTGTAAACCCGACGAACTTTATGATGTGATCGAAGGGTGCAGCCGGGGCCCATTTTTGGAAATGTTTGCTCGCGGAAGCCGTAAAAATTGGACAGCCTGGGGTAACCAAGCAGATGAATACGAGATCACTTGGGATACCTACGCTCACAACAGTCGGGTGCAAGCTGTAACCGGATTATAACCTGGTCAGGCGTGACATATTGACTTACTCACACTACACCCTGGCATCTAACTCATAGCGCCCGTCCGCCCGCATCGCCGGGGGCAATTCCGGGCCTCGCGAAAACATACGACTGCTGGTTACAGCGGCAGCCTTTGGGTGACGTGGTCGGCGATGGCGAGTGCGCAGGTGAGGCCTGGCGATTCGATGCCGAATAGATGGACGCAGTTGGTAATTCCGCTGCCCGCGAGGTCGTCGATGACAAAATCATTGGGCTCACCCGGTGGCGCGGTCCTGGGACGGATGCCGGCGAAATCGGGTTCCAGGTCGCCCGCGCTAATCTTTGGGAAATAGCGTCTGATAGCGGCGACAAAATCACTTTTCCGGGCCGGATTTGGGGTGTAATCGAGCGTGTCGATCCATTCCACATCGGGTCCGAAGCGCAGGCCGCCGCCCTGGTCCAGGGTGACGTGGATGCCCAGTCCGCCGTCCTCGGGGACGGGGTAGATCAGGTGCGAAAACGGGGCCTTTTTGGCATGGCGGAAGTAGGTGCCCCTGGCGTAATGGCGCGCCGGCAGGGGACGGTTGATGCGCTTATACAAGGGGGCGGCGACTTCCCAGGCGAACAGGCCGCCGCAATTGATCAGGGCCTTGGTGGTGAGGGTATGAGCGCCGCCGCTCCCGTCGTCAAAGGCTATGCGAAATCCAGTGTCGAGCGGCTCGATGTCCCGGACCCTGGTGCGCGGCGCATAGACCGCGCCCCCGGATTCGGCGTCCGCCAGCAGCGACAGCATATATTGGTGACTGTCGATGATCCCGGTGCTGGGCGAGAGCAGGGCGGCCTCGCAAGTCAGGTCCGGCTCCAGCCGCGCCACCTGACCCTTGTCGAGCCAGCGCAGGTCTCGCGTGCCCAGAGCCGCCGCATTGACCCGCAGATGTTCCAGTTTCGACAACTGGGCGGCGCTGGTGGCGACAATCAGCTTGCCGGTCCTGCGGTGCGGAACCACGGCCCGGCGGCAGTAGTCATATAGCAACTCGCGCCCCCGCACGCACAATTGCCCCTTGAGACTGTCCGGCGGGTAGTAGATACCAGCATGAATGACTTCACTATTGCGCGCCGAGCCATGGCTGCCAAAGCGCCGCTCCTTTTCCACCAGCAAAATCTTGGCCCTGTGACGGGCTGACGAGCGGGCCACCGCCAGTCCGACGACCCCGGCCCCGACCACGATGCAATCAAAATCCCAGGCCATTCAATTCTCTTACCCAGTTCGGCAGGGCTGCCATTCTAACCAACTCTTTGCGGGGTGAGCACGGATATTTGCCACCGGCCAAGCCGAAAGCAGTTGGTTCGCACCCACGTTTTCAAGTGCTGGTGGTGTGGCGAATCCCTCGGACTATTGGCTTGTCTGCTATTTACACCCAGTGTAAAGTTGACACGGTGACGCGAGTAGAAACAACAGTATTAGCCATAATTGATTAGCGCATTCTGGTCATGTCGATTATAGCTAGGGCTGAATTTAAAAGCCGTCGTCAAGGTAGAGAGGAAATGCCCAATGGCGATGAACGCGCGGGATATCGTTAACTGGCCTCGCCCGGTAAAGTATTTGTTGCTCGGACTCACGGATTTGCTGGTTGTCATCGCCAGTTTTCATATGGCGATCGCCGTTGAGTCCGGGAATCCGTGGCCCATCGCACAGCTTTACGAAAGCATGCCGTTCGCCTTGCTGGCTGTCGTTATATTTCCATTGGTTTTCACCGGGTTTCATGTGTACCGCCACATGGTCCGTTACGCGGGCAGCGTCATTCTTTTCGAAGCCGCTAAAAGCGTCACTGTGGCGGTGCTCGTAACTGCTTTGTTGAGTGCGGGCCTGTTGCAACATGGCCTTCCGGTGGGAGCCCTTTTTATATTTTGGGCTTATGCGCTGTTTGGCACGGTCGGTTCGCGACTGGTCGCCAAAAGGCTTATCACGACGGCACGCGGTTCAAGGGCCGCGGAGAGCGAAAGGGCGGCAATTTACGGCGCTGGCGGCGGCGGTTTGGAGTTGCTCGAAGCGCTCATGAATTCAACGACCTATGAGGTGGTCGCCCTGTTCGACGATGATTTGAAACTGTCAGGCCGGCGGGTCCATAATTGCCTCATTTACGACACCAGGTCGCTGGCCGCGGTTGTTGAAAAACTGGAAATTAAACGCATTGTCCTGGCCATTCCCTCTGCCTCGCGCAGACGACGCGTCGAGATTCTGACGCGCCTCGAGAAGCTTGGCGTCAAGGTCCAGATGCTGCCGAGCGTTCGTGAGCTTATCGGCGGCAAGGTGACGCTCAGCCATGTCCGCGACGTTCAGGCGAGCGATCTGCTGTGGCGCGAACGTCATCAACCGAACCAGGAACTTCTGGAACGCGACATCCGGGGCAAATCAGTCATGGTCACGGGCGGTGGCGGATCAATTGGCTCCGAGCTTTGTCGCAAAGCCATTGCCAACGGCGCCAGGCGCCTGGCCATCGTCGAAAACTCGGAATTTGCACTTTATTCCATCGAGCAGGAATTAAGGGCTGTCATTCGGGAGCAAAATCTCTCTGTCGAGCTGGAGCCGATCCTCTGCGATGTCGGAGAGGTCAAGTGCATGGAGCGCTACATGAGGCGCTGCGGCACCCAAACGGTTTATCACGCGGCCGCCTATAAGCATGTGCCGATGGTCGAATATAACCCATGTGAAGGCGTGAAGAACAATGTGTTCGGCACCATGGCGACCGCCCGTGCCGCGATCGCCGCACGGGTCGAAAAATTCGTTTTGATCTCGACTGACAAGGCGGTCCGGCCGCCAAACGTCATGGGGGCGAGCAAGCGATTGGCGGAGATGGTGCTGCAGGCCATTCAGGGCCGAGACGCCGGCGGGAATGTCCAGGGCCTTGACTGCGACGGCACCCGCTTTACCATGGTCCGTTTTGGAAATGTGCTGGATTCGGCGGGCTCGGTTGTGCCCCTGTTTCGCCAGCAAATCCGGGACGGCGGACCGATCACCCTGACCCACCGCGAAGTGACGCGGTTTTTCATGACCATCCCGGAAGCGGCGCAGTTGGTCTTTCAGGCCGGCGCCATGTCAAAGGGTGGAGAAGTATTCCTTTTGGAGATGGGCGAACCGGTCAGGATCTTTGATCTGGCGCGGCGCATGATTCATTTGAGCGGGCTGACCGTGGCCGATGCCGATGAAACTGACGGTGACATCGAGATCGAAATCACCGGCATGCGCCCGGGCGAAAAATTGCATGAGGAATTGTTCATCGGCGACAATGTCTCAGGAACCGATCACCCGTCGATCCTGCGCGCGGAAGAGGCGTGTCCGTCCTGGGGCAAGCTGTCCAGGAGCTTGAACGCGCTTGGTGAGGCGATCCAAGAGGGCAATGCCGACACGGTTCGTGCGATACTAAGTCAGGTGGTCGAGGGATACACTCCGTCGAGCCGCGCCTTTTTCGAACGCCCCAGGGAGCCTCGGCTTACCGTCGTTTCGTCCTGATCGTGCAGGAGCTGAAAGTGCTCCAGGATCCCAACGGCCCCTGCTACAACCGCCAAAGTGCAATGTTTTCGGGCTTGCTCGCGCGATCGAGGCAGGACCGGACGTCGACCACGAAGCCGGTGTCTTTGCCGAGCAGCCGCTCAATCAACGTCCAGCTCTGCTCGAGATAGGCGTCATGAGCGACCGCCAGAATCACGCCGTCCGCCGGGGGTAAATCGTCAAACTGAGTGAGGGTGACGCCATATTCCCTGGCTACTTCATCGATGTCGGCCAAGGGGTCGTGAATTGCAACTGATACGCCGAAGCGGTTCAGTTCCTCGATGATATCAACCACCCGGGTGTTGCGGAAGTCGGGCACGTTCTCCTTAAAGGTGATGCCGAGAATGGTCACGCTGAGAGGGCCGTTCGCGCCTTGTTTGAGAAGCCGGCGCACGGTCTCCATGGCGACGAACCGGCCCAGATTGTCGTTAATTCGCCGTCCCGCCAGAATGACCTGCGGGATGTAGCCCTCTTTCTCGGCCTTGTGGGTCAGGTAATAGGGGTCGACACCAATGCAGTGTCCGCCCACCAGGCCCGGCGAAAAAGGCAGGAAATTCCATTTGGTGCCCGCGGCTTCGAGCACATCCTTGGTGTCGATGCCGAGGCGGTGACAAATGAGCGCCAGTTCGTTCATCAGCGCGATGTTCAGATCGCGCTGGGTGTTCTCAATAACCTTGGCGGCTTCGGCGGTTTTGATATTGGGTGCGCGGTGAACACCGGCGGTGATCACTTCCTCATAAACCGAGGCGACGACATCCAGCGTCTGGTCGTCGCAGCCGGAAACGATTTTCTTTATGTTTTCGAAGCGATGCTCCTTGTCGCCGGGATTGATCCGTTCGGGCGAGTAACCGACCTTGAAATCCTCATCGAAACGCAGTCCCGACGTGTGCTCAAGTGCCGGGATGCAATCCTCCTCGGTGGCGCCCGGATAGACGGTCGATTCATAGACCACGATATCACCCGGTTTCAGCGCCTGGCCGGCGGTTTGCGATGCCGCTAGCAGGGCGCCCAGGTTCGGCCGCTTGGTCTCAGTGATCGGCGTGGGAACGGTGACGATGAAAAAATCGGCCTTTGCAAGCTGTTTGGGGTCGGTCGTCAGTTGGAGCGATGGAAGCTTCAGATCTTCCAGCTCCACTTCGCCGGTCGAATCATGGCCCGCCCGTAATTCCGTGATCCGCGCATCATTGATGTCGAAGGCGACGACCGGCTTGCCAATTCGGGCGAAGGCGACCGCGACCGGTAGCCCGACATAGCCCAGCCCGATGACGGCGATATGGCGGTTGTGATTCAAAATTTCTCTCCCGTTCTTCCGATGGTTCCTTGCGCACACCACGCTAGAACCTTTTGTAGCCGAACCGATACGCGAAATCGAGAATATTGGATGGAAGAAGGCGCAAAAGTTGTTTCAGGGACCGGGACCCGGCAGGAGGTCACTGGTGCGGCCCATCAGATAGTAAGCGATTAGTCCGATCCAGGCCCGGGCGGCGAAATCCGCGCTGGCGATATAATCAGCCGGTCTCATGGACCATTCGGGCCAATAATGCGCCGCGGTTTGAAAATCCACCGGGTGTGGAATCACTTGCCATCCGGCCTTACGGAAACAGCCCACGGAGCGGGGCATATGGGATGCTGAAGTGATCAATAGCCATCGTTCGCCTTCTCCCGGGTCAACGAGCCTTTTTGTCAGCACCGCGTTTTCAAAGGTGTTGCGTGACTTGTCTTCCAAAACCAACCGATCGGAATCTATTCCCTGTTGGTGGAAGAACTGAACCGCAATTGCTGCTTCTGTCTGGCCGCTTTGCGATATGCTGCCGATGCCGCCCGTAAACACGATCCTGGCCTTCGGATAGCGCCGGGACAGGGCAACCGCCTCGGTCATCCGTTCCGCGCTCTTGTTAAGCGACGTCCGGCTCCATCGCGTCGATATGTGCTGATCGATTGCCCCGCCCAGTACGATAATCCCGTCAACCTGCGTGGGCGGCGCCTCGGCCGGGAGAAAGCGCGTCTCCAAGGGCTCAAGCAGCCACCGACCGACCGGGAACAGCCCCAGAAAAAGCAGCAATGCCGTTGCTCCGGTCGCCAGCCGCAGGCCCCACTTTGGTTTGCCCAGCCACAGCAACGCAAGGCCTGTAACCAAAGCGATGAAAAGCAGGTTGCTGGGAAGAACCAGAATGCCAAGGGTTTTCGAGGCGATGAATGCCATGGTGGGTCAGGCCCCTCCAATCATGCACTTAAACACGGTGGTAGGTGCGGTACCAGTTAACGAATTTTGGGATACCGACCTCGATCGGCGTGGACGGCTGAAAACCCAGGTCGTTTTGGATCGCCGTAATGTCGGCGTAGGTTTCCTTGACGTCACCGGGTTGCAGCGGCTCGAAAATGATCTCCGCCTTTTGTCCCAACGCCTGCTCCAGCACTTCGATCATCCGGGTCAGTTTTTCGGATCGATGGTCGCCGATATTGTAAAGCTTATGGGGCGGCGTCACGCCTTTATCCTCAGGCGGATGATCAAGCGCCGCGACGACGCCAGACACAATGTCGTCGATATAGGTGAAATCGCGTCGCATGTCGCCATGATTGAACACATTGATCGGTCGACCTGCAAGTATCCTTTCAGTGAACAGCCACAGCGCCATGTCAGGCCGCCCCCACGGACCGTAGACCGTGAAAAAGCGCAAGCCGGTTTGCGGAAGTCGATAAAGATGCGCGTAACTCATGCTCATCAGTTCATTCGCTTTTTTGGTTGCGGCGTAAAGCGAGAGCGGAGCATCAACCATATCGGTTTCGCTGAACGGCAGCTTGCTGTTGCTTCCATAAACCGAGCTCGAACTGGCATAAACCAAATGCTCAAAACCGGGCAGATGGCGGCACAGCTCCAGAATTACCGCATGGCCGGCGAGGTTCGATTGCACATAGGCGAAAGGGTGCTTTAGGGAATAACGAACGCCAGCCTGGGCGCCGAGGTGGACGACCCGCCTGATTGGCAGCCTTGCAAGCGTCTTTTGGGTCGCATCAAGGTCTGAAAAATCCACCTTGTGGAACACAAAGTCGGAAAAGCGACTCAATTCGCCAAGTCGGTCCCGTTTGAGTGACACCCGATAGTAATCGTTAAGATTATCGATGCCGATCACCCGGTCACCGCGCTCTGCCAGGCGTCGCGCAACGTGGTAGCCGATGAAACCGGCGGCGCCGGTAACCAGTACGGTCATGATGCCACCATGCGAGTTGTATTCAACCCAGATTATCTCCTTTAGCCGCTCTGGGCCAGCCGGATTTCGCTACGGCGATTACCCCTGAATCTGGTTGGTGCAATGTTGCCTGTGGCAACATGAAAAAGTGCCGGCGTGAGCGTTCCGCCATTGCGCGCGCGGCCCAATAACATTATGTTCTGGGCCATCCTTGGTGGGGCGTAGCCAAGCGGTAAGGCAACGGGTTTTGATCCCGTGATTCGCAGGTTCGATCCCTGCCGCCCCAGCCAATCTCCCGCCCTCTTTGATCTATTCCATTCGTCGTCCTGTCCCGCCTTGTCCTGTGGTACAATTTTCAGCGGGCGCCCTGGCCATGCAACCTCCGTGGGGCGCCGAACTCGGGAGAGGTGCAATGAAAGGTGATACCGGTGTTATTGATTATTTGAACAAGGTTCTGGCCAACGAGCTGACGGCCATCGATCAATATTTTCTGCACTCGCGGATTTTCAATAACTGGGGTTTCGGCGCCCTCGCCAAGAAGGTGTATGCCGAATCGGTCGATGAGATGAACCATGCCCAGGCCGTGATTGATCGCATCCTGTTCCTTGAAGGTCTGCCAAATATGCAGGATCTGGGGAAAATCAAGATCGGCAAAGCGGTCCCGGACATGCTTGCCAATGATCTGGCGCTTGAGATGAGCGCCGCGCCAGTTCTTCGGGACGCGATTGTCCATGCCGAAAAAGTAAAGGATTTCGGGTCCCGCGTTATTTTTCGCGAAATACTTGATTCGGAAGAAGGTCATATCGACTGGCTGGAAACACAACTTGAACTCATCCAGGAAGTCAGCCTTCAGAACTATTTGCAGTCCCAGATGGACTAGAGCGTTTTTAACTTAATCTGGATCAAGTTCGGCTGTTTGGATGCCGCCCTGGCGGCGCCCTTAAAGCCTTGCATGGCGCTGCCATGCCGCGTTTTAACGACTTGCCAGGACAACATCTAAACACCCTCCTTTTGATCCAGATTAAGTTAAAAACGCTCTAGACGCAGGGCGATGAGCCGCGGAGTTGTTCGCCTGAAACGAATTCTGTAAAACCTGCGCAACCGGCACATCCGGGGTGCAAATTGAATACAGGGGGCAGGTCCTGCAAATCGGCTGACCGCCGCCGCGCCGCTGCCATGCCTCCTGGCACGCGGTCGCCAGGCTACGCCGTTTGTGGTTTAGGTAGGGACTTACCATCTCATATGCATTCGCTAAAGAGGAAATAGCTAATACATATGTGCTACGCTGAGAAGGTTAAGTTTGCGTTAAGTGGCAAAGTTTTCACCGAAGGTCCCATTCATTGAGACCGGGCCGGCCAATCACTTACGGCGTGTTGACGCAAGCTTGCGCCCAAAAGCGCTCTAAGTGAAGGAAATGCCGAGAATTTCGTAGTCGAGTCGGCCGCCCGGGGTCGTGACTTCGACCTCGTCGCCCACTGATTTGCCGATCAGCGCCCGCGCAAGCGGCGATGAAACCGAAAGCAGGCCGGCCTTAACGTCGGCCTCGTCGGCGCCGACGATTTGAAATGTCTTTTCCTCGTCGGTTTCAATATTGGCGAGTTGCACAGTGGCGCCAAACTTGACGGTGCCGCCCGAGAGCTTACTGGGGTCAATCACGTCCGAGCGGCTGATTTTTCCTTCGAGTTCGGCGAGCCGCGCCTCAATGAAGCCCTGCTTTTCCTTAGCCGCGTGATATTCCGCGTTCTCCGACAGGTCGCCATGTTCGCGTGCCTCGGCAATGGCCTGAATCACATTGGGGCGTTCAATGTTTTTGAGGCGCCGGAGCTCTTCTTCAAGGCTTTGCAGGCCCTGCGCCGTCATTGGTACTTTTTCCATAGCCATTTACCGTTTGCTGGCGTTTCACTTTGTGTCCCTGGCACAATTACAGGCGATTGATCACCGCGCTTTGCCGCCGTAAGGACCTTTAAGAATAGGATTGGATGGGGGCCACTTCAAGACCACCCTTGCGCAATCGTCCGATCGACTGCACAACTGCCCGAGATCCGGCCACGGTGGTATAATAAAGAACCTTGTGAATCAAGGCGCTGCGTCGAATTGCATAGCTGTCTGCAATTGCGCGGGCGCCCTCAGTGGTGTTGAAAACGATATCAATCTCACCATTCTTGATCGCGTCGACGCAATGCGGCCGGCCCTCGAGCACTTTGTTGATGCGGGTAACCTCCAGTCCCTGACCGGCCAGATGCTGAGCCGTGCCATGGGTTGCGACCACCAGGAAACCCATCTCGATCAGCTCCCGGGCCGGGCTCACGATTGCAGCCTTGTCGATATCCTTGACGGAAATGAACACCGTGCCCGACAAGGGCAGGTCGGACCCGCTGGCGATCTGTGACTTGGCGAAGGCCAGGGCAAAATCATTGTCGAGACCCATAACCTCGCCGGTTGAGCGCATCTCTGGACCGAGAATGGTATCGACCCCGGGGAACCGGGCGAACGGGAACACGGCCTCCTTGACCGCGATCCGGTCCGAATTGCGCCGGGTCAGATCAAATTCCGCGAGCTTGGCGCCGGCCATTAAGCGGGCCGCCACCTTGGCGACCGGCAGGCCGACGGCTTTGGCCACGAACGGCACCGTGCGGCTGGCGCGCGGATTAACCTCAAGGATATAAATATCACCGTTCTGGATCGCGTACTGAACATTCATCAGCCCGACCACATCAAGCCCCCGCGCCAGGGTCTCGGTCTGGCGGCCCAGTTCCTCGATCACCTGGTCCGACAGCGAGAACGGCGGCAGCGAACAGGCCGAATCACCGGAATGGATGCCCGCTTCCTCGATATGTTCCATGATTCCGGCCACGAATACATCGTCGCCGTCCGCCAGGGCATCGACATCGACTTCGATGGCGTTCCTGAGATAGGCGTCGATCAGCACCGGACTATCGCCTGAAACCTTGACGGCCTCGGTCATGTAGCGCTCCAGCGACGCGGCATCGGAAACGATTTCCATGGCCCGCCCGCCCAGCACGTAAGATGGCCGGATAACAACCGGGAAGCCGATGCGCTCGACGATTTCCCGGGCCTGTTCCACCGATGTGGCCAGACCGTTCTCGGGCTGACGCAAGCCGAGCTCGCCGAGCGACTTCTGGAACCGCTCGCGATCCTCGGCCAAATCGATCGCGTCCGGCGATGTGCCAAGGATCGGCACCCCCGCTTCCTGGAGCGACGCCGCCAGTTTCAGCGGCGTTTGCCCGCCGAGCTGGACAATGACGCCCGCCAGTTCGCCGTTCTCCCTTTCGGTCCGGATCACCTCGAGCACGTCCTCGCCGGTGAGGGGCTCGAAATAGAGCCGGTCGGAGGTATCGTAGTCGGTTGAAACGGTCTCCGGGTTGCAGTTGATCATAATGGTCTCGAAACCGGCTTCGGACAGGGCGAAAGCGGCGTGGACGCAGCAATAATCGAACTCGATCCCCTGGCCGATGCGGTTTGGCCCGCCGCCCAGAATGATGATTTTCCGGCCACTGGTGGGATTGCTTTCGCACACCGCATGGCCGCCCGTCGGCGCCTCGTAGGTCGAATACATATAAGGTGTGCGCGCTTCGAATTCGGCGGCGCAGCTATCGATGCGTTTGAACACCGGGCGCACGCCCACGGCTGTGCGGCGGTCGGCGACCTGTCGTTCGCTCATGCCCGCCAGTTCGCCGAGGCGGGCATCCGAAAAGCCCATGCCTTTAAGCCGGCCCAGTGCCGGGCCGTCCACGGGCAAACCGTTCTCGGCGATCGCCAGTTCAGTCGCGACGATGTCCGCGATCTGGCGCAAAAACCACCGGTCGACTTTTGTGATCTGGTGAATTTCCTCGACCGGCATGCCGACCCGAAGCGCCTGCGCGATCACTAGCAAACGATCCGGGGAGGGCACGGCCAGCGCCATGCGGACCGCTTCAGTGTCGGGCTGTTCCGGGTCGTGCCCCGGGATTGCCACTTCGTTAAGCCCGGTCAAACCGGTCTCCAGCGAACGCAGCGCTTTTTGCAGCGATTCGGTGAAGCCGCGGCCGATCGCCATCGCCTCGCCAACCGATTTCATTGCGGTGGTCAGAACCGCTTCGGCGCGGGGGAACTTCTCGAACGCGAACCGCGGAACCTTGGTGACCACGTAGTCAATCGTTGGTTCGAACGAGGCGGGCGTCGCGCCGGTAATTTCGTTGTCCAGCTCGTCGAGGGTATAACCCACCGCCAGTTTTGCCGCGACCTTGGCGATCGGGAATCCAGTCGCTTTCGACGCCAGCGCCGACGACCTCGACACCCGGGGGTTCATCTCAATCACGACCAATCGGCCGTCATCGGGATTGATGGCGAACTGCACGTTCGAGCCCCCGGTCTCGACCCCGATTTTGCGCAGCACCGCGATCGAGGCGTTTCTAAGGATCTGGTATTCCTTGTCGGTCAGGGTGAGCGCCGGCGCCACGGTGACCGAATCGCCGGTGTGAATGCCCATCGGATCGATATTCTCGATCGAGCAGATGATGATGCAGTTGTCCGCCTTGTCGCGAACCACCTCCATCTCGTATTCCTTCCAGCCGAGCACCGATTCCTCGACCAGAACCTCTGTGACCGGCGAGGCGTCGAGGCCGTTGGCGATGATCTCGACATATTCCTCGCGGTTGTAAGCGATGCCGCCGCCGGTGCCGCCCATGGTGTAGGAGGGGCGGATAATCGCCGGCAGCCCGATATCTCCAAGCGCGGCAATTGCGTCGGCAATGTCGTGACAAAGATGGGCCTTGGGGCATTCGAGCCCGATATCGGTCATCGCCTGGCGAAACAATTCGCGATCTTCGGCCTTGTCGATCGCGGCCTTGTTGGCGCCGATCAACTCGACCCCGTATTTTTCCAGCACGCCATTCGTGGCCAGCGACAGCGCGGTATTCAGCGCCGTTTGGCCACCCATGGTCGGCAACAGGGCGTCGGGGCGCTCGCGCTCGATAATGCGTTCCACGATGTCCGGCGTGATCGGTTCGATATAGGTGGCGTCGGCGAAATCCGGGTCGGTCATGATCGTCGCCGGATTGGAGTTCACCAGAACGATCCGGTAACCTTCGGCCTTCAGGGCCTTGCAAGCCTGGGTGCCCGAATAGTCGAACTCGCAGGCCTGGCCGATGATGATCGGCCCGGCGCCGATAATCAGAATCGATTCAATGTCGGTTCGTTTAGGCATTCGCCTGCTCAATCATCTCGGCGAACCGCCTGAACAAATAATGACTGTCCTGGGGTCCGGGGGAGGCTTCGGGGTGATGCTGGACCGAAAACACGGGACGGCCTTTGAGCGCCAAACCGCACAAAGTGCCGTCGAACAGTGAAACATGGGTCGCCTCCACGCCCTCGGGAAGGGTGTCCATGTCGACGACGAAGCCATGGTTCATGGTGGCGATTTCGACCTTGCCGGTAACCAGATCCTTGACCGGATGATTGGCGCCGCGATGGCCCTGGTGCATTTTCGAAGTGGTCGCTCCCACCGCCAGCGCCAGCATCTGATGGCCCAGGCAAATGCCGAACAGGGGAATGCCGCTCTCAAGAAGCGCGCGGATCACCGGAACCGCGTAACTGCCAGTAGCCGCCGGATCCCCTGGGCCGTTCGACAGGAAAATCCCGTCCGGCTCGTGCCTGAGGATATCGTCGGCGCTGGCGGTGGCGGGAACCACGGTGACACGCGCCCCGGCGGCCGCAAGACAGCGCAGGATATTGCGCTTGACGCCGTAATCGACGGCGACCACGTGAAAGCGCGGATGTTCCTGCCGACCGTGGCCGTGTTCGCGGCTCCAGAGCGTCCGGTCCCAGCTATAAGCCTTGGCGCAGGTGACATCCTTGGCGAGATCCATGCCTTCAAGTCCCGGCCAGGCCCGTGCCTCTTTGATCAGTGCCGGAATATCGAAACCGCCATCGGGGGCATGGCGGATTACCCCGGTGGGGGGGCCGCCAAGGCGGATGCGCCGCGTCAGTTCCCGGGTGTCGATGCCGGCGATGCCGATCAGATTCCGGCTCGCAAGCCAGTCCTCCAGATGACTGCTGGAGCGGTGATTGGAAGGCTCCGTCACCGGTGCGCGGAGGATCAGCCCCCGGGCCGCGGCTCGGGCGGCCTCGACATCCTCGTCATTGGCGCCGACATTGCCGATATGAGGGAACGTGAAGGTGACGAGCTGAGCGGCGTAGGATGGATCGGTGAGGATCTCCTGATAGCCGGTGATCGCGGTGTTGAAGCAGACCTCGCCGATCGCCGTGCCATGCGCACCCAACCCGGCGCCCCAGAACACTGTTCCATCGGCAAGCGCCAATGCCGCCGTCGCCCCTTCGGGAGGAACAGCGGCTGCGGTTTCGGGTCCGGGCATGGGGGCGCCTCCGGCAACAGGGGGCAGCGCCAAGCCCCGGAAATTTCCCATCTTCGGCGAGCGAGGAACAGGGCGCTGCGCAAATTGCCGGGGACAATAGGCAAATAGCGGAACGCCGTCAAGCAAGTTAGGCAGGAAAATGTTGTTGTTTTTCAATCGGTTAAAAAGAGCTTTCAATTTGCTATCCGGGCGAATTTCGAGTAAAGTCCTTTCTTTGTTTTCTTGCCGGGGCATCGCATAATGTTGCGCGAACAACTCAGCGAGGCGCTGACGGTCGCAATGAAGGCGCGCGAACAGCGTAAAGTCGCGACCGTGCGGTTGATTTTGGCGGCCATCAAGGACCGCGATATTGCCGCGCGCACCGGTGGCTCGGACGAGTCGGTGAGCGAACAGCAAATCCAGCAGATACTCTTGCGGATGATTCGCCAGCGCCGTGAGTCGATCGCCGCTTATGAACAGGCCGGTCGCCTCGAACTTGCCGAGCAGGAGCGAGAAGAGATCGATATCGTCGAGTCTTTCCTGCCAAGGCAGATGGGCGAGGCGGAGATCAAAGAAGCCTGCCAGGCGGTGGTGGCTGAGGCCGGCGCTGAAAGTCTCAAGGATATCGGCAGGGTCATGAGCGTTCTGAAGGAGCGCTTCGCTGGCCGCATGGACTTTGGCAAGGCGAGCGCGGCGGTCAAGGCGCTGTTGTCCTGATAACCGCGTTGCCGCCGGGGCTTATCACCGATGCGGCGCGCGACTTAATGAATCGGTAGCCGAACTGGCCGATGACCATTTCGCCGGAGTTTCTTGACGAATTGCGTGCGCGTCTGTCGCTTGCGGAAATCGTCGGCCGTAAGGTCAAGCTGCGCCGCCAAGGGCGTGAGCACGCTGGCTTATGCCCGTTCCACAACGAAAAAACCCCGTCCTTTACCGTCAGTGAGGACAAGCAGTTCTATCACTGCTTCGGATGCGGCGCACACGGCGACGCGATTCGGTTTGTCACCGAGACGGAGGGGCTGTCCTTTCCCGAGGCGGTGGAAAAACTGGCCGGCCAGGCCGGGCTCGTGGCGCCGCCAAGCTCGCCGGCGGAGCGTGCGCGCGAGCAGAAGCGGGCCTCGTTGGCCGATGTCGTCGAGATTGCGTCGGATTGGTTTGAAAGTCAGCTTGCCACAGCGCAGGGCGGCCGGGCCCGGGACTATCTCGCCAGGCGTGGCCTGGATCCCGCCACCATCAGGAAATTTCGCATCGGTTTTGCGCCTGACCGGCGCACCGCCCTGAAAAGCGCCCTGAGCGCGCGCGACGTTTCGGAACGGCAACTGATCGAAGCCGGTCTGTTGATCGCGCCGGACGAAGGCGGGGAAAGTTACGACCGGTTCCGCAATCGCATAATGTTCCCGATCGCCGACAGGCGTGGCCGGATCGTCGCGTTTGGCGGGCGGACACTGGGAGAGGCGCGGGCCAAATATCTGAATTCCCCCGAGACTGCTTTGTTCACCAAGGGGAGGCTGCTTTATAACCTCCACGGTGCGCGCGCGGTCAGCCGCAATGCCGGTACGGTCATTGCCGTCGAGGGCTATATGGACGTAATCGCGCTGGCGCAGGCCGGATTTGAGCATGCGGTGGCGCCTCTCGGTACCGCGATCACCGAACACCAGCTTCACGAACTTTGGCGGCTGGCGGCCGAGCCGGTGCTGTGCTTTGACGGCGACAAGGCGGGCCTTCAGGCCGGCTACCGGGCGCTGGAGCGCGCACTGGCCCTGTTGAAGCCCGGCCATTCGCTTCGATTCGCTTTCCTTCCGCCGGACGAGGACCCGGACAGCCTGATCGCCAAACAAGGGGCCAGGGCCTTTGCACAGGTGATCGAGGCGGCATTGCCGCTGTCCGAAGTTTTGTGGCGTTCCCAGATCGAGGGCGCGGCACTCGACACGCCGGAGCGCCGGGCCGGTTTCCAGGCCGGCCTTGAGGCGCTCGTGGCGCGGATTGGCGACCCAAAGGTGCGGACTTTTTACCGGACCGATATGGCCCGGCGCCTTGCCAACCTGTTTGGTCCACAGGCCGGACAGGAATGGCGCCCCCCGCGCGCCGGTGGCGGCTGGAATCGGCGTCGACGAGGGTCGTTTAAACCTGAGGTTGCGCCAGGGCTGAGGCCCGAGACCCGGCGTAAGCAACTTGGGCCGGCGCCCGCCGGGTCCCCGGGGCGGCGCGAGCGACTTCTGGTGCTG
>JBHHWG010000020.1:0-39897 GCA_046756385.1 Sphingomonadales bacterium | reverse complement strand
GAAGCGTCAAGCGCCACAAGAATGCGCCCAAGCGATACCGGCGCGCTGTTATTGTCCTGGTCCACGATATTCTCGATCGCCGACATTGCCTGTTGGGCCATGGGTCTCTCCTTCCGACCGCCGCCGGCACGAGCGGGCCGGCGGCGTATTTTAGTAGCGGCATTATAATGCATATGGCCCCGTCGTCGAGCGGGAGTTGCCAGTGTGTCAATGTGCCGCGCCCTTGACATTCGTCAGGCATTACCGTGATGTAATTTGCCGCTCGCCGTCGTTGAGTGAGGGAAGATCGTCACGGCGGCGCCGGCGACCGCGATCGGGCTGTTGTTGGCTTCGTGCGGCGCTGAAACGCATCAGGGTGACAAGGATATGAGTGAGACAGCCGAACGCCTGGCCCGGGAAACCATCATCATGGACAGCCATATCGATGTTCCCTACCGGCTGCAAAATCGCTATGAGAATGTTGCGGCGGCCACCGAAAGCGGCGATTTCGACTATCCCCGCGCCCGCGCGGGCGGGCTCGATGCGCCCTTTATGTCGATCTATATACCGGCGGAACTTGAGGAAAAGGGCGGCGCCAGGGAGCTGGCCGACAGTCTGATCGACATGGTCGAGGAAATCGTCGCCCGGAACCCCGATAAATTCGCCCTGGCTTATTCGAGCGAGGCGGTGCGCCGCAATTTCGCCGGCGGTCTGATATCGCTGCCCATGGGGATGGAAAACGGCTCGGCCATTGAGGGGAAGCTTGAAAATCTGAAGCATTTTTATCAGCGCGGCATCCGATACATCACGCTCGCGCATTCCAAGAGCAACCATATTTCAGACTCGTCCTACGATCAAAACCGCCAATGGCACGGCTTGAGTGAATTCGGCAAACGACTTGTGGTGGAGATGAACAATCTTGGCGTCATGGTCGACGTGTCGCATATCTCCGACGTGGCGTTCTATCAGGTTTTGGAAATCTCGAAGGTTCCGGTGATCGCCTCCCATTCCTCGGCCCGGCATTTCACGCCCGGATGGGAGCGCAATCTGACCGACGACATGATTGCGCGGCTGGCCGAAAACGGCGGCGTCATTCAGATTAATCTGGGATCCAGCTTCATCAACGACGCCTCACGGATTGCGGGACAGGCTGAACGCGGTGCCCGCGCGGCTTATTTCAAGGAAAGCGGAACCGAGGCGACGAGCGAGAACGAAGACGCCTTCACCAGAAAATATCGCGAGACTCATCCCTATCCGTTTGCCTCGCTCAAGAATGTGCTGGATGTATTCGATCACGTCATTGGAATCGCCGGGGTCGATCATGCCGGCATCGGATCGGATTACGATGGCGTTGGCGATTCGCTGCCCGAAGGGCTTAAGGATGTGGCTTCCTACCCGAACCTGATCCGGGGCTTGATGGAGCGCGGCTACAGTGAGGAAGATGTCCGGAAAATACTGTCCGCAAACCTGCTTCGGGTGTGGTCTGAGGTCGAAGAGTACGCCAAGGCGCCGTCGGCTGCCCGGTCCTATTCGCGATAGAAAACGTGGCGGCCGAGATGGGCGGTCGCTTGCAGCCGGTCGGCCCAATAGGGCTTCACATAATTGGCGTGATAGTGGGTGGCGGCCGCGCTGAAATCCTCAACATTGGCTGTCAGGACCAGGAGCGCCACACGCTTCGATCTCTCCCACGCCGCTTGCTCCTTCGGATTGTCCGAGCGGCCGTCGCAAGCGAAAGAGAACTGGCAGCGATGGCGCCACCATTCGTTCTGGAACACCACGGCACAAATCGTGGAAGGGTAGCGAGGGCTTTTCACCCGGTTCAGAATGACCTGAGCAACGGCCACCTGCCCCTCCGGCGGTTCGCTGCGGGCCTCGAAATAAACCGCCTGCGCCAGGCATTTCTGGTGATTAGGGAGGTCGTCCGTCGGCACATCGATTGCGGCCAGCACAGTGTTGTCGATGGTTGCAATCGGTTCGACGGCGGTTTCCCGTGCGTCATTTTGCGGTACGGGTTGCTCGGCAACCGGTTCCCGCGAAAGCTCGGGAAGCACAAAGGGCAGACACAGCGGTATGACATAAAGACCAAGGACCGCCAATTTGGTTATTGGTAATCCATGTTGTGGCACGATAAATCTCCCAAATCATACGCCCATGTTTTTCCCCCCGGTTCGTGTAGGCGATTGCAACTTGCGCAGACTCTAAAGGAGATGGTGCATCTCGTCAGCAATTGAAGAGTAAGACGTGACGATTTTGCCTAATTGTGACCTTTTAGTAACATTTGATTCTTATGTTAGCAAAAGGCTGGCCCAGGCATTAAGAGCCCGCTCCTGTCATGATCCAGGCGGGTGAAAGGGGTTCAGGCCATGCGATTCTCCGTTCGTTGCCAAACTTCGGTGAATCACAGCCGCCCCTTTCACTCAACCGTTAATTCCTGGATGGGCTCTAAGGGAACCGGACCCGTTTCACACGGACATCCGTTTCAACTTGAATCGAGGGCAACCATACTTTTTCAACGAGGCATTCTTCCTCTAGCTGTGGAGTCTCACGACGTTGTTTAGGTCCAGGCCTGATCGGCTGATGGGTGTATTCCCTTTTATCCCGGCATGGGGACGATGCCAATTGTAATGGTGCAGCCAGTGCGGCAACTCCCGGGTTCTTTCCCGAAATTCGAATAATTGACCATGCCGTTAATCAGGTCCCAAACGGCTCGCAAAACGATGATCTCTTGTTCGGTCTCGGTGGGGGTTTTCTGATCGTTCATACCGTCATTATAAGGAATTGATTTTTACCCGGGAACTGGCCCCGTAATGAAAAAGAACGACTGCTCTATGTATCGTCACTCCATGGAAAATGTCCGCTTGTGACCCCGGGCAGACGTTCGGCGTGAACGATTGAAACCAGTAACCGTGTCATAACCGGGGCAAGCGCGCCATATTGGCTTGCTCAACAATCTCCACCGGGCTTGCGTGGTGCCTCCTGTGTCATGACCCTCGGGCTATGGCCGCGCCGGGCAGCGGGCTGGTGTTTGGCTGCCTTATAAGCTATTGAAATGGCCAACTCTTCGCTATCGAATTTGCGAAAGTCGTTGCCGGTCGCAGCAATCGGTCCGGGCAATCAATCAAAATGGGGAGAGGGATGCCAAAAACTCACTTTCGCACATGCAGTCTTTGTGAGGCTATGTGCGGCTTGAAAATCGAGCATGAGCACGGGCGAATTCTCTCCATCAAGGGAGACCCGGACGACCCCCATAGCGGCGGGCATATCTGTCCCAAGGGCGTCGCGATCCAGGATATTCACACCGACAAGGACCGTTTGAAATATCCGGTCAAGCGATTCGGGAAAGAGTGGCGGCGGATCAGTTGGGAGGACGCCTTTGATGAAGTCGCCACCCGGCTGGTTGACGTGCAATCCCGCCACGGCAGGGACGCGGTCGCCACTTATTGGGGCAATCCGGCGGCCCATAATCATGGAACGGTGCTGATGATCGGGCCCTTCCGGCGCTGCCTGAAGACCAGAAACAATTTCTCGGCGACTTCCGTGGATCAGTTGCCGCATCAGTTCGCCTACTACCACATGTACGGCAATAATTCCCTGTTCACGATCCCGGATATCGACCGGACGGATTACATGCTGATTTTGGGGGCCAACCCGGTCGTGTCCAACGGCAGCCTGTGGTCTTGCGGCTCGGTTCGCAAGAGAATGAAGGCGGTTCGGGACCGGGGCGGGAAAATCACCCTGATCGACCCGCGCCGCACCGAGACGGCCGGTGCCGTCGATGCGCATCATTTTCTCAAACCCGGCACCGACGCCCTGCTTTTGCTGGCTGTCCTGCGGGTTATTTTCGAGAAGCAACTGGCGGCGCCGGGGCGGTTGAAAGAGATCATCAGCGGATGGGACTGCATCGAACAACTGGCGATGCGTTTCACCGTTGCGGAAGTCGCGGCGGCGACGGGCATGAGGCCGGAAGTCATTAAATCAATCGCCACCGAGTTCGCGTCGGCCGATGCCGCGGTCTGTTACGGGCGGTTCGGGGCCTCGACCCAGGAATTCGGCGCGCTCACCCAGTGGTTGATCCAGGTTCTGAACATTGTCACCGGGAATTTTGACCGTCCCGGCGGCATGATGTTCGGGTCCCCGGCCATCGACCTTTTGAAAGGCCGCTCGCCCGGCAGCCACGGCCGGTTCAAGAGCCGGGTCCGGGGGCTTGCCGAATTCAGCGGGGAACTCCCATCGTCGGCCCTTGCGGAGGAAATGCTGTCCGAGGGACCGGGTCAGATCAAGGCGCTCGTGACCAATGCCGGAAATCCGGTCCTCTCCACGCCCAACGGCAAACAGTTGGAGCGGGCGCTGGCCGGGCTCGAATTCATGGTTTCGGTCGATTTCTATATCAATGAAACCACCGCCCATGCCGATATTATCCTGCCGCCGGCCGGTCCGCTGGAACACGCCCATTACGATCTGGTGTTCAATTTGTTCGCCGTGAGGGACGTGGCTAAATTCTCACCGCGCCTGTTCCGGCCGGAAAAAGACACGCTGACAGACTGGGATATCTACCGGGAGCTGGTCAGGAAAATCAAGGCGAAGAAGGGACAAAAGCCAAAACTGACCGAGGTCGCGTGGCGATGGCTCGGGAAGCTGGTTCCGTTCCTCGGCTCTCCGGAGTTCATTCTGGACCTTGGCCTCAGGCTTGGCGCCTATGGATCGGGATTCAACCCCTTTTCCAGGGGGCTGAATTTGCGCCGGCTCAAGCGCCATGTGCACGGGCTGGATCTGGGGGCGTTAAAACCCCGGGCGCCGGAACGTCTGTTTACCAGGGACCGGAAAATTCACCTGTCCCCATCGGTACTGGTGGATGATGTTGAGCGCCTGAAAAGCAAGCTCTCGCCCCAGGCCGACGGCCGGCCGGCGGATCACGATCTGTTGCTGATCGGGCGTCGGGAGATACGGACCAACAACACCTGGATGCACAACAGCTTGCGGCTGGTAAAGGGTAAAAACCGGTGCACGTTGCTCATACATCCGAACGATGCCGTTAACCGCAATATTGGCGAAGGCCAGTCAGTCCAGGTGGCTTCCAGAACCGGGACGCTGAACGCCACCGCCGAAATATCCGATGAGGTCATGAAAGGCGTGGTCTGCCTTCCTTTCGGATGGGGCCATCATCGCCCGGATGTTTCGATGGAAGTAGCGCAAGCCCATGCCGGCGTTAGCATCAATGACATCACCGATGAATTATTCATCGATGCCTTGTCAGGCAATGCGGCGGTAAATGGCGTGCCCGTGAAAGTTATGCCATAACGGGGTCCGACCGCGCGCCATCGTTTCAAACTCCTGTTGATACCCAACGAAAACTGGACCTGAAAAATGAAAACCATACGGCCCTCGGAAAAGCAGCTTGATAATTTCGTGAACGGATCGTTCGACGACAAACCGATCGTCATGCTCAACATGCTCAAATTTCGGGAGCAGGCGGAGTATGAAGACGGGGCGCCGGACGCCAGGGTCCGCTCGGGGCAGGAGGCCTACGAGATTTATTCCAAGGCCGTGGCGCCGATAATGTGGGCCGTTGGCGGGCAGGTGTTATGGGCTGGTCAAGCGAACAGCACCTTGATCGCCCCGGAAGGTGAGGACTGGGATCGCATGTTCCTGGTCCGGTATCCCTCTCGAAGTGCATTGATAAAAATGACGTCTTCGCCCGCGTACCAAAAGGTTGCGTTTCATCGCACCGCCGCGCTGGAAAATTCGCGACTGTTCGAGACCCGGAAGATCAAGCTCCCGACCTTGATTTTGTGGGTGCTGCGAAAAGTGCAACGGATCAAGGCCCTGTTCGTCAAAGTCGTCTGACTTTCGCCGCCGGGCTCAGACGGTCGCGGATTGCTCGATGAATCGCCAGCCCTCCCGGCCGTGGTGGAAGCCGTTCGAGAACGGCGCGAGGTCCACCAGTTCCGCCAATTGTTTCAGTGCCGCCTGGCTATCGCGGCGTTCGTCCAGCACCTCGCGAAAAATCCTTGCGACCTTTACCATGTCGCAGCTTTGGGGCCACAAGCGGAAGAGCCGCACGCCGTGATCGAGCAACGGCGTTAATTCCTGAACCAGGTTGCAAACCGTATTCGACAATGTCTGGGTGCCGTTGATCGCCAGAAAGGGCTCGCCGGTCAGCGTATTGATGCCGAGGCCGTCGTCATCCCTGGCACAAACATATTGGCAGCCGTCCTTGTGGAGCTTGTGGAAGCGCGCATGATAGCAGCGGGACGACAGCGCCAGCGGCAGCCGTCCAAAGACCTGGACCTCGAGCTCGACATTTTCGCCACTGGCGGCCAACGCGCCGATGGTTTTGCCCGGAAGTTCTCCCGGCAGCACCACGCGAAACGCCCCGTTCGACACCAGATAGTCGAGCGTGCCTTCATTATAGACGTTTACAAACGGGCCGATGACATGGGGCCGGCCCTTGATCAGGGCCGCCGCCGAAATGTCGTTGGCCTCGACCGGAAATTGTTCGATCCCGGCCAGCTCGCGAACCTGGCCCATCTCCCGCTCGGTCATGATGAGGGCCAGCGTGGAATGGATCACTTCCTTTCCCGCGCGCTCCAGCCGGTCGCAAATCTCGGGCAGGTAGGGATCGAAAAACGGGCTGCGTTTGGAGCACACCGCTTCGCCGACATAGACCACATCGACCGGGGCTTCGTCGGCAATGCGGAAATAGAAATCGCGCTTGCGCTCCGCCGCCCAGTTGAACAGGACCGGTCCGAGGGTCAGTTTGCGCGTGCTGAAATCAGAGCTTGTCATCGCCATTTTCTTTGATAGGCGCCCACTGTTTCGGACTGTCCTTCCGCGATCGGGCACAGGCTTTGCGCTGGAACCGGCTCGCCCCTGGCGACCGCGTCGACTGCCCGGCGAAATGCGGTGACGACCTCGCGAACATAAGCCCGCCCACGCTGGCGACCCTCGATCTTGAGCGCCGTGACGCCCGCGGCGACCAGTTCCGGCAGGATCTCAAGTGTATTAAGGGAGGTCGGATATTCGAACAGATAAGACGTTTCATCCCCAACGCCGAACCGGCCCTTGCACAGGGTCGGGTAGCCGGCGGGCTCGTCGCTCTCAAAGATATTGATCGTGAATTTGTTAAGCTTTGTGACAAGATCGCCATTTTCTTCGAGATATTTGACGTCGCTTGCCGGCGAACAGGCCCCGTCCTTGTTCGGGGAAATGCCGGTGGCATAGGACGACAGCGAACAACGCCCCTCGGCCATGACGCACAGGCCGCCATAGGCGAATATCTCGGTCTCAACCGGGATGGCGGCGTTTAGCGCGGTGATCTCGGCAACGGTCAGGACGCGCGGCAGCACCACGCGCTTGACCCCGAATTCCCGAACATAAAACCGGATCGCCTCCGCATTCGACGCCGACGCCTGGACCGACAAGTGCAGGCGCAGGTCGGGGTGATTGGCGTGTGCGTATGCCGCCAGTCCGATGTCGGCAACGATGATGGCGTCGACGCCAAGAGCCGCGGAATCGTCCACGGCGCGATGCCACGGGTCCTGGTTCCCGGCCTCGGGAAAGGTGTTGATGGCGACAAAAACCTGGGCGTCCCGCTCGTGGGCGTAGGCGAGCGCCCGCCCGAGTTCCCTGCGGCTGAAATTGAGGCCGGGGAAATTTCGGGCGTTGGTCTGGTCGCGAAACCCGACATAGACCGTGTCGGCGCCGGCATCGACCGCGGCCCGCAAGGCCGCCGGCGTTCCCGCCGGGCACACAAGTTCCATTTTCGCACTCATGGGTCGGAAATTCCCTGCGATCGCGGCGCCGGGCCGGATGCACCGTCAGTCGGTTCGTGAGGACCCATATTCGCCAGCACCTGCTCCTGGAAGCCTTCCACGGTTTGAACGGCGCGGGAAAGGAGCGCGACGATCCCGTTAGCCAGGGTGGAAAGCGGCTCGCCAATGGGTCCCAGGGGCGACAAGGCATCGGAAATCAGATCGATGTCGGCACTGTCGATGGCGTTACGCAACGCCACCACGGCCTCGGTATCGCCGGTTACGCGCAGTTGCCGTGAGAAAAACAGGGCATCCCCGTCGAGCCGGCCTTCCATCAGATCGAGCAGAACCAGAATCGGACCGGCGATCCTGGCGTCCACCTCGACTTCATCGCCGCTTCTCAGAATGGTCAAGTCGGGGGTTTCGGGATGTGGGCGCAGAAAAAACACCACCGGCAGGTCGACGGGGTCGATCAGATAGGTTGGAAAATCGACATCGTCGAACCGCTCCATCATCTCGTCGTGGCGGCGCGTTATGCCGGTGACGGCCAGGTCCAGCACCGGTTGCAGCAACGCAAGCGGCGTAAAGCGCAACACGCGCCGGGCGATGGCGGCGGGAAAAATTGAAGTGCGCAATGCTTCGGAACCGGTCATGACCACCGTTCGTTCGCCTCCTGGATACCAAGTTTGGGAGATATTATCGCCCGAAGTACGATTTGTCTTGATTGGCGTCAATTAAATTGGGGCAAAAGCCGCGGCGTTACGGGTGCAGGCGTTCCATAATCAACGAGCGGTCTTGTTCGACCGGAGGCCTTCCAGGAATTTCTCGACATGCTCGGCCAGAAAACCGGACTGGGTCGCCAGATCCCCGGAGGCTGCAAGCATGTTTTCCGCCGCGTTGCGGGTTCTATGAGCCGTGGACTCAAGCTTTTCCACACTTCTCGAGGCCTCGCTGGTGGCCTCGAAGGCGGCTTGGGCGCTTCTGGCGATTTCCGTCGTCGCGGCGTCCTGCTCGGTGACCGCGGACGCAATTTCCGTCGTATTGCCGCTGACACCGTTGATCGTGTCGTTGATCAAATCGATTGATCCGACAGCGGCATCCGTCGCCTCCTGCATCGTCTTGATCTGGCGTCCGATTTCTTCCGTCGCTTTTGAGGTTTGGTTGGCCAGCGCCTTGACCTCATTGGCGACAACCGAGAAGCCTTTGCCGGCTTCGCCCGCCCGGGCGGCCTCGATCGTCGCGTTCAACGCCAGCAGGTTGGTTTGTTCAGCGATCTCGCTAATCATGCCCAGCACGTCGACGATCGAGGACATGCTTTCGGTCAGCGATTTCATGCTTGCGGTCGTCTGGTTCGACTGGACGACCGCTTCGTTGGCAATGGAGTGGGAGTGGTTCACCTGGCCCATAATGCCGGAATAAGATGTCGAAAGTTCCTCGGTGGCGGCGGCCATTGACTGAACATTGTCCGAGGCGCTCGTTGCCGCCTCGGCCACGGTTCCGGCTTCAGTTTCTCCCGCCTGGGCCAGGTCGGCCAGATCGGCCGAGCACTGTTCAACATTGGCGGACGCTGAATTGAGCACATCGATGATGCCCTGAACTTCCTTTTCGAAGGCCTGCGACAGGGCTGCGATGGCCTTGTGGCGCTCGCGCTCCACTGCCTCGCGCCCCCTCTCCTTGTCCCGTGCCGCTTCCTGTTCAGCCGCCAGGCGTCTCGTCCGCGCTTCTGATTGTGCAAGCTTTTCCATCGCCTCCTGGGAGCGCTTGGCCTCCGAGTCGGAGCGCTCGGCGGCGACCCTGGCCCGGTCGGCGGCCTTCGCCGACAGCACGAACAGGTTCACCAGATAATGATTGAGCCAATAAAGGCAGCCGGTCACCAGTCCCAGCAAACCGATGTGGTAACCAATCAGCAGGAACGATGGCTCGGCCGGGAACAAGGCGCTGGGGTAAAGCATCGCGCCCAGCAAATGGAGGATGCCAACCGTGGCGGCCGAGGCTATCAGCACCCGGTGGTCGCAATAGGCGGCGACGATTGCGATGGCGACGAAGAAATAGAGGTGAATTTCACCTTGCCAGGGATGGCCTGAGAACTGAAAAGCGAACAGCGCCACCAGACCGATCAGGGAAATGCCTGGCACCATTCGGCTTAACCGGGTATCCGGCGCCAACCGCCAAACCAGGGTCGAGACGACGCATAACCCAAGGGCGACCATTGTGGGCGGCAGCCAGGTCTCAATTCCGAAGATGCTGGCGGCAATCGGATAGCCGGGCACCTGAAGCCAGATGAACAACACGATGTTGCGGGCCACCTTTTGGCGGTGCTTTGCCAGCTCGGACATTGTGCCGTTCTCCTTATTCCCCGTTGGCCAGACCGGATGGTCCCCTATAAGCGGATACAGGCCATGCGCGGGCGGGTCAAGAGTCGTTCTTAATAATGCCCGCACGGGTGTCATAGCCGCGACACGAAACCGCCGCTATACTCCGCTTCATTGATGCGAAAACCCCGATAAGGCGCGATGGAACAGGTGTCACGGCAGCGTACGGTTTTGATGCCCGACGTCCCGGCTTTGGCGTGCAACCCGGGCGGCGCCGCGGCGTTGTTTCCCGACGGCGAAGTCCGCGTCCTGTCGCTCGAACAGGCGGCCGGTCTGGCGTCTCGTCGGCCGGTCATGGTCTGCTACGCGCCAGGGGTGGCCCGGCGACTGGGGCTGGCGTCGTTGCGGGCTTTCGATGTTCTGGAGCTATTCGCGTTCGTGCGGCCGGCCCGGTTCTGCCTGCCGACGCCTTTTGGGCTGCTGGCGGCGCTCGACATCGAGCCCGACGGCGCTGGCCTTGAGGAGGAGGCCCACGCGCTATTGACGGCGACGCGCCAATTGCTGGCCGAGCTGGGTGGCGCGCGCTATCGCCACCGGGACGGCGCCGCGAGCCTCGGACTGTCGATGGACCAGGCGGGCTGGCCGTGGGGTGAAGCGGTGCGAATCGCCCTTGGCCTGAATGAGCCGGAGGGAAAAAAGGAAGCCGGCTTCGAAGTCTGGCGGGCGCTTCCTGAATGGGAGGAAACGGGTCCCGAACCGCCACCGACGGATATTGCCGTCGACCCTGATGAAGCCTGCCGGCGACTGGCCGGGCTGGTCGGCGACCGCGCCGAGGATCGGCCGGAACAACGCACCTATGCGGCACAGGTCGTCAAGGCGTTCGAGCCCCGCCGCCACCCGGACGCCCCCAATCTGGTTCTCGCCGAAGCGGGCACCGGGGTTGGCAAGACCCTGGGCTACATCGCGTCGGCGAGCTTGTGGGCGGAACAGAACGGCGGGGCGGTTTGGCTGTCGACCTACACCAAGAACCTGCAGCGGCAAATTGACCAGGAACTCGACAAGCTCTATCCCGACGCCTTTGAGAAGGCCGAAAAGGCAGTCATTCGCAAGGGCCGGGAAAATTACCTGTGCCTGCTGAATTTCCGCGAGGCCGTGGACCGGGCGCGTCTGACCACGGACCCGGGCGGTTCGGCGGCTGTGATCGCGTTGGGCCTGGTTGCGCGCTGGGCCCGGTTCAGCCGCGACGGCGACATGGTCGGTGGCGACTTTCCGGCCTGGCTGGCCGCTGGTCTTGCCGCGGCCCGGCCCGGCGTGCTGACCGACAGACGCGGCGAATGCATCTATTCGGCCTGCGAACATTACCGGCGCTGTTTTATCGAACGCGCCGTGCGCAAGGCGAAATACGCCGACATCGTCGTTGCCAATCACGCGCTGGTGATGGTGCTGGCGGCGCTGGGCGCCGGCGATGGCGACATGCCGCCGCATTTCGTTTTTGACGAGGGGCACCATCTGTTCGACGCCGCCGACGGCGCTTTTTCGGCCCATTTATCGGGACGGGAGACCGCCGAACTAAGGCGCTGGATTCGGGGCGCGGAGGGGAAGCGCGCCCGCGCCCGGGGGCTGGAGCGACGCCTCGGCGAGCTGGTGGCCGATGACGATGAACAGGCTGCGACGCTGCTCAGTCAGGCGGTTGCCGCCGCCGCGGCGTTGCCCGGCGAAGGCTGGCTGGCGCGGCTGTCCGGCGGGGCGCCGCAAGGACCGGCCGAACGGTTTCTGGCGCTGACACGGCGCCACGTCCATGCCCGTGCGGTCAGGCGCAACGATTCCTACAGTCTTGAAGCGGCCACCGGCGAGCCTGGCGATGATGTACTGGCCGCCGCCGCCGAACTGTCGACGGCGCTTCACAAAATTGTCAAACCGTTGTCCAAACTGCGCCGGTCGCTGTTGAGCCGGCTCGATGATGAGGCGCGCGATCTCGATAGCGCGACCCGGGTTCGGATCGAGGCCGCCGCTCGTTCCCTGGCCCGGCGCGCCGATATGATGTTGGCGCCGTGGCGCGCGATGCTTGCCGATCTTGCCAGCCAGACGCCCGAGACTTTTGTCGACTGGTTTTCGGTCGATCGTATCGAGCGGCGCGAGGTCGATGTCGGCCTGCACCGGCACTGGGTCGATCCCACCAGGCCGTTCGCCGCAACGGTGCTGGAGCCCTCCCATGGTGCATTGGTGACCTCGGCCACCCTGCGCGACGTCGGTCCCGATATGAAGGTCGCCGGCGAGGCCAGGTCGCCTGACATTCTCGATCCGGCCGCCGATCACTGGTCGAGCGCGGAAACCCGTACCGGCGCGTTGCATGTGGTGCTGCCCGCAAGCCGCGTCACCGTCGCCTCGCCGTTTGATTACCCTCGCCAGACCAGGATCGTGGTCGTCACTGATTTGCGACGCGGCGATATGGCGCAGCTTGCCGCCGCCTATCGTGAGCTGATCATGGCCGCAAATGGCGGCGCGCTGGGTCTCTTTACCGCGATTGCCCGGCTGCGGGAGGTTCATGCCCGGATTGCCGGGTCCTTGGACGCCGCCGGTTTGCCGCTTTACGCCCAGCATGTCGACCCCTTCGACACCGGCACATTGGTGGACATGTTCCGGGCCGAGGAGCACGCCAGCCTGCTGGGCACCGATGCGGTGCGTGACGGGGTCGATGTTCCGGGGCGTTCGCTGCGCCTTATTGTGTTCGAACGGGTCCCGTGGCCGCGGCCGACGGTGCTGCATCGCGCCCGGAGAAAGGCGTTCGGCAATCGAACCTACGATGACTTGTTGACGAGGCTTAAACTGAAGCAGGCTTACGGCCGTCTGGTGCGCCGACGGGACGATACCGGCGTGTTCGTGATCCTCGACTCCGCCATGCCGTCGCGCCTTGCATCCGCCTTTCCAGAAGGCGTCGAGGTGGCCCGGATGGGCCTGAGTGACGCTGTGGCCTTGACTGGAAACTTCCTGGCCCCGGACCATCAACAAGGCGCTTGAAGGCGGTGGGGGATTTCCCCTATGGTCGTATATATGCCAGCGTAATATGTGGGAGGGATCGCTCATGCGCGAGGCGCCAATCGATCATCATACGGCGCTTATTTATATCATGGTCATCGTTTCCGCCGCGGACAACGAAATGACGGACCGGGAATTGTTCAGCCTGGGTGAAATGGTGCGGGTGCTGCCGGTTTTTCGCGACTATGACAGCTCCAAACTGGTGCGCCAGACCCAGCAATGCGCCGACATCCTGGCGGTCGACGACGGCCTTGATGCCGTGCTTGGCCTCGCCCAGCACGCGCTTCCTGATATTTTGCACGATACCGCATACGCCATCGCCTGTGAGATCGCCGCCGCCGACGGCAAGATCAGTCAGGAGGAGTTGCGGCTCTTGGAAATGATTCGCTACCGGTTCGATATCGATCGGCTGACCGCGGCAGCGATCGAGCGCGGCGTGGCCGCGCGCAACAAGACCCTTTAAAGAGCTGAAAGTGCTCTATTGTGCGGGCAGCGGCCAAAAGTCGAGATTTCACGCGGCCTTTACATGGCGCGTCTGAGGCGCAAATACCCCACCTGCGGCCTGGCCGCTTTTTCTTTCGACCGCGCGTCCTGGCGCGATATCGGTCCGGGCGACGGCCGGTTGTGGTCCTTTATTGTTCCCAAGGACCTCACCTGACCGGGTTTCGGCCGGTTTTTGCCGGTTGCGATTTGAATGGGCGGCCGGGGGCGCCTATGCTGGGATGGGTTCGTGAACCAAAAAGTGGCCGGACATGTTTGATCGCAAGGAGAGGGCGGCACCGTGAAGGAGAAAGAACTTCGCCTCGCCCTGGTGTGTGGCGGCGGCATCTCGCTGGCGGTTTACATCCACGGGGTCACCCGGGAAATCCTCAAACTGGTCAGGGCGTCGAAGGTTTATCATTCGGTTCCCGATCTCGAACAACGCCGTCAGCTGTCGTTTCGGGACGTCGAGCCTTCGGATGACCGCGAATGCGACAGCGACGAAGTTTATTTCGATATTCTCAAATCGATCGGCGAGGAGCTCGATTTACGGGTTATTGTCGATGTAATCGGTGGCGCGTCCGCGGGCGGTATAAACAGCATTTTCCTGGCTCGCGCGCTGGCCCATGATCTGCCGGCTGATCATCTGCGGGAACTTTGGCTCAAGCAGGCCGATGTTCGCGAACTCGCCGCCGAGGGCGCCGACCGGGTGACATGGTATAAATGGCTGCTCAAGCCGGTCCTGCGCATGCTGCCACGGGGTAGCTTGCGGGGTATCGGCGGCAATGTCGACGCCAGCGGCAAACTGTCGAGCCTGTTGCCGTTGCGGGGCATGAAACCGCCGTTCGACGGCGAGAAGCTGCTGGGCGCTCTTTACGACGCCATCGACAGCATGGGGCCGGTGAAGGCCGGGGGGGCCTCGCTGTTGCCTGCCGGCCACCAGCTCGAACTGTTCGTTACGGTCACGGACTTTTTCGGCTATGCCCAGCACATCCCGCTTTATGACCCGCCGAACATCGAAGAACGTGAGCATCGGCATAATCTTCGCTTTGATTACATGCGCTGGCCGGGCGGTGAGGAGATTACGCGGTTTTCGGATCAGCACGTCCCGGCGCTGGCGTTCGCGGCGCGCGCGACTTCAAGTTATCCGGGGGCTTTTGCGCCGGCCCAAATCAGCGAAATTGACCGGTTGCTGGCGCGTCGAAAGCGCAAGTGGGATTTGCGTGACACGTTTTTGGCTCGTAATTTCAAACTGTATCTCGACGCTGGAATGGATCCGACCAAGACCTCGTTCATGGACGGCAGCGTGCTCAACAACAAACCGTTCTCCGAGGCCATCGAGGCGATCAAGGGACGGCCGGCCTTTCGCCAGGTCGACCGGCGGCTGGTTTATGTCGATCCTCACCCGATCAAGCCGCCACCGCCGCCCACGGGCCGGGTCCCGGGATTTCTGAGCGTGCTCAAGGCGGCGTTGTCGGACATCCCGCGCAACGAGCCGGTCCACGACGATCTGGCCTGGATCGACGGTTTCAATCTCCGGGTGCGCCGGGCTAAAACGATCATCGACGCGGCGCGACCCGAGATCGAAAAGCTGGTTGCCTCGGTGGCTCGCTCGCGGCTCGACGCCGCTCGGATTGCGGCGCCCAGGATCACCGCCTGGCGGCAAAAGGCCAATGAGCGCGCGGAAAAAGAGGTGGGCTTCGCTTATCAGGGCTATGCCAGGCTCAAACTGACGGCGGTTCTGGAATATGTCGGGGCCCTGATTTGCATGATCTGCGGTCACCGCAAGGGCAGCGCCGAGGCCGAGTGGGTGGCTGAAGTGTTGCTGGCCTGGGCGGACCGGCGGGACCTGCGCCCTTCCGATACCAGGATTCCATTGTTGAAATTCGCCGCCGGCAACAAACCGCGCTGGGCCGAGTTTCTGGAGTCTTTCGATATCGATTACCGCCGCCGTCAAGTCCGATTCACGATCCAAAGCCTTAATCATCTCTATGAGCGGCTTGACGAGCCGCCGTTCGAGGATCTGACCGCGGCCAGGCTCGACAAGCTCAAGGCCCGGTTTTACGAAATGCTGGGCCGGATGCGCGATCTCGATAATGGCGATTTCGTCGGCGAGGAAACGGCGGCCGGCCTGCGGGCGCTGTTCAGCGCCCCGCCGCAAGCCGACGACACCAAGTCATCGGCCCCGTCGGCGCATGGTTTCGCCGGTGACCGATCGCACGACATCGACCGAATTCTCGAACGGTTGACCGGTGAGCTCGATCTTGGCGGCCTAAGCCGTGCCACCGACGCGGTTTTCGCCGAAATCGGGGGCGAGCCGGGACTGGCGGCGACCCGGCGGGAACTGCTCGTCGATTATCTGGGATTTGCGTTCTGGGACATCGTGACGTTCAGCATGACCAACTGGCGCGATCTTGGCGAATTCGATGAAATCCGGGTGACGCGGATCAGCCCCGACGACGCCAGGGCAATCAGGGACGGCGGGACCAAGGCGACGCTCAAGGGCATCGCACTGGCGAATTTTGGCGCCTTTTTCAGCCGCCGTGATCGCGAGAACGACTATTTGTGGGGCCGGTTGCATGCCGCAGACCGCCTGATCGATATTCTGGCGAGCGCGGTCCAGATCGAAAACGCGCAACACACCATGTCGCCGCTGGCGATGAAAAAACGGGCGTTTGAGAAGATCCTCGACGGGGAAGAGAAAAAGCTCCACCACAGCCGTCGGCTGATTGACAAGCTGCGGGCTGAAATCCGGCGGATCAGGACCGAAGAGGACGAGGAACAGATCCGGGCTCGGGAAGCACTCTGACACCGCTCACACGTAAAACGATTCGCCGCAGCCGCATCGGCCTTTTTCGTTTGGGTTGCGGAAGACGAACCCGGTCGTGAATTTGTCCTCGACAAAATCCATTTCGCTGCCGCTGACATATTTGACTGCGTCCGGGTCGACAAAGATGGTCGCGCCCTTGTCAATCACCGTCTCATCGCCCGCCGCCTGCTGTTCGGCGAAATCGAAGGCATAGGCGAGCCCCGAGCACCCCTGTGTCGACACCACCAATCGCAGCGCCACGGCAGGTTTGTCGCTTTGAGCCAGCAGCCGTGAAATTCGATCGGCCGCCGCTTTTGTAAGTGTCATGATCGGTTTGGCCATGGCCTTGTTTGCTCCTATAGCAGTCCCAGCTCCAGCTTCACATCGTCGGTTAGCCGGTCGGGGCGCCATGGCGGGTCCCACACCAGTTCCAACTCAACGTCGGCGACGCCGTCGATCATCTGCACGACCTGCTGTACCTGGGCGGGCAGTATTTCGGCCACCGGGCACATCGGGCTGGTCAGCGTCATGTCGATCCGCACAAAGCCGGCATCATCGATATCCAGCCCGTAGATCAGCCCCAGGTCGTAAACATTGACCGGGATTTCAGGGTCGAACACGGTCCGGATCGCGGCGATAATCTGGTCCTCCAGGGTTTCGGCCTTGATATCGTCCACGGCGCCGGCCGCGACTGCATTTGCCTTTGTGTCGTCGGACGGGGTCGTGGACTGCGTCATTTCCGTCATATCCCGCTCTTGGGGGTTCATGAATGAATCGAGAAAATTCGTCGACATCGGTCCTGCTACTCCGTGGTGACCGGCTGGCTGCTGTTGGCCAGTGCCGCGGTCAGGGTGTGCCAGGCCAGCGTTGCGCACTTGACCCGCATGGGAAATTCCCTAACGCCGGTAAATACCGCCAATTTCTCCATGCCGTTCATTTCCGTCAACAGGTCATCATCGGCGCCGGTCACCAGCCCATGGAACTTTTCAAACAGCTCCCTCGCCTCTTGTTCGCTCCGACCCTTAAGCGCTTGTGTCATCAGCGATGCCGAGGCCATTGAAATCGCGCAGCCCGCGCCTTCGAACTTCAAGTCCGTGACCGTTCCATCAGTGACGGCGAGGCGCACGGTCAACCGGTCCCCGCATAACGGATTATGGCCGACGGCCTGCCGGTTGGCGTCCGTCAAAGGGCCGAAATTGCGCGGCTTTTTGCCGTGGTCGAGGATCAGTTCCTGATACAATTCCCTTAGATCGGACATCAGCCGAAAATCTCCGTCACTTTTTGCACGCCTGCAATCAGGGCATCGGCGTCCTCGATGCGGTTATACATGCCGAACGAGGCCCGGACCGTGGCCGGCACGCCGAACCACTCCATCACCGGCTGGGCGCAGTGATGGCCGGCGCGCACCGCGATCCCTTCATGATCGAGGATCGTGCCGACGTCATGGGGATGGGCGCCCTCGATCAGGAACGAGATGATGCTGCCCTTATTGGCCGAGGTCCCGAAAATGCGTACGCTGTTGAGTTCCGACAGCCGCGCGGTGGCGTAATCCAGCAAGGCTTTCTCGTGGGCCGCGATCCGCTCCAGCCCGATGCCCCGCACATAGCCGACCGCGGCGCCGAGACCGATCGCGCCAACGATATTGGGGGTTCCGGCCTCGAATTTAAAGGGCACATCGTTATATTCGGTGTGCTCGAAGGCCACGGTGCGGATCATCTCGCCGCCGCCCTGGTAGGGTGGCATGGCCTCCAGCAAATCGGCCTTGGCATAGAGCACGCCAATGCCGGTCGGCCCATAGAATTTGTGGCCCGAAAAGACATAAAAATCCGCGTCCAGCGCCTGTACGTCGACCGGCATATGGGGGATCGCCTGGCACCCGTCGACCAGCACCGGAACCCCGTGGCCGTGGGCGATGTCGATGACCTCGGCGAGCGGCGTCACCGTTCCCAGTGCGTTCGACATGTGAATCATTGCCACCATTCTGGTGCGGTCGGTAAACAGCTTGCGATATTCCTCGACATCGAGTTCGCCCAAATCATTGATCGGCGCAACCCGAAGCTTGATGCCGATCTGGTCGCGCAGCAATTGCCAGGGGACAATGTTTGAATGGTGCTCCATCCGGGACAAAATGATCTCGTCCCCTTCGCGAAACCGCGAGCGGCCAAAACTTTGAGCGACCAGATTGATGCCCTCGGTCGCGCCCCTCACGAAAACGATTTCGCGTTCATGAGCGGCGTTGATCAATTGCCGCACCTTTCGCCGGGCGCCTTCATAGGCCTCGGTGGCCAGCTGGCTCAGCTCGTAGACGCCCCGGTGAATATTGGCATAGGAATTTTCATATGTGCCCTTAATGGCGTCGATCACGGCGCTGGGCTTCTGGGCACTGGCGGCGCTGTCGAGAAACACCAGCGGCCTGCCGTTGGAAGGCCGGGCCAGGATCGGAAAGTCGGCGCGCACCGCGTCGACGTCATAATGGTTCGGTGAAGCGTAATTCAAGACTTTGTCCTTAGGTCTTACCATCATCAGGCCGCCCGGGTCGTCGGCAGGCGACCCGGGCGCCAGTCCGCCGCCGCCGCGGCAAGGTACGACCGTACGGCGTCAATCTCGATCGAATCCAGAAGTTGCGCGACGAACCCTTCGATCAGCAGCGCCCGCGCCGCCGGCAAGTCAAGGCCACGCGAGCGAAGATAGAACAGCATGTCCGAATCAAGCTCGCCCACCGTTGCGCCGTGGCTGCACTTGACCTCATCGGCGTAAATCTCAAATTCCGGCTTTGTGATCGCCACGGCCGATTTCGCGAGCAACAGGTTCTTGCTGGCCTGACGCGCGTCGGTGTGTTGGGCATCGGATCTTACGATCGCCTTACCCTGGAACACCGAATGACCGGCGTCGGCGACGACGCTGCGATAATCCTGTCGGCTTTCGCATTCCGGATGCACATGATCGATGCGGCTCAGGGTGTCGCAATGTTGCCCGCCGCCGGCCAGGCTGATCCCGGATAGCGCACAATGCGACAAGACGCCGCCCATGACCACGCCGATTTCACTGCGCGACAGGCGGCCGCCGGTGGTCAACGCGAAGTTTTCGTAGCGGCTGTTCTCCGCCAACCGCACCGCGGTTTTGGCGATATGGAAGGCGCCGGGCGATTCCGCCTGCAATCGGTAATGGCTGACCCGCGCGTTTCGTTCCGCCGAAACCTGGGTCACGACGTTGGTCCAGTAATCGCCGTCCCCGAGGCCGATAAAGCTTTCGACCACCGAGACATGGCTGCCGGCCGCGGCCAGGATGAGATTGCGCAAGTGAATAGCCGATGCGCCGCACCGGGAGGAGGCCACGTACACCACATGAAGCGGCGTGTCCGATTTGACGTTCTCGCCAATCCGGATGACCGCGCCGTCGGAAAACATCGCGGCATTAAGCACCGCCAGTGCCTGATCGTCGTCCTGCCCGGTGGCCGCCAGCCCGCTCTTGAGAGCCTCGCTTATGAGGTCCGGCTTTTGCGCCAACATGTCGGCCAGACCGGATATCTCGACGCCGTCGGGCAAGCCGTCGAAGACACAGAAATCCGTTGCCAGACGCCCATCGACGAACACCAGGCGCGGTCCGGTTTGCGGGTCGGGAAGACGGTCTTGCAATTCGACCGGATCGATGGCGTCGACCGGGACCACCGGGGCCAGCGCGGCTTTGGCCAGTCCGGTCACATTGGTAAAGCGCCAGGATTCGATCTTGCGGCCCGGAAAGCCGGACCTGGCGAAGCGGTCGAACGCCGCCGCGCGCAAGTCCCCAAGCCATTCATGCCCAGCGCCGTCCAGGGCCGCGAACTGCTTCCGGAATGCGGCGACATTGGCGATTTCGAGCCGCGTCATGCCGCGCTCGCCTTCTCGCCATAGCTGGCATAGCCTTCGGCCTCCAGCTCCAGCGCCAACTCGCGCCCGCCAGACCGGGCGATGCGGCCGTGGGCCAGCACATGAACATGGTCGGGAACCACATATCCCAACAGCCGCTGGTAATGGGTGATCAAGATGGTGGCGCGGTCCGGGCCCCGGAGCTTGTTGATGCCCGTGGACACCACCTTGAGGGCATCGATGTCGAGCCCGGAATCGGTCTCGTCAAGCACCGCCAGCCCAGGGTCGAGCAGCGCCATCTGCATGATTTCGTTGCGCTTTTTCTCGCCGCCTGAAAATCCCACATTGACCGGCCGCCTAAGCAGCCCCTCGTCGAGTTCCAGCAGCGCCACCTTTTCCTTGACCAGCTTCAGGAAGTCCATCGCATCAAGCTCATCGCGGCCGCGATGCCTGCGGGTGGCGTTGACCGCCGATTTGAGGAAATTCAGGCCGCTTACGCCGGGAATTTCGACCGGATATTGAAAGCCCAGGAAAATGCCCTGCCGCGCCCGTTCGTCAGGCGAAAGCTCGAGAAGATCGACATCCCGAAACCGAATCGATCCCGCCGTGACTTCAAAGCCTTCGCGCCCGGCGATGACATTGGCGAGCGTGCTTTTGCCCGAGCCGTTGGGGCCCATGATGGCGTGCACCTCGCCGGCGCCGACCTTGAGGTCAATTCCCTTGAGGATTTCCTTGCCGTCGACCGAGGCGTGAAGATTGAGAATTTCAAGCATTACCGTATCCATCTGTACATTTAACCGACCGCGCCCTCGAGGCTGATTCCGAGGAGCTTTTGTGCTTCGACCGCAAACTCCATCGGTAGTTGGCGCATGACTTCCTTGCAAAATCCGTTGACGATCATCGACACCGCGTCCTCGGTCGAAAGGCCGCGCTGCAGGCAATAGAACAGTTGATCGTCACTGATTTTCGAGGTCGTGGCCTCATGCTCGATATTGGCGTTCGGGTTGCGGACCTCGATATAAGGCACCGTGTGGGCGCCGCACTGGTTGCCAAACAGCAGCGAGTCGCATTGGCTGAAGTTGCGGGAGTTGCTTGCGCCGGCCTGTACGCGTACCAGTCCCCGGTAAGTGTTTTGGGCGCGGCCGGCGGAAATACCCTTTGAAATGATCGTGCTCTTGGTGTTCTTGCCGATATGGATCATCTTGGTGCCGGTATCGGCCTGCTGGCAATTATTGGTGATCGCCACCGAATAGAACTCGCCCACCGAATTGTCGCCCTGCAGGATGCAACTCGGATATTTCCAGGTGATCGCCGAACCGGTCTCGACCTGCGTCCAGGAAATCTTGGCGTTGGCGCCCTTACAGATGCCCCGCTTGGTGACAAAATTATAAATGCCGCCCTTGCCGTTCTCGTCGCCCGGATACCAGTTCTGAACCGTCGAATATTTGATCTCGGCATCTTCCAGGGCGATCAGTTCGACCACGGCGGCGTGAAGCTGGTTCTCGTCGCGCATTGGCGCCGTGCAGCCTTCGAGGTAGCTCACATAGCTGCCCTTGTCGGCGATGATCAGCGTCCGTTCGAACTGCCCGGTATTGGCCGCGTTGATCCGGAAATAGGTCGACAGCTCCATCGGGCAGCGCACGCCCTCGGGGATATAGACGAACGAACCGTCGGTGAACACGGCGGAATTGAGCGTGGCGTAGAAATTATCGGAATAGGGAACCACGGATCCAAGATATTTGCGCACCAGTTCGGGGTGGGTCTGGACCGCTTCCGAGATCGAGCAAAAGATGATGCCGACTTCCGCCAGCTTGTCCTTGAACGTCGTGGCCACCGAAACGCTGTCGAACACCGCGTCAACCGCGACGCCGGCCAGCAGTTCCTGCTCATGAAGCGGAATTCCCAGCTTTTCATAGGTCTGCAACAGGGCCGGGTCGACTTCGTCCAGGCTTTTCGGGGCGTCTCCCTGGCTCTTGGGCGCGGCGTAATAATAGGCGTCCTGAAAATCGATTGGCGGATAATCAACCTTGGCCCAATCGGGATCTTCCATCGACAACCAGTGCCGATAGCTCTTCAGCCGCCATTCCAGCAGCCACTCGGGTTCGCCTTTCCGGCCGGAGATGAACCGGACGATGTCTTCATCGAGCCCGCGCGGCGCCATGTCGGCTTCGATATCGGTCACAAAGCCGTAACTGTATTCTTCCGTTGCCGATTCGACGGCTGCCCTGGTGTCGGCCGTTATTTCCATGAATTGGTTCCTCAGAGCGTGATCGCGCCTCAGTGCTCTACGTTATCTTGTATTTGGGCGTCTCCGCCCGCCCCGGATGCCGCCGGGCGGCGGCTGAGAAGGTCGATGGAGCCGGTCATTGGAAAAGTCAAAACCGGACAAGCCAGATCGGCGAGTGTCACTTCGCTGAGCGCCCGCTTCATCGCCTCATTTATTTTCTGCCAATATCCCCGCACCCGACAGGTCGGCTCGCGACTACACTCGCCCGGGCCCTCCTCAATACATGTGGTCAGCGCGACCGGTCCGTCGACGACACCGACGATGTCGGCCACGCTGATCGCAGACGGGGCGCGGGAGAGAGAGAATCCACCACCCTGGCCGCGGTGGGACACCAGCAGCTCGGCGCGGCTCATCAGGCCCAGAATCTTGCTCACCGTCGGGGCCGGCAAGCCGGTCTCGGCCGCAACATCATGGGCGTTGTGAATATGCGCCGGACTGCCCGCCAAGTGGCTCATCAGGATAACCGCGTAATCGGCTAAACGCGATAACCGGATCATCGCCACTTTGCTCCTTTTAATAAGACCAAATCACTCTTGTATGTAGATGCCAACTAATCCGCCGTTTGTCAATGATTTGAGGACGGTTCATCCGGTCGAAAGGGGCTATTTCGCAGAGTTCCGGCGGAATAATCGGCGCCAGGCCGGAGGGTTGCAAATTGCAGCTGATTAGATAGACTTGACTACGCGCTACGCGGGATGTTCGCCAACTCCGAAATCAGTGCGGCGTTTCCTTGAATCGCGGTGCGTTGGTGATAGAAATCCAGACCGCGCAATCCACCGAGTTCCTCGCCGCCGCCGGCGCGTCCGGGACCGCCATGCACGCACATCGGCATCACGTTGCCATGCCCGGTATGGGACCTTCCGATCTGCTCGCCAACCACCATCATCCGGCCGTTCCAGGGCGCCAGCGCCACGACGCTATCGGACGCGAATCTCATATCGCCGGTGAACAGCGAGGCCGCGAGGCACCCCTTGCCGCGCGCGATCATGTCCCACGCCGACTGGGTGGAGGCATAGGGTATCAAGACACAGACGGGGCCGAACGCCTCGATATCGTGAGCCTTCCGGGCCTCTCCGGGGGTTTTGCACATGAGCAGGGTCGGCGGCACGAAGCAGGCAATGTCGGGATCGGCGTCGACGGGAGCGAAGCCGGCCAGTTCGCCGGTGACGTGCTCCGCTTCGCTGGCCAGTTCCTCAATCGCGCTCAACACGTCGTTTTGTTGTCTCTTATTGACGAGCGGACCCATTCGCACGGTCTCGTTCCGCGGATCGCCGACGGCGACAGCCGATATTTTTTCGGCCAGCGCGTCGCGCACCGCAAACAAGACATAGGCGGGGACGAAGGCCCGGCGGATGGCGGTGCATTTCTGGCCCGCCTTGAAGGTCATTTCGCGAACCACTTCCTTGACGAACAGCTCGAATTCAGGACTATCGGCCCCGGCGTCGGGCCCAAGCATGCTCGCGTTTATGCTGTCGGCTTCCACCGTCAGCCGGGCCCCGCTGTCGATCACGGCACGGTGGGTCCGCAGGTGCCGGGCGGTGCCGCTTGATCCGGTGAAGGCAATGACATCCTGCTCCGTAAGATGATCGAGCAGATTGCCGACGTTACCGGTTACGATCGAAAGCGCGCCATGAGGCACCACACCGGCCTTGACGACGTCGCGCACCATGTCGTGGGCCAGAAGCGCGGTCGCCGTCGCCGGCTTGGTGATGGTCGGCGCGCCCGAAAGCAGGCTGACCGCCGCCTTTTCCCACATGCCCCAGGACGGGAAATTGAACGCATTGATGTGCACCGCGACGCCCTGGCGCGGCGCGCGAATATGGATCGCCTGAAAGTCGCCGTCGCGGGACAGGGTTTCCACCTCGCCATCGGCCAGATGCCGGACATCTCCCAACTTGTCGCCAAGCCGGGCGAAATATTTCAAAGTGAAAATGGCGCCGCCGATATCCATGTCGGCATCGGCGCTGGTGTTGCCCGAGTTGCGCCGGGCCGTTTCCTTGTAGGATCCGTAATTGCTCTTGAGCAGATCGGCGATGGCGCTTAGCATCCGGGCTCGTTCCCGGTAGGTGTGGGCGCGCAGATTGGGCCCGCCCACGTCGCGGGCGAACGCCACCGCGCCCGCCATGTCGACGGCATCGGTCGTCGCCGTGGCCAGGATAGCGCCGGACACCGGATCTATCAGCGCCGTGCCGTCTCCCGCACCCTGGACCCAGTGTCCACCCAGGTATGATCTAAGTTTCATGAGCGTGGTCTCCGCCATTGTAAACGGCCGCTTGTCCGGAACCACCAGGCCACCGCCGGGCTGTCAGAGTCTAGCATATTCGAAATCCAGCGGTTGGTTGTTGATGCCTCGTTTGGGCGGGGCGATCCACGCGGCGAATTGTCCGGGCCTGGTAACCTTGTGCATCAGCGACTGAACAAAAGCATTGTCGGCCTCGGTCGGCAGCCAGTTGTGGTGTCGTTCATCCCATTCGGATTCGGTGATGACCTTGCCGTCCGGTGTCGCCGGGACATTCGCGAACTCGCCGATCGCCCGGTGAAAAGCCCGGTGCGGGAGGGTGAATTCGAAGTCGACGCCCATCTTTTCGACGACTTTGTTCCAGCGATTGACGCCGCGCTGACAATCGACGACGTAATCGTCCCGCAGCGCTTCGTTGATTGCCAGCAGCGCCGGCTCGTCACGAAACACGATCTTGTCGTCGCCGCCCAGGGTGGCCACCGAATAGGTCGCGTCTTTTAGCCGGTGGTCGTCCTTGCGCCGGTTCTCGTCGAAGCGTCCCTTCAGGCCCATCGTGTAATAGTTGGCGGCGTTGGTCGACATCTCCGATCCGAACAGATCGAGCGACACCGAAAAATGGAAATTGATATACCGCTGGATGGTCTTGAGGTCGATGCCGCCGAAGGGACGGATATCGTCGGCGCCATGCTCGTTCATGAGTTCGCAGGCGCGCTGGATCACCCGGGACACCCCGGTCTCGCCCACGAACATGTGGTGCGCCTCCTCGGTCAGCATGAATCGGCAGGTTCGCGCCAAGGGGTCAAAACCGGATTCGGCCAGGGAGCCAAGCTGAAATTTGCCGTCCCGGTCGGTAAAGAAGGTGAACATAAAGAACGACAGCCAGTCGGGGGTTCGCTCGTTAAATGCACCCAGAATGCGTGGTTTATCGCCGTCGCCCGACCGGCGTTCCAGGAGCGCCTCCGCCTCTTCGCGGCCGTCGCGGCCGAAATGGGCGTCCAGCAGATAGACCATCGCCCACAGATGACGGCCTTCCTCGACATTGACCTGAAACAGATTGCGCAGGTCGTACAGTGACGGACAGGTGCGCCCGAGATGGGCCTGCTGTTCGACCGACGCCGGTTCGGTATCGCCCTGGGTGACGATCAGCCGGCGCAGCACGCTGCGATATTCGCCCGGCACTTCCTGCCAAACCGGCTCACCCTTGTGGTCGCCAAATCCTATGGTGCGGTCTTTTTCGGCCGGGTTGAGAAAAATGCCCCAGCGATATTCCGGCGTTTTGACATATCCGAACTGGGCCCAGCCCTGGGCATCGACCGAAACCGCGGTGCGCAGATAGATATCATTGGACTGATGGGCGACCGGCCCGGCTTCACGCCACCAGTCGATGAACTTGGGCTGCCAGGCCTCGAGCGCCCGTTGCAGGCGTCGGTTGTCCGACAGGTTCACATTGTTGGGAATGCGTTCTTGATAATCCATGGCCATGGTTCAAACCCTCTTTCTGTCGAAATTGGTCCGGCGGCCGGTGCCGTAGAGCCGGAGCGCGCCTTCACCTCCCACCGCGTTGGGACGCTGAAAAATCCAGTTCTGCCATGCGGACAGGCGGCCGAAGATTTTGGACTCCATGGTCTCCGGGCCGCCGAAACGAAGGCTTGCCTCCATGCCCGAAAGGGCATCGGGCGACAATGCGGCGCGCGCCTCGATGGCGACGCGGATTTCATCTTCCCAGTCGATATCGTCGGGTATGAAGGTAACCAGGCCATGCTTCTGGGCCTCAGACGCTTCCATGTCACGGCCGAGTTCGCCTTTCAGGTGGCCAATCCGATCCGGATCGCCAAGAAATCGGCTGGCCAGCCTGGTCAGGCCGTTGACCATCGGATAAGGGCCGAAATTCATGGCGGTAAGGCGGATTTTCGCCGGCGGCCGGTTGTTGCCCTCAAAGGGCCCGTCGAGCATGAATGACCGGTCCGCGACCAGGGCCAGCTCCAACAGGGTGCCTGTAAAACAGCTTCCCGGTTCGATCAGGGCGAAGATCGTGCGTGAGGATAAGTCAAGCCGCTTCAATGTTCGCTTGAGATAAAGCCGTATCTCGCGCACCAGCCAATCCTGGTCATGGGCCGCCAGCAGGGCGTCGGCGGTCGCCACCCGATCGCCATCGCCCTCGGTCCGAACAACCCAGATGCCGATCTCGGTTTCGTTGGTTCGCAAATGCAAAATCGCGTCGTCGAGCTCCCGGGCCAGCCGCAAGGGCCAAAAGTCGCAGCCCTGGGCGTGAATTCCAGCGAGGTCCGCCGGCAAGGGCGTCGTCGGGCCGAGGATCACCAGATCGGCCATGCCGCTGTCGCGGTTGATGTCGATGCGAACGCTGGAATAGCGAACCGAATCGCCTTCGATCGTGCGGGACAGCGGGTGCAGCGCGATTCCTGCCGCATTCTTCGGCCGGTCTGAGGTGGCGGCCAGTTCCCGGGCCCGCTCAGTGGCGGTCTCAGTGAGTTTCGATGTCGGAACGACTTCGTCCACCAGATCCCAGTCGACCGCGCGTTTTCCCTTGATCCCCTCCTCCACGGTGCAAAAGAAGTCGGACCGGTCACGCCGCACCTTGCGCTTGTCGGTCAGTCGGGTCAGCCCCCCGGTGCCGGGCAGCACGGCAAGTAACGGTACTTCGGGCAACGCCACCGAGGTCGACCCGTCATCGGCCATCAGAATATGGTCGCAGGCCAGCGCGAGCTCGTAGCCGCCACCGGCGCAGGGACCGTTGATCGAGCACAGATAGATCTGACGCGAATTCTCGGTCGCATCCTCGATCGAATTCCGGGTCTCGTTGGTGAATTTGCAGAAATTGACTTTGTGGTGGTGGGTCGCGCCGGCGAGCATGCGGATGTTGGCGCCGGCGCAAAAGATGCGATCCTTGGCCGAGGTCAGAACCACGGCGCCAATTTCGGGATGTTCGAAACGCAGTCGCTGGATGCAGTCATAAAGCTCGATATCGACCCCAAGGTCGTAGGAATTGAGCTTGAGTTCATAGCCGGGTTTCAGTCCGCCGAGCTCGTCCACATCCATCGAAAGGGTGGCGACGGGGCCATCAATCGACATTTTCCAGTGGCGATATTGGCCGGGATTGGTCTGAAAATCTATCATATCCATGCTGTATACTGCATTTTGAAGGGCGATACATGCAGTATACTGCATGTTTCAGGAAAAGCAAGCGCTCCTTCGCAAATCGGCGCAAATCGTCAAAGCGGCCTAAAACCAAACGCTACAGAACGGACTCTACAGAACGGGCTGGCAGCTTGCCGCGACGGGCGAGCTGGTCCAGAAACTCGGTCAAAACCTGGTCGGGCGTCAGGTCGGTGGTGTCGATGGTGCAATCCGCCTGGGCATAAAGCGCTTGCCGGTTTTTCAGAATGCGCCTTAAGTCGTCCATGGCCTGCGGATTGCCCGCCATCGGCCGTCGGTCGCCCTGTTCGATTACCCGATTCATATGCTCCTCCGGGGTTGCGCGGAGCCACACCGTGAAACAGGACGTCAACAGTTTTTCATATGTCGCGGGATCGGCGACACTGCCGCCGCCGGTGACGATGATCGCGTTGCTGTGCTCGTCGATTACCCGGTCGAGGGCGCTCCGCTCGTAACGCCGGTAGGCGGCCTGACCGGACAACGAAAAAATTTCGTCGAGTTTCATGCCGGCATCGATTTCAACTTCCCGCGCCAGTTCGATGAACGGCACGTCAAGCCGCCGGGCCGCCAATCGCCCCACCGTCGACTTGCCGGCGCCGCGCAAACCAATGAGCGCCATGCGGCCATCCCTTTCGCGGGCCACGCCGAATCTCTCGTTCAGCAGTTCCTGCGCCTGGGCGAGCTGGGTTGCGGGCAACCGCCGCAAATATTCCAGCATCAATGTAAGCTCGACTGGCGGGGCTTCGCCCTCACGCACCAGATCCTCGAGCGGCATGTTCATGGCTCGCGCGATTTCACGCAGAAGCACAATCGACACATTGCCGCGGCCCGACTCCAGCACCGCCAGATACCGTTCGGAAACACCCGAATCCTGGGACAGAATGCGACGCGTCATGCCGCGTTGGGCGCGGGCGTCGCGGACCCGGTCGCCCAGCACGGTCAGGTAATCCCGGTGCACGGCGTCGGCGGCGCAGGGCCGTTTGGCCTTGCGGTCGGTGGACCCTCTCTGTACAGTGGCCGGAGGATTTATATGTGTCTGCGTTTTCATGAGTATGCATTATAGTGCTCTTTTCGTGAAAATCGAGGATTTCAGGCGACAGGGCAATATATTGCCGCTTAATCTCGCGGCTTGACCAGGCGGGCGACCCGAGGCGCTTGAGGTGTTGTGATGACCGTTGAGCAGTTTTCCGATCTCGTTTCCGACATTACCGACCAGATTGCGGAAAAACCGCTCGACCAGACCCTCCACAATTTTCTGAACCAGACTTTTCCACCTGAAGGGGCGCGGTTCCGCGCGATCGAGGAAGCGTGCGGCCAGGCGATCGACGAGGGCTGGATGTGCAACCGGAAGGCCGGCGGCATCGCATTCGGCCGGGTATTGGCGCCGGGTCCGGGGCTTCATGAATTCAGCGTCGACGTTGTGAAAATGACGGATGTGGTGGGTCCCCATCACATTCACCCCCGCGGTGAAATAGACATGATCATGCCGATCACGCCCGGCGCGGTCTTTGACGGTCATGGCCGGGGCTGGTGTGTTTACGCACCCGGCAGCGCGCACAGGCCCACGGTGACCGGAGGCACGGCGCTGGTGCTTTATCTGTTGCCCGATGGCGCGATTAAATTCACAGGCGAATGAAAAAACAGAAGCGCCCATAAAACAGAAACTCCTGGGGAAAAATGGCTGAATTTTCGGTTGTCGACTGGTCGGGAGGCGTGTCCGAAATTACGGTGCCGCGCGACTACAATGTGGCGGTTGATTTCGTCGATCGCAATATCTGTCAGGGGCGGGGCGACAAGATCGCCGTCATCGATGACGCCGGGCAATATACCTACCGGGACCTGGCGGAGCGGGTCAACCGGGCCGGCAACATGCTGTTGCAACTCGGCATCCAACAGGAACAGCGGGTGATGATTTGCCTGCTCGACTCGGTGGATTTTCCCGCGACTTTTTATGGCGCGCTCAAGATCGGCGCGATCCCGATCGCGACCAATACCCTGCTGACCGCCAGGGATTACGATTTCATCCTGCGTGATTCGCGCGCCCGGGCTCTGGTGGTGTCACAGGATCTGCTAGGGCGGCTCCGGCCAATTCTCGATGATCAGCCCCATCTCAAGCACGTCGTGGCCGCGGGTTCTTCGGACGGGACGGAGTATCCGGTTCTCGACGACCTGCTCGGCCAGGCGGCAAAGGAACTCGACCCGGCGCCGACGACCGCGGACGACGCCGCTTTCTGGATGTATTCCTCGGGCACGACGGGGCAGCCAAAGGGCGTGGTTCACGCGCACGCCGATCCGGTTCACGTCGCGGCGCTGTTCGGCCAGGGGGTGCTCGGCCTGACTGAAAGCGACGTCGTTTTTTCCGCCGCCAAGCTGTTCTTCGCCTACGGCCTGGGCAACGCCATGACGTTTCCCTTCCATGTCGGGGCGACCACGGTTCTGATGGCCGGCCGGCCCACCGCCGAAACGATCCATGACCAGTTGGTGCGGCATCAGCCGACCGTGTTTTATGGCGTGCCCACGCTTTACGCCATGATGTTGGCGCGCGACGATCTGGATTGCGGCAAGGCGGCCGCGAATTTGAGGGTTTGCGTGTCGGCCGGCGAGGCTTTGCCCAAGGACGTGGGACTACGGTGGAAGGCGCGGGCCGGAGTCGACATTCTCGACGGCATCGGATCGACCGAGATGTTGCAGACCTTCTTGTCCAACCGTCCGGATGACAATCGCCCCGGCACCACCGGGAAACCGGTGCCCGGTTACGAGATCCGGCTTGTCGATGACGATTTCAGGGACGTCGAACAGGGCGAGGTTGGCGAACTGCTGGTCAAGGGACAGTCGATGGCGCTTTGTTATTGGAACCAGCGTCAGAAATCACGGGACACGTTTCTGGGTCCGTGGCTCAGGAGTGGCGATAAATATTTCCAGGACCGCGACGGCTATTACGTGTATGCCGGCCGGGCCGACGACATGCTCAAGGTCGGTGGGATCTGGGTGTCGCCCTTCGAGCTCGAATCCAAGCTTGTCGAGCATGACGCGGTCGTCGAGGCGGCGGTCATCGGCCATGCCGACCACGACGACATGATCAAGCCCAAGGCGTTTGTGGTGCTCAGGAACGGTTACCTTTCTGACCCCGATTCCGGCCCAGAATCCAGGAACGCCCTGGCCGAGGAGCTGAAAAACTTTCTCAAGACTTCATTGGCGGCCTACAAATATCCGCGCTGGATCGAATTCGTCGACGAACTTCCAAAAACCGCAACCGGCAAAATTCAACGTTTCAAGCTACGTTCATGAGTGCACTATCCGGCATGATTGCACTATCCGGATTCATTTCCGTCAATGGCCGACGGCTCGAATACAACTGGCATGGGCCGGCCCCATGCGAGGCGCCGACACTGGTTCTGCTTCATCAGGGCCTGGGCTGCGTCGAAACCTGGAAGGATTTCCCCGAGCACCTGGCGCGCGCCACCGGCCTTGGGGTTTTTGTGTTTAGCCGACAGGGCTACGGCCGGTCCGATCCGTGCGATTTGCCCCGTCCGCTCGACTATATGCAGCGCGAGGCGTTGGAGTGGCTCCCCAAGCTGCTCGACGCCGCCGGCATCGAACAATGCGTCCTGGTCGGGCATTCGGACGGCGGTTCGATCGCCATCGTCCATGCCGGAGCGGTCGAGGATGCCCGGGTTCGCGGCCTCGTTCTCGAAGCGCCGCACGTTTTTGTGGAGGACCTTTCGGTGAATTCGATCGCCGATGCCAAAACCGAATATGAAACCGGCGACCTGAAAGCGCGGATCGCCAAGCGCCACGGCTCCAATGCCGAAATTGCGTTCCGGGGCTGGAATGACGCCTGGCTCGATCCTGAATTTCGAAGCTGGAATATTGAGGGATATTTGCCGGCGATCCAGGTGCCGGCGCTGGTGATCCAGGGCCGCGACGACCAATATGGAACGATCGCCCAGGTCGACGCGATCGCGCGCCAGTCCGGCGGTTCGGTCGAGGTTGTCATGCTGGATGACTGTGCTCACTCGGCCCACCGGGACCAACCGGAAAAAACCCTGGAGGCGATGGCCGGATTTGTTGCAAATTTGTTCGATTGAACAGGAGATCCAACGCTGCCACAACGCAAAATCAGCCCGGTCAAATGATCCCATAAAAGCTGAAAGTGCTCTAGATTTATGTGGCGTCAAACAAGATTTATTTTTAGATGTCTTCTCGATGGTGTGGCGACACATGAAGCCAGCGTGCAGTTGGCCAGATCAATGACAGAAGCAAGAACCGACCAGAGTTAGTGGCAGGAGCTAGTGGCAGATGTATTATCCCCAAAGTGCCGCAACCGCCGAAGAGCACGCAGTGTCCGCACTTGAAATGATGAGGCGGAACAGCATTCCGCCAAATCCAAAGAATTTTCAGGTCTGGTACGTATATTACGCCGGGGACAACGCCGATCTGGTCCGGGAGCTTGACGCTCAACTCAACGATGGCCGCGACTTCACGAAAGAGCGGAACGAAGAAATATACGAGACTTATTTTGGGCTGAATCATCTGGGGAGTGAAATCCGGCAAACCGGCGTGCGGGTCCAGTCCGCCGTGACCAGGATTCTCGGTTTCCTGCATCTAGCCAATAAAGAATCCAACAAGCGAAGCAAGACGCTTGCCGAATATTCCGCCGTTCTCTCGGAGGCCACCGATTCCAGGGACATCACCCGCTATGTCGACGGAATTCTGACGCAAGCGCAACAATTCGTTGAAACCAGCGACAGGCTTGCCAATCGGCTCGGCAATTCGGCGCTTGAAATGACCGAATTACGCCAACATCTCGACAAACTGCGGGATGAAGCGATCACCGATAACCTGACCGGACTGTACAACAGAAGACATTTTGACGAATGCCTGAAAAGCGAGGCGGCGAAGGCCGGGGCCGACGAAACCGACCTTTGCCTGGTGTTTGCCGATGTCGACCATTTCAAGAATTTCAATGATGTTCATGGCCACAATATTGGCGACAAGGTTTTGAGACTGGTTGGAGAATTGCTCAAGGAAGGCGTTAAGGGACGCGACCTGCCGGCCCGGTTAGGCGGCGACGAATTCGTTATTATCCTGCCGCAAACGGCATTGGCGGACGCCGAACTCGTCGCCAACCAACTTCGTGAACAAGCCGCCCGGCGCGAGATCAAGAACCGGAAATCCGACCAGAGTTACGGTTCGATCACGCTGTCGATCGGTGTGTCCCAGTACCGTTACGGCGAACCGCTTGAAGACTTCATCCAACATGCCGACGAAGCCCTGTACCGGGCGAAGTCCGCTGGACGAAACCGGGTGATGACCTGGGATGGGGAGTGACGCGAATCGTCGTCGGCAGGATCGGTTTTCAAGCCGCGAACAGTCCTTCGATCAGTCGTCTCGCAAGCACGCCGGCGACCCGGCGGCGATAATGGCCCGGCGTGAAGGTCGTTTTCATGGCCATGATCTGATCGCGCACCAGTTCGTCCACTTTCTCGAACAGCGCTTCATTCAGGCCGCTCCCGTGAAGCGCGTCGGTCCCCGCCAACAATACCGGGCGCGGATTGGTGCCGGTGATGGCGATCCGCAGATCGGTCAGTACATCGCCGTCTCGGCTGACGCCCACCGCCACCCCGGCCAACGGATAGTCGATCGACTGGCGCACCCGGACCTTGTCATAGGCGGTGCGTAGCCCCGCGACGCTGGACAGGCGGACCGTGGCCACGATCTCGCCGTCCCGCAGGGTCAGATAGTTCTGGCCGTCTCCGCTATAGAGATCGGCCACCGGCACGGTGCGCACGCCATCGGGCCCGGCGAGGTCGACCTCGGCGGAATAGATCATCAGCGCCGGCGCCAGATCGCCGGAGAATGTGGCGAAACAGACCTTGCTTTTGGGTGCGACATGACACTGCGCGCCGCGAAATTTCAGACAGTAATTATTGGCGGACCGCCACCAGTCGCTTTGATTGTAATAGATGCAACGGGTGTCGAGGCAGAGATTGCCGCCGACCGTTCCCATCAACCGGTGGGTGGGCCCGGCGATTTCGGCCGCGGCCTCGGCGATCGCCGGATAATGCTCGATAATCGCGGGATGCCGGGCGACCTCGGCAATGGTCACCGACGCGCCGATCGTCAGCGAGTGGGCGTCGGCCGCAATGGTCTTGAGCTCGGCGACATTGTTCATGTCGATCAGCGCCGGCGGCTCCTCGCCGATGCCGCGCCGGATATTGACAATCAAATCCGTGCCGCCCCCCAGCAACCGGCTGCCGGGATGCTGACGCCGCGCGGCTACGACTTCGTTCAGACTGGTCGGGCGGATCAGTTCAAATTCCGGCAGCACGTCCATCAGCGGTCTCCCTTGAGCGCTTTCTTGGTGGCGGCCTCGGCGCGCCTTTTCTTTTCCAGGGCCGCGAACACCCGATCGGGGGTGACCGGCAATTCGGTGAAGCGCACCCCGATGGCGTCCTCGATGGCGTTGGTCAGCGCCGGCAGGAAGCCGGACAATGAACCCTCGCCCGCCTCCTTGGCGCCGAAGGGTCCGTTGGGATCGACGCTTTCGACGATGTGGCTCTCAATTGGCGGCGAGTCCTGAATCGTCGGCACCCGGTAATCAAGCATGTTGGCGGTGATCGGCAGGCCGCTCTTGCGGTGGTAGACCGCCTCCTCCGACATCGCCTGTCCCAGGCCCATCCAGACCGAGCCCTCGATTTGCCCTTCGACCGTGAGCCGGTTGAGCGCCTTTCCGCAATCGTGCGCGACCCAGACCTTTTCCACGGTCACCTGGCCGGTGCCCTCGTCAACGGTGACCTCCACGACCTGGGCGGCATAGCTGAATCCCATGGTGGCGCCGACCGCGGCGCCCCGGTATTTGCGCCCGCCCTGGGCTTCGATCGGGGTCGAAAAAGTCCCCTTGGCGGTGATGGGCCCGGTATCCTTGAGCGCGGCGGTCACGACTTCGGAAAAACTCAGCCCCTTGTCCTGCGCGGCCGCGCGGTAGACCTCGCCCAGCACCTCGATATCCTCAGGCCTTGCATCAAGTTCGCAGGCCGCGGCGGCCACCAGCATGGCTTTCAAATTCCGGGCCGCATCGACCGCGGCATTGCCGACCATGAAGGTGACGCGCGAGGAATAGGAGCCGTTGTCCTTGGGCGTGATCGCGCTGTCGCTGGCGACGATGCGAATGCGCGACATGTCGAGGCCCAGGACCTCGGCCACGCATTGAACCAAAATGGTCGATGACCCCTGGCCGATTTCCGCCGCCCCGGTCAGCAGCACGATCGAGCCGTCGAAATCAAGCTTCAGATTGACCGTTGCGTGAGGCTCGCCGGTCCAGTTAACCGGCTTGGCGGCGCCACTGATATAGTGCGAGCATGCCATGCCGAAGCCACGGCTCTTGCCCGGCTTGCCTTTGCGCTTTTTCCAGCCGCTGGCTTTCTCCACCCAGTCCAGGCATTCCGGCAGGCCATAGCTGTTGACCATCAGATCATTGGTGGTGAAGGTCGGCGTCTTTAGCAGATTGGCGCGGCGAACCGCGAACGGATCGAGACCCAGTTCCCGCGCCATGCTGTCGAGCAGGGATTCAAATGCGAAGCGTGTCTTCACCGTGCCGTGCCCGCGCATGGCGCCGCAGGGCGGCGTGTTGGTGATCGCGCGCAGGCCGTCATATTTGGCGTTGGGGATGTCGTAGATGCCATAAATCAGCGCACCGGCGTACAATATGGTCACGATGCCGTAGCCACCGTACGCCCCGCCGCGCTGCACGGCGCTGAACTGCGCGGCCGTGATCCGGCCGTCTGTCGTCAATCCGATCTTCAGCTTCACGTCGGACTGCGGACGACAGCGGCTCGTGAGAAAGGTTTCCTCCCGGGTCACCACCAGACGAACCTTGCCGCCGGCCTTGCGCGCGAGCAATGCGCAAATCAGTTCAACATTCAGGGCCTCGGTGCGGGTTCCGAAGCCGCCGCCGATATGGGGCTTGATGACCCGGATTTGCGACTTGTCCATCTTCAGGCACCGGGCCAGCATCAGATGGACGTAATAAGGAACCTGGGTGCTGCACCGAACCGTGAGCCGGTCGCGAAGACAATCATATTCGGCCAGCGCGGCATGCGTTTCCATGTGGGCCTGGCTGATCTCGGCACAGGAGAAGCTCTGTTCGCGCACCAGATCGGCCTCGGCGAATCCCGCCTCGACGTCGCCGAGCTCGTAATCCACCTTGCGCTCAATATTGCCGGGCCGCTTTTCGTGCAGGTCGATCGCGTCCTTCGCGGTGGCGGCCTTGGAGGTCAGGTAGGCCGGCAGCTCCCTGACGGTGAGCTTGATGAGCGCCAGCGCCTTTTTGGCGGTCGCATCGTCAACCGCGGCCACCGCTGCAATCGGTTCGCCCTTATAGCGGGTTAGGCCGCGCGCCAGCGGATATTCGAACATGGCGACCGGCAGCACGCCGTAGGTCATGTCGCAGTCGTCGCCGGTAATCACGGCCGTCACGCCGGGCAGGTTTTCGGCCTGGGAGACATCGACCTCCAGGATCTCGGCGTGGCTGTATGGACTACGCAAAATCCGCCCCGCAAACGCGTCGGCAGGGATCAGGTCGGCAGTGAACCTGGCCTGGCCCGACACTTTTTCCGGACCGTCCACCATCGGCACATAGCGGCCGATGATTTGAACAGGCGCGGCGATATCATTCATGTTGTTTTCCCTTGGCGGGCATCGGCGGCGAACTGAACGGCCTCGATGATTTTGACATAGCCCGTGCACCGGCACAGATTACTGCCCAGTGCGTCGCGGATTTCCTGCTCCGTGGGCTCGGGGTTGGCGCGCAACAAGCCCTCCGACGCCATGACGAATCCCGGGGTGCAAAAGCCGCATTGGGCGCCCAGTTTTTCGTGAAAGCCTTGTTGCAGGCCCGACAGTTCGCCGTCTTTCGATTGAGACTCGATGGTCTCAATCCGGCGGCCCTGAACCGACGAGGCCAGCGTCAGGCAGGACAGCACCGGTTGATCGTCGATCAGCACCGTGCAGGCGCCGCACTCCCCACCGTCGCAGCCGGTCTTGGTGCCTGTCAGACCCAGCTCCTCGCGCAAATAATCGAGCAGCAGCACATTATCGGCAACCGCGCCTTCATGGCTGCGTCCGTTTAGCGTGAACCGCACGATTTTTTTCATGGCCGAAACCCCCTGGAACCCGACATCATCCCCGGTGCCTGTCTTGCGCATTCAGCCACCGGCGACCCCCTCGCAGTCACCCTCCGCATCGATATGCCAACGCGGAGGCGATTGTAAGGAACCCCTACAGATATTGACCGAAGCCGGGTGTTTGTCAAGCCAGAAACGCGGCGCGACTCTAGCTGGCGAGGCGGCGCAACAGCGTGAGTAGCTGCCGCCGCTCCTTGGCATCCAGATTGGAAGCGGCGGCAATCTCGTGACGGCGCACTAACGGCAGGATCTCGGTCAGGGTCTGGCGGCCTTTCCGGCTCAGCGACACGGCGTGAGTCCGACGATCCCGCTCCATTCTCTCGCGAATGACCAACCCGCTCTTTTCCATTGCGCTGACAACCTCACCCAGCGTGGACCGTTCAATTCCGGCCGCCTTGGCCAAGGCGGACTGGCTGATCCCCGGATTTTCAGAAATCAGAACCAACAGCCCCAACTGGCCGGGCGTGATTTTTTTCTCCCCCAAGGTGGCTGCGAAATGCTGGAAAAACATCAGTTGCGCCCGACGCAACTGATAGCCAATCAGGTCCGGAAGGACGCCAAATTCAATGTTATCGTTGCGGGCGCCGTTTGATTTTTCGCTTTTATTGGACGCTGCGGGCACTGGGCTTAACCTCAAATAACGGACTCGGAAAACGCCGTATCATGGCAATAACCGGCACTAATTACCACCACAACCAAAATTGACAATAAACAATCAAACCCCCCGGGGGCGGTGTGCCGCCGGCCGGATTTATTGCGCGAGCCGTCTTCTATTGACCTCACGGATTTTGCTCCGCATGCTTGACGCGGTGACCGCGGTGCTGCCGGGGATCTGATGAAGGGGCTTGAAACATGAACGAAAATCGCATTCTGAACTTCATTGACGGCGCTTATACCGAGGGGTCCTCGGGCCGAACCTTCGAGGATCGCAACCCGGCCAGCAACAGGCTCGTCGCCCGGGTTCACGAGGCCGGCGAAGCCGACGTCGACCGTGCGGTCACCGCCGCCAGGGCGGCGCTGGACGGCGAGTGGGGCACTTTCGACGCCGCCCGACGCGCCGCGCTGCTGCACAAGGTCGCCGACGGCATCATGGCCCGCAAGGACGAATTCGCCGCCGCGGAAAGGGCCGATACCGGCAAGCTCAAGGGGCCGACCGCGATGATCGAAATTCCACGCGGCGCCGAGCAGTTTCGGGTATTTGCCGACATCGTCAAACATTGCCATGCCGAGACCATCGAGACGACCATGCCCGATGGCGGCATGGCGATCAATTATGCCCAGCGCGTGCCCAAAGGGGTAATTGCCGCGATATGTCCGTGGAATGTGCCGTTTGTTTTGATGACCTGGAAGGTGGCGCCGGCGCTGGCTTGCGGCAATGCGATTGTGGTCAAGCCGTCCGAGGAGACACCGGCCACCGCCGCCCTGCTCGGCGAGATCATGAACGAAGCCGGGGTGCCGGCCGGGGTTTACAATGTCGTTCAGGGGTTCGGGCCGGATTCGGCGGGGGCCTTTCTGACCAGCCATCCGGGCGTCGACGCCATCACCTTTACCGGCGAGACCCGGACCGGCGAAGCCATCATGCGCAGCGCGGCGACCGGCGCGCGCGCCGTGTCCCTGGAGCTGGGCGGAAAAAACGCCGCGATCGTGTTCGCCGATTGCGATTTCGAGAAGGCGATCATGGGAACCATGACGTCGGTGTTTTTCAATTGCGGGCAAATCTGCTTCGGCACCGAACGGGTCTATGTTGAACGCCCGATCTATGAGCGCTTCGTTGCGGCGCTGAAGGACAAGGTCAAGGGCTTGCGCCACGGCGACCCCGCCGATCCCAACACCACCATGGCCCCGCTAATCAGCCTCGGCCACCGGGAAAAGGTCTTGTCCTATTACCACCAAGCGATGGCGGACGGCGCAACTGTGGTTACGGGCGGCGGCATTCCAGATATGGCGGCCGACTGGGCCGACGGGGCGTGGATCGAGCCTACGATCTGGACCGACCTGCCCGAGGACGCGGCGGTCGTGCGCGAGGAGATTTTCGGTCCCTGCTGCCGGATTGCGCCGTTTGATGACGAAGGCGAGATTGTCGCGCTCGCCAACAACAACGACTACGGCCTGGCGGCCAGCGTCTGGTCGCAGGACGTTTCGCGCGCCAATCGGGTGGCGTCGAAACTTGAAGTCGGCGTGGTGTGGATCAATTCATGGATGATCCGCGACCTGCGCACGCCATTCGGCGGCTTCAAGAAATCGGGCCTGGGCCGCGAAGGCGGCGTGCACTCGCTGGAGTTCTATACCGAAACCCGCAATGTCTGCGTGAAGCTGTAAAGAACCGTGCCGTCGCGAGCCGGAAGATGAGCGGGTTGGGCCGGTGACGCCGACCCAACCCCTTGCTCAAACATCCGATCCTAGTCGAGGTCGCCGAAGCCGTGGGTCTCGGCGACATAGTCGATGTCCTTGTCGCCACGGCCCGACAGATTGACGAGGATCGTCTCGCCCGGCCGATCGGCGGCGAATTTGAAGGCGAACGCCAGGGCGTGGGCGCTTTCGAGCGCCGGAATTATGCCCTCGTACCGCGACAGGTCATAGAACGCCCGAAGCGTTTCCTGATCGCTCACCTTGGCGTATTTGACGCGGCCGGCGCCTTGCAGGAACGCGTGCTCCGGTCCCACGCCGGGATAGTCCAGGCCGCTGGCGATCGAATGAACCGGCGCGGGATCGCCCGCGGGATCGCTTAAGGTGATGGTTCTAAATCCGTGGATATCGCCCGGCGCGCCAAAGGTCAGTGTCGCGGAGTGCTCGCCCATCG
>JBHHWG010000019.1:0-39940 GCA_046756385.1 Sphingomonadales bacterium | reverse complement strand
GATGGTTCCGTTGTTGCTCTCAAATGCTCCGTTTAATTGAACGTTGCGCGATCGAACCGGGCGGGTCGTTCGATCTTGGTCGGGCGCTCCGGCCTCTCCACGACAGTCGGACGCTCAACCCGGACCGGCCGCTCAACCGCCGCCGGCCGCTCAACCCGGTCAGGCGTCGCCACGGCGCTGGGGACAATCGGACGCTCGGGGGTCTCGACGGCGATGCCCAGCCCGGAGATGCCGCCGCGCTCGACAGCGCGGTCCCGGAATTCAGCCACCCGGTCGGCGATTTTCCCGAACCCGCTATCAAGCCGGGTACCCGATCGCTCACCCAGGGCCTCGAAGCGTCCGCCCAATTCTTCATGCGCAAGCTGGTGTCGCTCCTCCAGCACGTCGGCCAGATCGTCAGGCTTGCCCTCAAAATGCTCGTGCACGTCAGCATGGAGTTCCTCGTGGCTCGCATGCAGGTCGTCCGCGAAGGAATCCAGGTCGGCATGAGCCTCCTCATGAAGATTTTCGAGCATCCCGTCGATATCGCCTAGAACCGCATCGGCACGGGTCTGTTCGTCCGCCCGGATCTCAGCGAGTTCGGTGTGGACCTGTTCGTGGTGATCCTCGAGCAAGACGTGCTTCTCTTCATGATATTGCTCCAGGTCGCCGGCCAGCTCCTGATGTTTCCCATCAAGCTCGCCGTGAGCGGCCTCATGGGCCTCATCGAGTCGCGCATGGCCCTGCTCGTGAAGTTCCTCGATGCGGTCCTGTTCGCTCTCCGGCAGGTCAGCGAGTTCGGCATGCAGCGCCTCGTGGTCTTCGCCGAGTTCCGCATGCCTGTCCTGGTGGTAGTCATCCAGATCCTGCTGGACGGCCTCGTGCTGGGTTTCCAGTTCATCATGGAACACGGCATGCGTCTCCTCGAGATTTTCGTGGGTCAATTCGTGCTCGGCTTCGAGTTCGACCGCAACCTCTTCGAGGCTGGCCAAGACACTCTCAGTCGCGTCCGCGCGCTTGTTTTCCAGTTCGTCATGCACGGCTTCATGATGCTCCTCGACCACCTGTATCACCTCTTCGTGATGCTCTTCGGCGTGCTCGTGGAACTCCTCGTGAAGCGTTTCAAGTTCACCCTGTTCGTGTTCCAGGGCGTCATCGAGCTCGGCGTGCTGCTGTTCATGCCGCGCCTCCAACTCTTCATGGACATCGTCGTGGGCGGCTTCCAGTTCAGCGTGGCTCGATTCATGCTGCGCCTCGAGGTCGTCTTGGTGCTCGGCCTGCGCTGCCTCGAGATGCTCGTGGGTCTCTTCGTGGGCGATTTCCAGCTCTTCGACGACCTCGTCGTGATGCGCCAGCACCTGTTCGGTCTTTTCGGCGCGCTCCTCCTCAAGTTGCTGATGCAGCTCTTCGTGATAAGCCTCCGCATCCACAATAGCGCCGTCATTTTCGAGATGCTCGTGCAACTCTTCATGATGGGCCTCGGCCTCGGCCTGGTGGTGTTCGGCAATTTCGGTCAGCTCGTCATGGGCCGCTTCGTGGTGCTCCTCAAGCTGCTGGACGGTTTCTTCGTGCTGGTGCTCGAGTTCCGCCAGTTTGTCGTCGCGGTGTTCGGTCAAATGCTCCGCCGCCTCATCCCGTTCCTGCTCCAGGTGATCATGCACTTCGTCGTGGTATTGTTCCAGTTCGGCCCGCTGTTCATTTTGAAGAGCCGCAAGCTCGCCCAGCGCGGCGTCATGAGCCTCTTCCAACTGGGCATGACCCTCGGCGTGGATTTCCCGCGCGCGTTCCGGGTCGAGTTCGGACATTTCCTCCAGAAAGGCGTGCAAGTCCTCATGTTCCGCGGCGAGTGCGCCCTCGCGTTGCTCACGATAGGCCTCGATCTCGTCATGGTACAGTTCTTGCCGTTCCACAAGGCGCTCGTGCGCTTCGTCATGGGCCTGGGCCAAATTCTGCTCGATTTCCTGGTAATGATCGTCGATTTCGCCGTTCAGCTCCTCAATGCCTTCCTCAAGGCGCGCCTGGGAATCGGCAAACTCGGCTTCCAGGGCATCGTGTTCGGCCTCATGACGCTCCGCCAAATAACCCTCAAGTTCCTGGGCCTCGGCCTCGAGATGCTCGTGGGCCTCCTCATGGAGTTCTTTCTTATGGTCGTCCACATCGCCCAGAAAATTCTCCAGTTCGGCATGAGCCTCTTCATGCCGCTCTTCCAGTTGCGCATCGATCTCGGCGAGATGGCTCTCCGCCTGTTCCTGCTCCTCCGTCAGTATCGCGGCGAACTCCTCATGCGCCTCCTCATGGGCCTGCTCCAGGTCACCCACGCCTTCTTCGTGATGCTGTTCGAGGTCCGCGTGCAGCTCCTCGTGAGCGGTCTCCAGTTCGCCGTGCAAGCCCTCGTGCCCCTCCTCAAGGCCGGCATGCGCCTCCTCATGGACTGCTTCGAGATCACCATGGGCGTCGTCACCGTCGTCATTGAAGTCACCGCCGTCATCGAGGTCATCCGAGACGTCGACGCCATCGGCCTGGTCGTCCCCGCCCGTATCCTGCTCCGGGCCCTGGGTGTCTTGCCGGTCCCGGGATGAAGCGGGATCCGAGTCGCCATCATCCCCATCAACGGCCCCATTGACGGCCGGATCCACGACAACTGTGTTAAAATTCCGGCTCATCGCTTTTGCGACCGAATCAGCCCGGAAACCCTCGCCCCCGAATCTGAATTCAGACGCGGTTACCGATCCGGAAATCATGAGTGCGCCGCTTAACGCCGTAAAAAATAACAACTTTCGTTCCATTTTCGCTTACCTCCCTTGGTGACTTCAGTTCCGGATCTGGATCCAGCGAAATCTGACCGACAAAGTCTATTTTCCCAAATGCAGGTCCACGATAAGTAAGTATTCACATTGTTGTCAAATTGCACTTGATTAAAAAGATAATTAATCTTTAGCGATGCTTGAATATATTAGCGGTTTATTCAATTTTAGATAAAACTTTAGATATTTTTTCTTAATTTGTTTTTGGTTATATTTACGGATGCTGGCGCCTCCCGCCGCGGCTTTCGGCGGGGCGCGTTGGAAAAATGAACTTGTCAGTTGGAGGGCGCCCGGAAGGGCTCATGGTCGAGCCATGGCGCAAAAATTTTTCAGAACCGTTTTGTGATTTGTAACCCGCTTCCGAAATCGGGACTTCCGTCCGACAATCCGAGCACGCTGTAAAGCTGAAGCGTCAGATTTTTGGAAAGACGCCAGGACGCGAAACCGGTCAGTTCCCTGGGATCGGTGGCGGTTGGCGATGCCGCGCCTCGGGCGTCAAAAAAGGCGCCAACACTGACTCTGGGCACGATCTGATACCCAAAACCGACCGACCCCAGCGGCGTATTTTTAAGCTTGAACGCCGACGGTTCACCGACAAATCGATAGCCGGCAGTCGCAAAGATGGACAATTTGCCGAAGCGTCTGGCGGCATCGAGTTGGAGCGTTATATCGGCCTTGCCGGTGCTCAACCCCTTCGCGACACTTCCCGTGGGCGTCTTGATTTTTGCCGACAGGTCAAAAAAGACGCCGCCAATATCCTTTTTGAAGCCGTAGCCGGCTGTTGCGACGATATCGCCTAAACCGTCCTCAACCGTTACCTCGCGACTGTCCGGGCCCCTGACGATCGGCCCCGTGTCGCCGCCGCCGATCACGGTTCCCGGCCCCTCGATCCGGATATAGGGCACGATCAGACGGAACGACCACGCCCCCTTTGCGACTTTCATGGTCGCGGGAATATAAAGGACATCGGTGCTTTCACTGTCCCCGAATTTACCGGTGCTGAAATCGAAACCTGTTCCAAACCGAACGGAAGCGTCCCCCGCGACGGCAGGCGCCGCAATCGCCGTCATCCCGGTTGCGGCAATACCGGCCAAAATTGTGGCCCGCCATCCCGATACGGAAACTGATAAAGCCAGCTTTTTCACAAACGCACCCCTTTAAGCCATTACTTTTCTGGTCGCCAAAGCGACGAAACTTCGCCCCATATTTGGGTAGGTAACGATTCTGAACAGATCGTTAACGCGGCGGAAAGCGGCTGTGAGCCTGGCCTGCCGAGCGGCCGGCGGGATAGCGGAGGAGCGGCGGCGCGGTCTCGCCGCGCCTGGCCCCCGGTTCTATTTGGTGAGAAATCTGGTCTGCAATTCCTGAATGTTTGAAGCGTCGCGCTCCGCCAGCCTGGACCACAGCGCCTGGTAAGCCAGCGACAAATATCGCTCGGCCGCCGCGCCCTCCAGCGTCACCACTTTCATGCCATCGGCGCGCACATTCCGGTCGATAATCGGCAACTGGCGCTGGAAATGCCGGTACGATTCCGTCTCATGGGCCAGCGCCTCGCGGTGCAAAATCTGCTGGGCCTGTCGGGACAGCGCCTCCCACTTTCCGGCATTGACGATGACCACCAGGTCGGTCTGAAAGAACGGCGGGTCGATTCGATATTTCAAGAACCGGTTCCAGGACATGTCGGTGATGCCGACCAGCGGCCATCCGGCGCCCTCGACCATGCCGCGTCCCAGGGCGGTATAGGTTTCGCCGGTGGGAACCGAAACCGCAATCGCGCCCAGGCGCTGGAAAAACTCCCGGTAAATCGGCTGGGAGCGCAGCCGAACGCCGCTCAGATCGATGCCGCCGTCTGCTGTTCGGCGGGGCGCGTTCGCAAGATAGATGTGAAATCCGACGCCACTGTCGAAATGGCCCAGCAGATGAACCTTGAGTTTGTCCCGATATATCCGCGCCAGAAGCGCCATGCCGCCGTTGGCGCGGGCCTCCATGATTGTTCGCCGGCTCCCAACCAGGGCGTCACCCTCGGGCACCAATCCGGTATAATAGCTCACCGGACCGTATTGCATGTCGATCACGCCGCGTTGCACGGCGCCGGCCTGCTCGGTTTGCGGCATGACTTCGGGTCCGCCGATGAACTGAACGCGAACCACGCCCTTGCCGGCATCATTGACCCGATCGACGAACCGCAGAAAACTCCTGGTGTAATCAACCGTAATCGGAAAAGCCGCGACCGCACGGAGAACTTCTTCCGACACCGCCGGCGCGGGCGCGACGAGCACGGCCGCGGCCACAATGACACCGGCCAGCCATCCCCGCCTCATGCCACCGTGCCCCCCTCCAGCAGCCCGTGCTTCTTGAGCTGATGGCGCAGTTGATGATAGGTCAAACCCAGATGCTTCGCCGTCGCCCTTTGATTGTGGCGGTTGGCAGCCAGCGCGGTTTCCAGAATGCGAACTTCCAGGGCCGCGACGGTTTCGCCGTAATCGAGCGGTTTAGCGCCGTCAATGCCGGCCGCCGCCGCTGGCTCGATCTCCGGTTCGGTTGCGCGCGGGATCTTTGGACCAGCCGGACGATAAGGAGATTCAAACGGGTCGAAATCAAGTTCCCCGATCGGCTCACCCGGAGCCGGCCATCGATAAACCGCCCGCTCAACAACATTTTTCAGCTCGCGGACATTGCCCGGCCAGTCATAACCCTCCAACTTCTCCATCGCCCCCGGCGCGAACCCCGGGAACACCTCCCAACCCAGTTCCAGGGCAATGGTTCTGCCAAAATGCAGGGCCAGCACCGCCACGTCGTCACGACGCGCCCTTAGCGGCGGGATGGTCAGGACGTCAAACGACAGCCGGTCGAGCAGGTCGTGGCGAAAGTCCCCGGCCTCAGCCGCCGCCGGCAGGTCGATATTGGTTGCCCCGATCACCCGCACATCGACCGAGACAGTGGCGTTGCCTCCGACCCGCTCGAACGTGCCATATTCAATCACGCGCAATATCTTTTCCTGCACCTGCATGCTGGCATTGGCGATTTCATCGAGAAACAGCGAACCGCGGTGCGCCAATTCGAATCGGCCGACGCGCTGACGCGCCGCCCCGGTAAAAGCGCCGGCCTCATGACCGAACAGATCGGTCTCCAGCAGCGTTTCCGCCAGAGCCGCGCAATTGAGCTGGACGAAATTACGGTCCCACCGTCTTGAGAGGAAATGGAGCCGCGAGGCGATCAATTCTTTTCCCGTGCCACGTTCGCCAATCACAAGCACTGGCCGGTCCAGCGGCGCAACCTTGGACACCTTGTCCATCAGTTCCATGAATGACCGCGAATGGCCGATAAGAGGGGGAAGTTCCGGGGGCGACGCCTTCATTGTAATTTCCACCAACATGTGATCGTTTACCCGATTTTTTAAAATAAATCACAACAAACGAATTTCCAAGCCTCGGGATATCGGACCGCTTTGTTCAATAGTTGCCATGCCTTGCGGGACTGTCGCCGCATTGGCACGGAATATGCGTTTCTCTGACCAAACCTGGAGCGGATTGCGATAGGGCGAGAGATCAAGGCCCGCCCTAAACAGAATGAGGAGAGACGAGATGACCATGGATATCGACTTTTTCGCGACCACATTGAGCGGCGCCCAGGGCGTCTCCATTTGTGGCCAGACGATCCAACCGGCGGCTTCGGGCAAGCCCGCCACCAGCCCAAGCCTTAGCCGGTCACACCTTCGGCGGTTGCACAGGTCCCGGCGGCGCTGGGCGGCCAGCGGTTATCGCAACTAGGCCCGTTTGCGGAATTTAGTGGCGCCGCCCCCGGCCAAACTCGGACAGAGAGGAAATCAGACCAGTGCTCAAGTTACATGACCTGACGAAAATTTACCGGACCGACGACGTTGAGACCACGGCGCTTAAAGCGGTGAATATCGAGATCGACGATGGAGAGTTCGTCGCCATCATGGGTCCGTCTGGCTGCGGCAAATCGACGCTTTTGAATATTGCCGGCATGCTCGACACGCCTTCCACCGGTGCTTATCGCTTCAAGGGTGAGAACATCGCCGGATATTCCGAAGCCCGGCTCGCCAATCTGCGTAAGGCCAATATCGGCTTTATTTTCCAAAGCTTTAACCTGATCGACGAGCTGACGGTGGCCGAGAATATCGGGCTGGCGCTGTCTTTATTCGTTTATCAATATTGCCGGGCTCGCGGTCGGGCTGGCCTGCTGCATCTTGATCCTTTTGTTCGTGCGCGATGAACTTTCCTATGACAACTGGCTTCCCGATGGCGATCGGATTTATCGGATGGAATCGATCTTTGTCGTCCCGGGCCGGGGTCCGATGTCCGGTCCGCAGACGCCAGGCCCCGCCAAAGCGGCGCTTGAAAAGGATTTCCCCGACGAAATTGAGCAGGTGGTTCGAATTTACCAAAGACGGCCCACAATCGACCTCGGCGACCGCCAGTTTAATGATCGGCTCGCCGAAGTAGACCCCAATTTCTTCGACCTGTTCGATCTGCCATTCGTCGCCGGAAACAAGGATGCCGCCCTGGGTGACCGAAAGCTGGACGTCGACCAACGTTTTTGTCTATGCGAAGTTCAGGTCAGTGGCCGATGCCGAGGCCACAAAAACACGGATGACAGAGTTCGTCGACTCCAACGTCACCTTTAACATTCCAGGATTAGAGAACATCCCACCCAGCGATATCCTGACACTGGGCCTTCGACCGGCGCCCGATATCCACCTGTACGCAGCCGCGCTAGGCGGCATGAAATCCGGTGGCGACATCGTCGCGGTCTATACATTTTCCGCCGTTGCCGTGCTGATTCTTCTGATTGCCTCCATTAATTTCATGAATTTGTCCACGGCGCGATCCATCCAGCGGGCGCGCGAGATTTCAATGCGAAAAGTGGTGGGCGCAAGGCGAAGCCAGTTGGTGGTCCAGTTTCTCGGTGAATCCGTACTGATGACGCTGCTCGCCCTGGCACTGGCATTGACGGGGCGCAATACGCGCTGGAGCCGTTCAACGCTTTCACTTCCAAGAACCTTACTTTCAATTTTTGGCACGATCCGGGGCTGACGGTATGGCTGGTTGGCCTGGCGGTGTTCGTGGGCATCATCGGCGGGCTCTACCCGGCATTTTTTCTGTCCCGGTTCCGGCCCGGCAAAATTCTCAAGGCCAATCAGTTGTCGAGCGCGGAAGGCACATCGCGGCTGCGTGCAGCCCTGGTGGTCATCCAGTTCTCAATCTCGATCGGGCTGATTGTGTCGGCGGCGGCCGTCTATAGCCAGACCCACTTCGCCAAGAACATGGATTTGGGGTTCAATAAGGATCATCTGGTCGCCCTGTCCGGCATCGGACGCGACACGGTCCAGCCGGTTCAAGACACGCTCAGACAGGAGCTGACGAAACTGCCCGGCGTCATTTCGGCCGGTCGCTCAAGCGATGCCCCTCCGCAACGCAACAACAACAACACGCTGGTCGAGCTGCCGGACGCGTCCTCTGACGAACTGATGGTGATCGAAACCATGACGGCCGACTACGACTTTTTCCCGACGATCGAGGTGGCGCCCGTGGCCGGCCGGCTGTTCTCGCCCGACTTTCACGCCGATGTCATGCCGGCCGGCCCGGAGAAGGTCGAAGGCGATATCCGCGCCGGCGCGATCCTGAACCAACGCGCGGTCAAGCGGCTGGGATACGCCAGTTCAAAGGCCGCGATCGGCCAGACTTTCCGTGTTCGCGCCGGCGAAAAGCGAAAGGCCGAAATCACGGTGGTCGGCGTGGCGCCCGACATGCATTTCCGCTCGATCCGCGAAGGCATCACGCCCATGATCTATTTTCTGGGCGATGACGTGGGCGACTTCAGGGTCATTACGGTAAAAGTCCGACCAGGCGCTCCTTCGTGGACGAAGACTTCGACGCCCTGTATGGGGCGGAGGAGGAGCGCTTGAAGATATTCGCGGCCTTTGCGCTGCTCGCGGTGCTGGTGGCCTGCCTCGGCCTGTTCGGGCTGGCTTCGTTTGCCGCCGATCGACGGACCAAGGAAATCGGCCTCCGAAAAGTCATGGGCGCGACCGTCCCGGCGATCGTGAAGCTGTTGCTATGGCAATTCTCGAAGCCGGTCCTGCTGGCCAATATCATCGCCTGGCCGGTCGCCTATTACTTCATCAATGGCTGGCTGGAGAACTTCAAATATCGAATCGAGCTGTTGGACCACGCCTATCTTTTTGTCGCCGCGGGAGCGATCGCGTTGATCGTCGCCTGGCTCACCGTCGGCCTGCATGCGACCCGCGTGGCGCGATCCAATCCGATCAATGCCTTGAGATGTGAATAGGCCATCGCGCCACACTCCGGGACTAAACAGCTAATGGCCCGGGTTCGGCTCCAGCCCGATCGCGGCTGCGAGGAACGCCCAGCGATTGGCGATATCCTCGATGCGCATCCCGGTGGGCATGCCGGCCCCGTGTCCGGCCCGGGTCTCGACCCGGATCAGCACCGGGTTGTCACAGCCCTGCTTCTGCTGGAGGCGCGCGGCGAACTTGAAACTGTGCCACGGCACCACCCGGTCGTCATGATCAGCGGTGGTCACAATGCTCGGCGGGTAGCAGACGCCGTCACCCAGATTGTGATAGGGTGAATAAGCGAGTTGGGCGTGGAACTCGGCCTCATTCTCGCTCAAGCCATAATCGTCCTTCCAGTTGCGGGCGTTGGCGCTGGCGGTGTGATAGCGCAGCATGTCGAGGACGCCGACCGCGGGCGCGGCCGCGCCGAACAGATCCGGCCGCTGAACCATCACCGCCGCCACCAGCAGCCCGCCATTGCTGCGGCCATGGATCGCCAGCCGGGGCGTCGAGGTGTATTTGTGCTCGATTAACCATTCCGCGGCCGAAATGAAATCGTCGAACACATTCTGCTTGTTGAGATTGGCGCCCGCCTTGTGCCAGTCCTCGCCATATTCGCCGCCACCGCGCAGATTGGGTATCGCCAACACCCCGCCCATCTCAAGCCACACGATATTGGCGGTCGAATAGCCTGGCGTCAGCGAAATATTGAAGCCGCCATAGCCGTAAAGCAGGGTCGGGTTGTCGCCGTTGAGTTCAAGGCCGTTCCTGTAGGTAATGAACATCGGCACCCGCGTGCCGTCCTTGCTCTCATAAAACACCTGTTCGGTGGTGTAGGCCGTGGAATCGAAGCCGGTTTCAGGCTTGCGGAACAGGCTTTGCTCGCCGGTCGCGACGTCATAGCGGTAAATTGACGCCGGTGTGTTGTAACTGGTGAAGGCGTAAAAGGTCTCGGGATCGTCGCCATGGCCCGTAAAGCCCGACACGCTGCCGATGCCCGGAAGCGCGACGCCCCGGACCAGCCTGCCCGCAATATCGTAAATCATGACTTCCGCCTTGGCGTCCTTCAAATAGCTCGCCACAAATCGGCCGCCGATAAAACGCGCGCTCCTGAGCACCTGTTCGGCTTGAGGCACGACCTCGCGCCAATTTGCTGGCGCCGGGTCGCCAACATCGACCGCGATGACCCGTCCCCGGGGGGCATTGCTTGTGGTGCTGAAATAGAATTCGGCGCCGGAATTACCGAGAAATTCATATTCACCGTCCCAACTGTCGATCAAAGCGGTGATTTCCGCGGTGTCGTCGCTTAAATCCTTGAAATAGATTGCGTTACTGAAATAGCCCTCGAACACCGAGACAATCAGATAGCGCCCATCCTCGGAAATCCCGGCCGCTGGAATGCGGCTCGGGTGATCCGGCATGGCATAAACCAGCGCGTCATCATCCTGGCTTGTGCCCAGCTTGTGGTGATAAAGCTTCACGCTGCCTTTACCGTCGCCCTTGCCGTCTTCACCCTTCGGATAGCGGCTGTAGTAAAAGCCCTGCCCGTCGTGGTCCCATGCGACGTTGTAACCACCGAATTTTATGAAGGTCAGATTGTCGGCGAGATCCCGGCCGGTTTCGACATTTCGCACCCGTATGTCGGTCCAGTCGGACCCGCTTTCGGACACCGCATAGGATATGTGGGCCGCGTCTGGGCTGACGGAATGGGAATGGAGGGACGCGGTTCGATCGCCGCTGAACTCGTTGGGATTGATCAGTTCCCGCGGCTCGGCGTCAATATCCGCGGCCACATACAGAACGTCCTGGTCCTGAAGGCCATCGTTGCGCACATAAAAATATTTGCCGCCTTCCTTGGCCGGAATGCCAAATCTTTCGTAATTCCACAGGGATTTGAGGCGCTCCTCGATCCGCGTCCGCGCGGGAAGGTCCGCCAGATAGGGCTCGGAGACGCCGTTCTGATCCTTTATCCACGCCTTGGTTTCCGGGGAATCAAGCGCTTCCAGCCAGCGGTACGGATCGGCGACCGGAACACCAAAATAGTCGTCGGTATGATCGGCGGCATGCGCCGCGGGGTATGCAACCGGCTTCAAAGCGGCCGAAGTCGCGTGATCGTCATTGGCCGACTGATCCGAACAGCCCACAACAAGACCGCCAAGGGACACCATAATCAGACCTCGCCAACCGAAACCAGAACCATGCGCCATTTTCACCTCCCGGAAGCGTTCAACGCTTTCATGAACCTCATCTCGCGATCGGCAACCTTAAAGGTGGGGCGCGGGCGACTCAATAGGTGCGGCGCCGCCGGCGGACCGCTCCCGTCCATCAAACTGATTCCATAAAAGCTGAAAGTGCTCTAGATTCACCGGCCTTGTCGCGAAACCAGCAACCAGGAAAACCAGACCGATGATTAGCGAGGCGGATATTGCACGGGACAGCAAGGCCTGGCCCTTTGTCGAGGCGAAAAAGCTTCTCGAACGCCAGGAGCGTCGTGCGTCAAAGGATGGCCCGGTCCTGTTCGAGACCGGCTACGGCCCCAGCGGCCTGCCGCATATCGGCACTTTTGGCGAGGTCGCGCGCACAAGCATGGTGCGATTCGCCTACGAGGCCCTGACCGGCAAACCGACACGCCTGGTGTGCTTTTCCGATGATATGGATGGCCTGCGCAAGGTTCCCGACAATATCCCGAACCGGGATGCGATGGCCGAGCATTTGGACAAGCCGTTGACCCAGGTGCCCGATCCGTTCGGAACCCACCAAAGCTTCGGTCATCACAACAACGCGCGGCTCAAGGCCTTTCTCGATGAATTCGGCTTCGACTATGAATTTTTGAGCTCAACCGAGTGCTACCAGGCCGGCATGTTCGATGCCGCTCTGATCAAGGTGCTCGAGAATTATGACGCCGTCATGGGCGTGATTTTGCCGACCCTGGGGGCGGAGCGCCGGGCGACCTACAGCCCGTTCCTTCCGGTCTGCCCCAAGACCGGGCGCGTGCTGCAGGTCCCGGTGGTTGAACGCAAGCCCGATGCCGGCACAATCGTGTACCGGGACGTCGATGATACCCTGGTCGAGGCGCCGGTGACCGGTGGGCACTGCAAGCTCCAGTGGAAGGCCGACTGGGCGATGCGGTGGGCGGCTTTCGGCGTCGACTATGAAATGTCGGGCAAGGACCTGATCGAATCGGTCAATATTTCGAGCCGGTTATGCAAGATCCTGGGCGCCACGCCGCCCGCGGGCTTCAATTACGAGTTGTTCCTCGACGAAAAGGGTGAAAAAATTTCCAAGTCGAAGGGGAATGGCCTGACGATTGAGGAATGGCTGCGCTACGGACCCGCCGAAAGCCTGTCGCTCTATATGTTCCAGTCGCCGCGCAAGGCCAAGCGGCTTTATTTCGACGTCATTCCGCGTGCGGTCGACGACTATATCACGTTCCTGCACAAGTTCGCCTCGCAGACGCCCCAGGAACAGCTCACCAACCCGGTGTGGCATATCCATGGCGGCAAGCCTGCCGCTGAACAGGCGCCGCTGACATTTGCCTTGCTGCTCAATCTGGTCGGTACCTGCCACAGCGAGGACAAGGATGTGCTGTGGGGCTTTATCCACCGTTACGCGCCCGGAACGACGCCTGAGAACCAGCCGCTCCTGGACCGGCTGGTGGGATACGCGGTGGCCTATTACCGGGATTTCGTTCGGCCCAACAAGAAATACCGCTTGCCCTGCGACCGGGAGCGGGGGGCGCTGGAGCGGATGGCCGAGGTTCTGGAGGCGCTCCCCGAAGACGCCGCCGCCGGGGCGATCCAGGCCGAGATTTACGAAATCGGCAAGACCCACGGATTCGAAAACCTGCGCGATTGGTTCAAAACGCTTTATGAGACGTTGCTTGGCCAAAGCCAGGGTCCGCGCATGGGCTCTTTCGTCGCTCTTTACGGCAAGACGGAGACCATCGACCTGATCCGGCGCGTCCTTGGTGGCGAGGACCTCGGCGCCGACGAATAGTCCGACCCGCACTATCGCCAGCTTCGCCGGGTTTGCTATGCTGGCAAACCGGGTGGGCATCGAAAAAGGAGCGCGGTCAACAGATGGCGGCTGGAAATTTTCGGCCTCTCCTGATTTGCCTGGCTGCCTTGGCGCTGGCCGGCTGTGCAACCGCCGGAAATTGGCGCGCCACGGGCAGCCAGGGCGCCGACGGCGGCACCCTTCAATGTCTTGGCGATCTGCGCGCGATTACGGACGCCGTTCAGGCCGCCGGGGTGTCGGATGGCTCGGCCCGGCCGGTGCGCCAATTCCCCTATTTACGTGTCGACCGCCTGCTGGCGAGTTTCCGGGATCGCCCGAACCTGAATCAATTCCTTGGCCCGTGGATGACGCGGATGCGCACGCTGGATCGAACCGCGCGCCATCATGAACTCGCCAATCTGCCACCGGCCGACCGGGCGCGGCTTGGCGAAGCATTGGGGGCCCAGGATCCGGCGTCCGTCATTACCCGGTGCGGTGATTACCTGGCGGCGCGGGATCTGGCGGACGATCAGGCCCGGTCGCATTTGATTAAAGCCGCCAAATCGCCCGATCATTATCTGGACTGGCGACGGTTTTTCGGCCTCTATCCCCTGACTGCGATTCCCGTCTCCATCGGATACCGGCGCTGGCAACGCCGCAACCTGGGCGACTTTGCCAGACCACTGACCGCGATCGCCCCCTCAGGCGAGTTGACGACTTATGTGCCGGCGGCATCAGCGGGTCCGTTAAGCCCCTCTGAAACCGCTGAAATTATCGCCCGGTCCCGGAACAATCCGCTCGGAATTCCTGAACCTTCCGGAACACAACTCGCTCGCCTTATCGAGGCTTTCGCCCCGGTGTGGCAGGTCGACACCCTGTCAGGGGACGATCGAATCGGTACGCCGGAATGGGGACCGGACCAGCAAAGCCGGGTCAATACGGATTTGCCTGTGAGCTATACCCGATTGTCCCATGTCTGGTGGGATAACGAGCTGTTGCTGCAGATCAATTACGCGATCTGGTTTCCCGCGCGCCCCAAACGCGGGGGTTTCGATCTTTTGGGCGGAAAATTCGACGGACTGGTCTGGCGGGTGACCCTCGGCCCCGACGGCAAGGTCATTCTCTATGACAGCATGCATCAATGCGGCTGCTATCACCTGTTCTTTCCGTCGAACGAATTGGAGATCAGGCCCGGGGCCGACGGGTCAAACGGTGAAGACGGGGTGGTGGCGCCGCAAGCAGCGCCGGCGGTCGGCCCCGGCCAACGGGTCTTGATCCGGGTTTCCGGCACCAGCCATTACATCGCCAAACTGGGGATTTGGGAATCGAATCCGGATTCAGGGGCGCCCGTGCAATATCGCATGATGCCCGACGACGGATTGCGGTCCTTACCCTTTGGCCCCGGACAAAGGCGAAGCCTGTTTCGCCCCGACGGGCTGGTCGCGGGTTCCGCCCGGGCGGAACGATTTCTACTGTGGCCGATGGGCATCAAGAGCGCCGGAGCCATGCGTCAGTGGGGCACCCACGCCACGGCCTTTGTCGGACGACGCCATTTTGACGATCCGCGCCTGATGGAACAGTCGTTCTTCCACCGGGGGCATGCAAAAATACCATGAAGCGGTTTGTTATTTGCGCAGCCATGGCGCTTACTTTCTGGGCAGGCGGCGCCAGGGCTGATTCAGCCTATGACCGCGCCCTTTCCTTATTCCACGACGGTGCGTTTGAGGAAGCCTCGGACCTCGCATCGCGCATCGAAACGGCCGACGGTCTGGCGCTCGCGGCCCGCGCCCGGCTTGCCCATGCCGCCTATGTGGCGCCACCAGGCGAGAATCTGGACGCACTGACCCAGTCCCAGGCCCTCGCCCGCCGGGCGCTTGAGGCCGATCCCGACAATGTCGAGGCCCTTTTGCATCTTTCGATCGCATTGGGATATCAGGCTCGGACCGAAGGCTATATCAAAGCCCATTTTGCCGGCCGGGCGAGGGAGGCCCGAAAATTGCTCGACCGCGCCCTGGTTCTTGATCCGGAAGGTGGCTGGAGTCACACCGCAATGGGGGGGTGGCACGCCGAACTGGTGGTCGCGGGCGGCGGGCTTCTGGCTGCCGCGCTGTACCGGGCTTCCGCCAAAAAAGCGATTTTTCATTTTCGCGAGGCAATCGCCGCGCAACCTGAAAACCCGGTCATGCACGTCGAATTCGCCAAGGCGCTGTTGCGCATGAAACTGAGAAAATACCGCACGATGGCTTTGGAACAATTGGACATCGCCTTGACGCTGGAGCCGAGTGATGCGTTCGAGCGCATGGTTCAGGACAAGGGCCGTCTGTTGCGCGCTGCATTGAACGAGGGTGACCGGCGCATGATCAAGGCGCTGCTCGTCAAGCTCGAACCCTTTGCCGCGCACGGCTCTACTGGGCGGCCCAGATGATCCTGGAAATCCACAGAACGTCGTCACGGGGAAAGCTGCGAACCTCGTGTTCGCCGCCGATTGCGTGAAACTCAACCGTTGTCCCGGCCAAACGGCCCATGGTGGCCACCAGCAGCTCGCCGCCGGTTATGCCGGCCACCACCCGGTCCCCCCGACGAACGCTGTCCGTCAGCGTCACGATCATTGTATCGCCATGCTTATAGACCGGCTCCAGGTCATCGCCTGTTATGTCGAGTGCATAAATCGACCCGCCGCCGCCGCGTGGAAACGGAAGATCGCCCCAGCCGACCCCTTTGGGCTCGCCGGCGTCACTAAAGCATTCCCGGGCATGCAAACCGGAGAGGTTGATCACTGGAATGGTCTGCCGGCCGGCCATTTCTGTTACTTCATGCTCGACGAACCCGACGAACTCGGTCAAACTGGTATCACAGGCGATGAGAATTTTGGCAATGCTTTCAGTGCTCGGCCACCGTTTCTTGCCGTTCCGCGAGATTCGTTTACTTCGGTTGAAAGCGGTTGGATCGAGACCCGATCGCTTCGCCAGCCCGGAGACTGAAAGCCGGCGACTCTTTGCCAGCAGATCGATGGCCTGCCAAATATTCTCGTGTGTCAGCACTGATTTTCGTCCTGGCACTAAATCCGCATTTCGCTGTAGCTAGTTAGGAATATTGACCAAAACCAGGGGGCGGCAAGTGTGGCTGGGCGTTTTTTTTCATATTTCCCCGGGGCGTGAGGTTTTTCCAGTCGGCCCGGAGCGGACCATGCGCCCATGAGATCGTTTTACCGCCTGCTTCGCCCGTTGTTGTTCGCCCTCGATCCCGAAACCGCACATCGCATGGCGATTCTGGCGCTGCGCAGCGGCTTGCTGGGCCACGGCAGCCCCCCCGACCCGCCCGAGTTGGCGACCCGTATAATGGGGCTCGAATTTCCCAATCCAGTCGGTATCGCCGCGGGGTTCGACAAGAACGCCCAGGTTCCCGACGCCTTGCTGAAATGCGGGTTTGGTTTTGCCGAGATCGGCACCGTTACGCCCCGTGCGCAAGCCGGCAATGCCCGACCGCGTTTATTTCGGCTGCGTAATGACCGCGCGGTCATCAACCGGTTGGGCTTCAACAATCACGGTCTTGTGCGCATCAAGGCTCGGCTTGAGGCCCGGCGTGTGTCGGGACGACCGGGCATAGTCGGCGCCAATGTCGGCGCCAATAAGGACCAGGTGGACCGGCCCGGCGATTTCGCCAGGGGTGTGGCGGAGTTGGCCGGTCTGGCCGATTATTTGGTCATCAATATTTCCTCTCCCAACACACCGGGTTTGCGCGACCTCCAGGAAAAAGCGGCCCTCGATAAACTTCTGGACCGTGTCCTTGCGGCGCGGGAACAGGCGGGCAAGGAAGCGGGCCGCACACCGGTGCTGGTGAAAATTGCACCCGACCTGGACCCTGAGACGCGCCGGGATATCGCCCGGACCGTCCTTGACCACCGCATCGACGGCATGATCGTCAGCAACACCATGATAGCGCGCCCCGAAAATCTTCACAGCCGGCGCCGTGACCAGCAGGGAGGACTGAGCGGCCGGCCGCTTTTCGAGCCCTCGACCCGGCTTCTGGCGGAAATGTATCGCCTTACCGAGGGGCGCATGCCGCTGATCGGCGTCGGCGGTGTGTCGTCGGGAGACGACGCCTATGACAAAATTCAGGCCGGCGCCAGCCTGGTGCAATTGTATTCCGCGCTGGTATATGACGGACTGTGTCTGGTCGATCGCATCAAATATGATTTGGCGGGCAGGCTTCGCGCCGACGGATTCGCGACCGTGGCCGACGCGGTCGGAACCCGGTGCGATGCGTGGTGAGGTTTTTGCGATCGATTCTCAATAATGCTTGCCTGAAAATTCAGGGCGCCGCATAGTTTGCCCACGCAACGAATATTTGATCAGGAGTGTCATAATGGATTTTCGGTTTCGCGCCTTCATGGCGGTGACGATGTTTGGCCTGGCGGTTTTGGCGGGCCCAGTGATCGCTGAAGAAGTGACGACCCAGGAAGTCAATGTCTACTCCTACCGCCAGGAAGTCCTGATCAAGCCGCTGCTCGACGCCTTCACCGCGAACACCGGCATCAAGGTCAATCTGGTCAGCGGCAAGGCGGACGCGCTGTTGGAGCGTCTCAAGAACGAAGGCATCAACAGCCCGGCCGACCTGTTGTTCACTTCCGATGTCGGACGCCTGATCCGGGCCAAGCAGGCGGGTGTTTTGCAACCGGCGGCCAGCGCGGCTCTCGAAGCCTCGGTGCCGGCTCAGTATCGCGACCCGGAAGGCTACTGGTTCGGTCTTTCGGTTCGGGCCCGCATAATCTTCTACGCCCCGGATCGGGTTGACCCCCAAGACCTGTCCACCTATGCCGACCTGGTGGACCCCAAATGGAAAGGCCGGATCTGCATTCGCTCATCATCCAATATCTACAATCAGTCCCTGCTCGCCTCGGTCATCGCGCATGACGGCGAAAAAGCGGCGCAAAGCTGGGCGCGGGGCATTGTCGCGAATATGGCGCGCAAGCCACAGGGCGGGGATCGCAACCAGATCCAGGCCGTGTCCGCCGGCGAATGCGATATCGCGGTTGCCAACACCTATTATTACGGCACCATGCTGGCCTCCGAACCGGGCAGCCGTCAGCGCCGGGCGGCCGAGAACGTGGCCTTGTTCTGGCCCGACCAGGACGATCGGGGGGCCCACGTGAACATCAGCGGCGCCGGGCTGACCAGGAGCGCCACGAACAAGGAAAACGCCATCCGGCTGCTGGAATTTCTGGTCAGTGACGACGCCCAGAAAATCTATGCGGGCGAGGTCTATGAATATCCGGTCAAGCCAGGTGTCGCGGCGGCAGGGGTCGTAGCCGCGTGGGGCGACTTCAAGGCCGATACGCTCAACCTTGCGGCGCTGGCCCGGCACAATGCCGAGGCGATGCGCATGTTCGACCGCGCGGGCTGGCGCTAAGCGTCGGAACCACGGAGCCCGCAAAACCAGGGAAGGACGCACATGTCGGTGACAATCTATCACAATCCGCGTTGCAGCAAGTCACGCCAAACCCTGACGCTGTTGCGCGAACGCGGCATCGAGCCCGAAATCATCGAATATTTGACCACGCCGCCCAGCGCGGAACAGTTGAAAGCCATCCTCGAAATGCTGGGCTTGCCGCCCAGGGGTTTGATGCGCAAGAAGGAGGCCGCTTACAAACAAGCGGGCCTCGACGATCCGACCCTGGGTGACGACGCCCTGATGCGGGCCATGATCGAACATCCGATTCTGATTGAACGCCCGATCGTGCTGGCGGGCGGCAAGGCCGCTCTGGGCCGTCCTCCCGAAACCGTGCTCGCGATCCTTGATTCCGGCACGACCGGCTAGAGCGCTTTCAGCTTTTATGGAATCATTTGATGGACGGAATTACCGTTCGAAAATTCTATATTCACTAGAAACAGGCACGCTTTTTGTTGAAGCGGGCTTGCGAAAAGCGGTACAAGTGCGGAGTTAAGCGCCCCAGAAGAGGCGCTTGGAATCGTCTTGCAACACTGCATGCGGGATTCGGCAGCGGTCATGGCGCGTTACGAGTCAAATCTTAACGAATAAACCGTTTAATACGAAAGCCCGCGGCAAAATCCAGGCATGGCTAAGGGTTGCGGTTGCGGGTCGTTGTGGCCGCGTTGTCCGACGAGCTGTCGGCAAGATGGATGGTACTGTTGGTAGCCGCTGTATGCGCTGTAATCCTGCTTGGTGGGCCAACATTGTAGGAGAATGTCGAGGACCGGAACCGGTTTGAGTCGTCCGCCAAATTTGCGGGCATCATGTTGTCGTTACGACAAAGCCAAGCTGATCCGGCCGACAATGGAGTTGTTGCAAAGCCCATGAAAACCGGACTGGCAACCAAGGCGCCGCGCGGCACGGAGCGCGGTGATGAAATGGAATCCGCGGTGATCCGCTTCGCTGGGGATTCAGGTGACGGCATCCAGCTGACCGGCACCCAGTTTGCCCAATCGACGGCGTTGGTCGGAAACGATCTGGCGACATTTCCCGATTATCCGGCGGAAATCCGGGCGCCGATCGGCACTACTTTTGGCGTGTCGGCATTCCAGATCAATTTCGGCTCCTATGACATCACCACCGCTGGCGACGCCCCCGATATCCTGGTTGCGATGAATCCGGCGGCGCTCAAGGTCAACCTGTCCCTGGTCAAGGATGGCGGCATGGTGGTGGTCGACACCGGCACCTTCGTCGAAAGGAATTTGCGCAAGGCCGGTTATCAATCCGATCCGCTCAAGGACAACACGCTCGCCGGCTATCAGGTAATCGAGCTGGATATTTCACGGCTTACGCTGGATTCGGTACAGGAACTCGGCCTGTCCAAAAAGGACGCGTTGCGCTGCAAGAACATGTGGACGCTGGGGCTGATCCTGTGGATGTTCGGGCGCAAGCGTCAGCCGGTCGTCGAGTGGCTGGAACAGAAATTCACCAGGAAGCCGGAGATCGCGGTTTCAAACATCGCCGCCCTCAATGCGGGCCACGCCTTTGGCGAAACCGCCGAGATGTCGGGCAACCTTCATCGTCAATCCATCGGCAAGGCCAAGGTCGAGCCCGGCACATATCGGACCGTAACCGGGGGCGAGGCTCTGTCGCTGGGCCTTGTCGTCGGCTCCCATCTGGCCGGCCTGCGCATCGTTTTCGGCTCTTATCCGATCACGCCGGCATCGCCGATCCTGCACCAACTGGCGGGTATGAAGGAACAGGGCGTTATCACCTTCCAGGCGGAGGACGAAATCGCCGCCATGTGTTCAGCGATCGGCGCCTCTTTTGCCGGGTCGCTTGGTGTGACATCCAGTTCCGGTCCCGGCATCGCGCTCAAGGGCGAAGCCATCGGGCTGGCGATCATGGTCGAGCTGCCGCTGGTGATCGTCAATACCCAGCGCGGCGGCCCATCGACCGGCCTGCCGACCAAGACCGAACAGTCGGATCTGTACCAGGCGGTCTTTGGCCGCAACGGCGACGCGCCGCTGCCGGTAATTGCCGCGGCTTCGCCGACCGATTGTTTCGACGCCGCCATCGAGGCGGTGCGACTGGCAACCAAATATATGACTCCAGTGATCCTGCTGACGGACGGCTATCTCGGCAATGCCGCCGAGCCGTGGCGAATTCCGAATGTCGAGGATTACGCCCCGTTCCCGGTAACCTTTCACACCGAGGCTGAAGATTTCCGATCGTTCCGCCGGGACCCCGGAACCCTGGCCCGCAATTGGGCGATGCCGGGCACTCCCGGCCTTGAGCATCGCATTGGCGGGCTGGAAAAGGATTTCGAGACCGGAGATATCTCGTACGATGCCAAAAATCACCAGCGGATGACGCTGGTGCGCCGCGACAAGGTTCTCGGCATCGCCAAGGATTTGCCGCCGTTGAAGCCGGCAATGGGCGAGAAGACGGGCGCGCTCGCGGTGGTCGGCTGGGGCTCGACTTATGGCGCCATTCAGCAGGCGGTACGCGCGGCTCGAAAAGAGGGACTGAGCGTCTCCCACATCCACCTGCGCCATATCTGGCCGTTTCAGGCCGATCTCGGCGATCTGTTGGCCGGATTCGAGCGTATCATCGTGCCGGAAATGAACACCGGCCAATTGATAACCCTGCTGCGCGACCAATATCTGGTCGATGCCAAGGGCGTGAACAAGATCGAGGGGCAGCCCTTCAAGGTTTCTGAAATCTTGTCGGCGATTTACGACGCGTTGGAGAACTAAGTTGAACGAGCAACTCTCGGCCGCCAAGCTGACGGCTAAGGACTATACGTCGGATCAGGAAGTCCGGTGGTGCCCAGGCTGCGGCGATTATGCCATTCTCAAGGCAGTGCAACGGACCCTGCCGGAGCTGGGCGGGAAGCGCGAAAACACCGTTTTCGTCTCCGGCATCGGTTGTTCGTCGCGGTTTCCTTATTATTTGTCGACTAACGGATTCCACACCATCCACGGTCGTGCGCCGGCAATTGCCAGCGGCATCAAGCTCGCCAATCCGGAGCTTGACGTCTGGATCGTGACCGGAGACGGCGACGGACTGAGCATTGGCGGCAATCATTTGCTGCATGTCCTGCGCCGCAATCTCGATATGCAGATCCTGCTGTTCAATAATGAAATCTACGGCCTGACCAAGGGGCAGTATTCGCCCACCTCGCGGGTTGGCACCCGCACCCCGTCGAGCCCCCGTGGCTCGATCGAGCTGCCGGTTTCGCCCTGCGCCTTCGCGCTGGGAGCGGGCGCGCGGTTCGTCGCCCGCGGCGTGGCCACCCAGCAGAAGGAATTGCCGGCCGTCCTGAAGCGGGCGCACGCCTATAAGGGGTCCTCGTTCGTCGAGATCTTCCAGAACTGCCTGATCTACAACGATGGCGCCTTCGACAGCTTTACCGCAAAAAATGTCGCCGCCGACATGCAGCTTCTTGTCGAACATGGCAAACCCCTGATTTTCGGCAAGGAACGCAATCGCGGGCTGCGCATCAAACCGGGGCTGTTTGAAATCGAGGTGGTGACGATCGGCGAAAACGGCGTGACCGTGGATGACATCTTGATTCACGACGAGACCAACAAGACCCTGGCGTCCATGCTGATCGAGCTGGAGGAGCCGGAATTCCCGGTCGCCCTTGGCGTCATTTACTGCAATCCCGCCGCGACTTATGAGACCAGCGTCTATGAGCGGCTCGGACAAACGGACGGACGGGTTGAGCCCGCCGCTCTGGACAAACTGCTAAGAGCGGGAAGAACCTGGGAAGTCACGAACTAGGCCGTTTTCCAATCTGATGGAACCATTGGATCCAAAAGTGCTCTAACATACGGTCATTGTTGTTCTTTACCTGCCGCTCTCCCGGTAGTATGGCCTGGTGGCGTGAGAGGAACAAAGGGTGCTGTCATAACCGTTCCAACAGAAGCATTTGCCAAATTTCCAGCCGCGCCGACCCTTTCTTCGTTCGGATCATGGAGATGTGGTCGGGAGCGCGTGCAGGCATGCCGGGCGGTCCGCGGCCGGGACGCAATGGGAGTTCGCGCCTAGCGAACTGAACCGATATGCAAATATACCTCCCCATTGCCGAGCTTTCGATCAACGTTTTTATAATCCTCGGGATGGGTGGGATGGTCGGCTTCCTGTCCGGGATGTTCGGTGTCGGCGGCGGGTTTCTGATGACGCCGCTATTGATATTTTCGGGGGTGCCGCCGGTGGTCGCCGTCGCCACCGAAGCCAATCAGATCGTCGGCGCATCGGTGTCCGGCGCACTGGCGCACTGGCGTCGGGGCGCCATCGACTTCAAAATGGGCGCGGTATTGCTGGTCGGCGGCGCGCTGGGCTCGTTCGCCGGAGTATGGCTGTTCAAGCTGCTGCGCGATATCGGACAGGTCGACCTCCTGATCTCTCTTTGCTACGTGGTTTTTCTGGGCAGCGTCGGCAGCCTGATGATCGTGGAAAGCGTCGGCGCGCTGTTGCGCCGCCGACGCCAGGAGCACCGCCGCCGCAAGGCCCACAAGCATACCTGGGTGCACGGCCTGCCGTTCCGGCTGCGCTTTCATAAGTCCAAGCTTTATATCAGCGTCATTCCGCCACTGATGATCGGATTCATTGTCGGAGTGCTGGCCGCGATCATGGGCGTCGGCGGCGGTTTCATCATGGTGCCGGCGATGATTTATCTGCTCGGCATGCCGACCGCCGTGGTCATTGGCACGTCACTGTTTCAGATTATCTTTGTAACCGCGATCGTAACACTTCTGCATTCGGTGAACAGTCAGACGGTCGACGTGCTGCTGGCCCTTTTGCTGCTGGCCAGCGCCGTGATTGGGGCTCAACTGGGGGCCCGCGCCGCGCTCAAGTTGCGGGGCGAGCAACTCCGGGCGGGGCTGGCGTTGATGGTGCTGGCGATGTGCGCGAAGCTGGCTTACGGCCTGATCGCCGAACCGACGGAACTGTTTATCGTCGCGCCGCTGCTGGCTTCCGGGCCATGAGGCGGCTTTTGCTGATACTCGCGGTGGTGGCGCCGGCATGGTCGGCTGCCGCGAGCGAACTGGTGACCGATCTGTCCGAGCATTTGATTGCGATCACCTCAAGTTTCCACGGCACCGATTTGCTGCTGTTCGGCTCGGTTCAGGAATCGCGGGACGCGACAACGGTCACACAAGGCGGCGCGGATATCGTGGTCGTCGTTCGCGGCCCCGATCAGCCGGTTGTGGTGCGTCGCAAGGCGCGGGTCGCAGGCATCTGGGTCAACCGGGACGCCTTGGTATTCGACAACGTTCCGGGCTATTACTCGGTACTGTCCAACCGGCCGCTCTCGGAAATTGCGCCGGCCTCGGTTCTGGCCCGCCACCGCATCGGTTTGCCCTACCTTGATCTCGAAACCCGGCAAAGCGACCTGCCGGATGGGTCCAGCGGTTTCCGCGAGGCGATCGTGCGTGCGCGCACGCGCGACAATCTGTTCATCCAGGATGAAAGCGCCATCAATTTTCTGGGTGGAACCTTGTTCAAGACCGACGTGCACTTTCCAGCCAATGTCCCGGTCGGCAATTACACCACCCACGTCTATCTGCTGCGCGACGGTCAGATGATCAGCGCCCAAACGTCGCCCTTATTTGTCGACAAAAGCGGGATAGAGCGGCGCATCTATAAACTTGCCCATGACAAACCCGCCATATACGGCATCCTCGCCGTTATCATGGCGATCGCGGCCGGGTGGCTGGCCGCGGCGGTGTTCCGCCGCGGCTGAGGGGGCCCGTTATCCCGCGGCTTTGGCGGACGGCAACACATAATCCCTGAAGTCGTCCCGAAGCTTCATTTTCAGGATCTTGCCGGTCGCGGTGTGGGGCAGTTCATCCACAAACACAACATCGTCGGGCAGCCACCATTTGGCGACCTTGCCTTTCATGTAGCTCAGGATTTCATCCCCGGTGACCGTGGCGCCGGGCGCGCGGACGACAATCAGAAGCGGCCGCTCGTGCCATTTGGGATGAAAGGCGCCGATCACCGCCGCCTCGGCGACGCCCGGATGTCCCACTGCGACGTTTTCAAGATCGATCGAGCTGATCCATTCGCCCCCGGACTTGATCACGTCCTTGGCCCGGTCGGTGATTTGCATATAGCCCTCGGCGTCGATATTGACGATATCGCCGGTATCGAACCACCCGTCGGAATCGAGAATGTCCCCGCCTTCATTCCTGTAATAGGCCCTGGCCACCCACGGGCCGCGCACCATCAGATGCCCGGCGCTGGCGCCATCCCACGGCAACTCGTCGCCGTCGTCATCGGTGACCTTCAATTCCAGGCCGTAAATGCCACGACCCTGCTTGCACGCTACGTCGAGCCTCCGGTCCGCGGGCATCAATTTGATCGCCGGCTTGAGAGTCCCGATCGTGCCGATCGGGCTGGTTTCGGTCATGCCCCAGGCGTGGGTCACGCGCACGTCATATTTGTCCTGGAAAATCTCGATCATCGAGCGGGGCGCCGCCGATCCGCCAATGCAAACCGCATCGAGATGATCAAGCGTCTTGCCGGTCTCCTCAAGATATCTGAGCAGCATCAGCCACACCGTCGGCACAGCGGCGGTTACGGTCACTTTCTCGCCGTCCAGCAACTCGAACAGGCTGGCGCCGTCCATGCCCATGCCCGGCAGCACCAGCTTGGCGCCGCTCGCGGCCGCGGCATAAGGAATGCCCCAGCCATTGGCGTGGAACATCGGCACCACGGGCAACACGGTCTCCTTGCAGGAAATGCCCAGTGAATCGCCGGACATCGCGATGAAGGTATGGATGACGTTGGAGCGATGGCTGTAAAGCACGCCCTTGGGATTTCCGGTGGTGCCCGAGGTGTAACACATGCCGCAGGCGGTGCGTTCGTCGAACTCCGGCCACACGAAATCGTCATCGTGATCGGCAATCAGGGCCTCGTAGCTCCGCACGTTTTCAAGCGAGGTTTCGGGCAATTGCTCGTCGCCGCACAAAACCACATAACCCTTCACCGATTTGAGTTCACCCTGGATCGCCTCCAGAATCGGAACAAAGGTGGTGTCGGTGAAAATGTAGCTGTCTTCGGCGTGGTTGATGATGTAGGCGATCTGTTCCCCGAACAGCCGGGGATTGATGGTGTGGGCGATCGCGCCAATGCCGGATATGCCATACCACGCTTCCAGGTGCCGGTAGGTGTTCCAGCCCATCGTCCCGATCCGGTCGCCGAGCTTGACACCCATGGCCAGCAGCGCCTTGGCGAGCCTTTTCGAACGCCCATGGCAATCGGCATAACCGTATCGATGGATCGGACCCTCGATGGTGCGGGTCACCACTTCCGTTTTGCCATGAAAACGGGCCGCATATTCAATGAAACTCGAAATCAGGAGCGGCCTGTCCTGCATTAGACCTAGCATGTGCTCGTCTTCCCCCTACCGTTTGAATCCCAGACCCCAACATATAATGCCGGGCTGATAATGGAAGCGTCAGACATAATCTAATTACCTTTCCACCCATGCGATCTCGGGTAAACTGCCTCCAACAGACTTTATTTGAGGGGTACGAGCCAGGGTTGCAGTCATGCCCCGACCAAGGAGGGGGTCGAACATGAGCTACATGGTAGGTACGGAAATCAGGCGCCGGGTCGCGGTGATCACGGTGGATAATCCGCCGGTCAATGCGTTGTCCCGGCCGGTGCGCCAGGGAATTCATGACGCGATCTTGAAGGCGCGCGCCGACGACGCGGTCGACGCCATGGTCCTGATTTGCACCGGGCGCACTTTCATGGCCGGCGCCGATATCCGGGAATTCGGCAAACCGCCCGCCTCACCCGACCTTCGCACCGTGATCGGCGAGATCGAAAATGCCGACAAACCGGTCATCGCGGCGATTCATGGCGCCGCGCTGGAAACCGCGCTCGGATGCCACTACCGCTGTGCCGTCGCCACCGCCAGGGTGGGGGTGCCGGAGGTCAAACTGGGCCTGCTGCCCGGCGCTGGCGGAACGCAACGCTTGCCTCGGCTTATCGGGATCAAGGCGGCGCTGGACATGATCGTATCCGGCAATCCGACCCCGGCCGCAACGGCCCTCGACCTCGGTCTGATCGACCACATCGTTGAGGGCGATCTTCTGGAAGGCGCGGTGGTTTATGCGGAAAAGCTGGTCAGGCAAGGCGCGGCGGCCCGGCGCATCCGCGACATGGCGGTCGACGCCACGGTGCTGGATGAAGATTTCCTCGACAATTACCGCCAGGCCATCGCACGCAAGACCCGCGGATATTTCGCGCCGGAGCGTTGCATCCAGGCGGTCGAAGCGGCGATAAGCCTGCCGTTTGACGAAGGGCTCGCCCATGAACGGGCGCTGTTTGTCGAATGCATGCAGTCGACGGCCTCGGCCGCTCTGCGGCACGTATTTTTCGCCGAACGCGAGGCCGCGCATATTCCCGACGTGCCCGGGGATACGCCCAAACGCAGGATCGAAACCGCCGCCGTTCTCGGCGCCGGCACCATGGGCGGCGGCATTGCGATGAATTTCGCCAATGCCGGGATACCGGTCACGATTCTGGAGATTGAGGAACAAGCGCTCGATCGCGGGCTGGCGCTGATCGGGAAAAATTACCAGGCCACAAGGGACAAGGGCCGGCTCAGCCAGGCCCAGGTCGATGAGTGCATGGGCCTGATCACCGGCACGCTCGATTATGGCGATCTCGCCGATGCCGATATCGTCATTGAGGCGGTGTTCGAAAATATGGCGATCAAGAAACAGGTGTTCGGGAAACTGGACGCGGTGTGCAAACCGGGCGCGATCCTCGCCACCAACACCTCGACCCTCGACATTGACGAGATCGCGGCCGTGACCTCGCGTCCCGGCGATGTGATCGGCACCCACTTTTTCAGTCCCGCCAATGTCATGAAGCTGCTGGAAGTGGTTCGCGGCGAGCGCACCGAAAGGCAAGTGATCGCGACCACCATGAAACTCGCCAAGACCCTGGCCAAAATTCCGGTGCTGGCCCGGGTTTGTTACGGTTTCATCGGCAATCGCATGCTCGAGGGCTATGGCCGGGAGGCCGGCTTGCTGCTGCTGGAAGGCGCAACGCCGGAACAGGTCGACAAGGCGCTTTACGATTTCGGCATGCCCATGGGCCCGTTCGCCATGAGCGACCTCGCCGGCGTTGACGTGAGCTACCGGGTTCGTCAGGAACGCAAGAACGACCTGCCGGATGACGAACGCCATGCCGTGATCGGGGACCGGCTTTTTGAGAGGGGCCGTTACGGTCAGAAAACCGGCTCGGGATATTTCCGCTACGAGCCCGGCAGTCGCACGCCGATCTCCGACCCGGAAGTTCATGCCCTGATCGAGCGCGAAGCCGCGCGCCTCGGCATCGAGCGACGCCCCATTTCGGACGACGAAATCGTCAAGCGCTGCATCTATCCGATCATCAACGAAGGCGCCCGCGTGCTCGAAGACGGCATCGCACTGCGACCCGGCGATATCGATGTGGTGTGGGTCCATGGGTACGGTTTCCCGGCTTACCGGGGCGGCCCGATGTTTTACGCCGACACTGTCGGACTCGGGGAAATCCTCAATACCCTGCGGGCCTACCGCGACATCCACGGCGATTATTGGGAACCGGCCCCGCTACTTGAAAAACTCGCCGGCAAGGGCCAAGGCTTCAGCGATCCGCGGAGTGCGGACTCATAGCGGATCGGACCACCATGAGCGATCGAACTGTTTCTCGGCCGCCAGAGCCAGGAGCCGGCTTATCCGGTGATGGCTCGCGGGATGGGTGCGCAGCAGCGGCGGGACCCGAATGGCGCCCCCGGCCAGAATCATCGAGCCCCATGATCGCCGCCGGCCGCCCTCGATATGCCGCAGGGCCGAGGCCAGGGCTTCCGGGTCGCCGGTCAGCTCCACCGCGCCGAGATCGGCATCGAACTCCCGGGACCGCGACAGGGCCAGCTGCAACAGCGTGCAGATCGTCGGCGCGATCACAAGCACCAGAATCAGCGCCCATGAAACGGGTTCATGTCCGGTGGCGATCAACGGCAAATTGAGCGCGACCAGAAACAAACCGGCCAGCGACAGGACCCGCGTCAGCCTGGACATGGTTTCGGCCAGCGCCATGACGCCGAGATCGTTATGAACGATATGACTGATCTCATGACCGATAATCGCCGCTATTTCGCTCAGGTTCAGCCGGCGCAACAAACCGTTGGACAGGGCGATCACCGGCTCGACGGAAGAACCAAGCGACAACGCCTGCATTGTTTCGCCGGGAATGAGAAATAGCCTGGGCGGCGTCTTGAGGCCCGCCCGGCGCGAAAGCTCCGCCACCACCGGGAAGAGCCTGGGCGCCAGATCCGGGTGCAATATCTCGGCCCGGTAAAAGCGGAGCACGAGATTGGTGGGCGCCGCCGTTCCGACGATCAGAACGACCACGCCGGCGGCAGCCGCCCAAACCAGCGTCGCCGCACCGGCGAGCAGCCAGCCGACCGTGCCGAGAAGGAGCGCCATCGCCAGCAAGAGGGCGAAGGATTGTCGTTTATTGCGCCGACGGCTTGCCTCCAGCCGCGGGGGATCCAGCATGAAGTGTCTTTGGTGTCCCCGATCGCGGTTCATTGCGCCGCCTCACTTCCCCCCTGCCAGCCATCGGGTCAGACGGTCGGCCGCTTCCCTGATTTCGGTTTCGTGACCAGCAAAGGAAAACCGGACGTAATGGTGCCCCGACCGGGCGTCGAAATCGGCGCCCGGCGTGGCGGCGATGCCGGTTTCGGATAGCATTCGGCGGCAGAAGACCAGACTGTCATCGGTAAAGTCGGACACGTCGGCATACAGATAGAACGCCCCGTCGGCGGGCGCCCGACGCCTTATTCCGATCTTGTCGAAGACGCCAAGCAGGCAGTCGCGATTGCGGGCGTAAACGGCGACCTGCTTGTCGAGTTCCTCGCCGCAATCCATCGCCACCACGGCTGCGTGCTGGGATACCGCCGGCGGTGATATGAAAAAGCTCTGGGCCTGACCAGGGCCCTGGGCGCCACCATCCAGCCGATGCGCCATCCGGTCATGCGATAGTATTTGGAAAAGCTGTTGATCACGATCGCCTCGTCCCAATACTCAAGCGCCGTGGCCGCCGGCCTGTCAAAGGTGATGTCCTGGTAGATTTCGTCCGAAATCAGGCGAAGTCGGGCATCGCGGCAAAAATCGACGATCGCCGACAGTTCCTCCTCATCCAGCATCGTGCCGGTCGGATTGGCGGGACTCGCGATCAATACCCCTTGAACCGGGCCGTGCTTTTCGAGCGCCTGCTCCAGAAGCGCCGGCGTCAGCTTGAAATCCTGCTCGATACCGACGTGAACCACCACGGGTTCAATCCCCAGCGCCGAAAGCAGTTTCGGATAGGCCGGATAGCCGGGCTCGGCGATGATCACCCGGTCGCCAACATCGAATGTGGCCAGAAAGGAGAGGATAAAACCGGCCGACGATCCGGTTGTGATGATCACCTGCCCCGGAGCGACGTCGAGATCATGACGTTCCCGGTAATCCCGCGCGATCCGCTCACGAAGCTCGGCTGTGCCCAGAGCCTCGGTATAGCCGGTCCAGCCGTTGCGCAAGGCCCGTGCCGCCGCGTCGTTAACCGCCGGGGGCGGGCCGCTGCACGGTTCACCGATCTCCATGTGAAGAATGTCGCCGCCCGCGGCTTCGCGCTCGTTCGCCGCCTTGAGCACATCAAGCGCCAGGAACGATGCGATATCGCTCCGCTTTGAGATTTTCAGTCCGGTCATGGGTTTACCAATGCAACATATCCTGGGCATTCATTATACAACGTGACAGGTAACCGGGCGATTAATTCCCATGAGCGTGGACAAGGACGCCGGGCTGGAAATTGGAGCGGGTGAGGGGAATCGAACCCCTGACATTCAGCTTGGGAAGCTGACGTTCTACCTCTGAACTACACCCGCGCCGGAGTGGCCTCACACTAATCCGACCAGCGGTCCGGATCAAGCCGGGACGGCTCCTGGTCCTCGCGGTTCTTTTATCGGGCATCCCGATGACTTGGGCCAGTTATGGTGGGGCCAGTTATGGTGGGGCCAGCTTCGTGGTCGTCGAGCCGGATCAGATCGAGTGGCGGGACGCTCCCACCGCTCCCGGCGCCCAGTTCAGCTTGCTTGAAGGGAATCCCAATGATGACGGCCTTTACGTGATGCGCGCCAAATTCGCGCCCGGCGCAATGACCCGGCCGCATTTCCATTCCCGCGACCGGCTGGTGACCGTGATATCCGGCACCTGGCATGCGGGGTTCGGCGACCTCTTCGCCCCCGACGCGACCATGGCGTTACCGCCCGGCAGTTTCATGAAACATCCGGCCGGCGCCGCTCATTTCGATGGTGCGAAAGACGAGGAGGTAATCGTCGAAATCCGCGGTCTGGGTCCGGTCACCACGACTGCCGTGACAGGGGACGATGATCTAAATCTGGCCAAAACCGCCGACTGACCTTCGTTTTTTTCCGGAAAACCACCTGGTTTCGAACCCGGCCCACCGGGCTTTGTGTTATGCTGATCCGGTTAGCCCGATGGGCATGATTTCCGCGACTTTGCCGGTCGCACATCCAGGATTTCCGCGATCTGGCACGGCTTGTCCCGTCCGGTTTTTTCTCGTCTGATTCAGTTGATGACAGCTTCGAGAAAGGAGGCACTGGCCCATGGCGAAATATCTGCTCATCGCCTCGCGCGATCCATTTGAGACCAACGAGGCCGTGCATTGTTACGAACTCGCCAGGGAACTTCGGCGGGATGGCAACGAAGTCACCGTTTTTCTGGTTCAGAATGGCGTGTTCCCGGCTCGCGACTGCATCCACTCCACCAGGCTGACCGATCTGGCTCAGGCCGGCGTTGAGGTGTTGGCCGACAAATTTTCCCTGCAAGAGCGCGGCATTGCGCCAGCGGGCCTGGTTCCCGGCGTGACGCCCTCGGCACTTGAGATTGTGATCGATCATTTGGCCGATGGCTTCAAAACCGTGTGGCATTAGGAGGTCACCATGGCAAACAGGAAAACGATCACGTTTGCATTGATGGACCCGCCCTATGAGGACGCGCGAACCGCAACCGCATTTCGGCTGATCGATATCTGCGCCAGGCGCGGCTACAACATCAATGTCTTCGCTTATGAAGGCGCGGTGGCCCTGGCTTTCGCCCAACAGGCGGCGCACCCCAATGCGGTCCATGGGCGCGATGCCCAGGACGAGGACCATCCCTTGCCTCGCGCATGGGTCACGGCGTTGATCGAGGAATCCAGGCGTAACGGCGCCACGCTCGACTGGGTCAATTGCGGGCTGTGCGTCGACGAACGCGGAGTCGGCGACGCGGTGGAAGGCGTTCGGCGCGGCACGCCAGGCGATTTCTGGAAATTCGCCACATCGTCCGACAACACCCTCGTGATCCCGACCAGGTGACGGGCGATCAAGGAGGACAAGATGAAGGCGCTACAGGTTATCGAATCCGCCTATCGGGGCACGCTGGAGGAACAGGACGACACGGTGGTCTGGATCACCCACGCCATGAAGGGCGCGGGGGCCGACCTGGACGTGCTCTTGACGGGCAATGCCGTTAATTATGCCGTTGCGGCCCAGGAGGTCCCCAACCTCTCCTTCGGCATGCACCGGCAAAAGCACGCGCCCGATATCGCGGGTTCGGTCGCGGGCTTGCTGGACAAGGGTGTCGCAGTCTATTTCGTGTCCGAGGACGCCGTCGACCGGGGACTTGCGGGCAAGGATTTGATCGAAGGGCTGACGCCTGTGACCCGTGCGGGCGCAGCCGCCCTCTACCGGGATTACGACCAGATCTGGAACTGGTAGATCGATCGTTCGCGAGGCCGTTTGACCATCGCATGCGATTGGGCGATTATCGCCCCGGCAAGCACAGCAACAAGGCGTCGCGGCAATTCATGACACGCAGGCAAAAAGAGCGCTATGCCCGCCCAGGCGCGGATTACAAGGCGGTCCAGAACATCGTCTTTCTTTCGGTGTTCGCGGTTCTGGTTCTGATTGTCGCGTTCCTCGTCAGGCCGGATTTCCAAACCACCGGCAACACCGAGGTTGAGGCGACCCAATCGCAAGACCGGGAAAATCCTCTCCGGGAGCCCTGATCCGCCGATTTCGATGTCCCCCTTTCACGACATGGTGATGTTGTTTGCCTTGTACAGCGAGCTGGTTTTGCTGCATATCAGTGGCCATGGACGCCATCGTAAAACAGAGCCCGCTTTTTCCTGAAAAGTTTCGCGATCCGATCTGGACCGCGAAGGGAGAGCGCCGCGCCTCGGTCGGCCTGCGCAAGCTCGATACCCTTTGGTTTAACACCGGCACCCTGTGCAATCTGGCCTGCGCCAACTGCTATATCGAATCGAGCCCCACGAACAACCGGCTGGTTTACCTTACCGCCGCCGAGGTGGCCGCCTATCTCGACGAGATCGAGTTGCTCGGGTGGCCGGTGCGCGAGATCGGCTTCACCGGCGGCGAGCCGTTCATGAACCCGGACACGATCGACATGATCGATATGTGCCTGATGCGCGGTTATTCGGTACTGGTGTTGACCAACGCCATGCGGCCGATGGAAAAAGTGGCTGACCGGCTGGCCGCCGTTCGAGACAAGCACGGCAATTCGCGCCTCGCGATCCGGGTCTCGATCGATCATTACACACAAGCGATCCACGAGCGGGAACGCGGCCCCCGCGCCTGGCGGCCGATGATCGATGGGCTCAAATGGCTCACCGGGAATGGCTTCACCGTCCATGCCGCCGGACGCATCTTCGACGGGGAACCGGAGAGCGCCTTGCGCGCCGGTTACGCACGGCTGTTCACCGGCCAGGGCATTGCCATCGACGCTTACGACCCCAGGCAACTGGTGCTGTTTCCGGAGATCGATGACGTCGCCGACGTGCCGGAAATAACGACCGAATGCTGGGACATTCTCGGCATTCATCCCGGCGACATGATGTGTGCGACATCGCGCATGGTGGTTAAACGGGAGGGGGCCGGCCGGCCGACGGTGGTCGCCTGCACCCTGTTGCCCTATGACCAGCGGTTCGAGATGGGCGACACATTGGCGCAAGCCAACCGGACCGTCAGTCTCAACCACGCCCATTGCGCCCAGTTCTGCGTCCTTGGCGGCGGTTCCTGCTCGGCCGCCGGGTCTTGACGCCCGGATTTATTCGCGATTAGTTAGAGCCACCGGCTAAAAGCGAACCCTGACCAGAACCGGCCGGGTTTTTTTAAGGACAGCATGATGAGCGGCGATCCTGAGACCTGGCGGCTGAGAACCCGGCTGGTGCGCGGCGGCACCGCGCGCTCCGAATTCGGCGAGACCAGCGAGGCGATTTTCGCCACCTCGGGCTTTGTCTATGACCGGGCCGAGACGGCGGCGGCCCGGTTCGCCGGCGACGAGGATGGATACACCTATTCGCGGCTGGCCAATCCCACCGTGGCGATGTTCGAGGATCGGATGGCGCTGATCGAGGGCGCACAGGTAGGCCGGGCGACCGCGACCGGCATGGCCGCCGTCAACGCCGCGCTGTTGGCCCAGCTCAAAGCCGGCGATCACGTGGTTTCGTCGAAAGCATTGTTCGGATCGTGCGGCTATATCGTCGAGGAGCTGCTGCCGCGCTACGGTATCGAAGTCACAATGGTCAATGGCTCGGACAATGACGCCTGGGAGCAGGCGGTCCGTCCCGATACAAAGCTGGTGTTTTTGGAAACACCCTCGAACCCCGCGCTCGACATCATCGACGTCCGTCATGTGGCCGAAGTCGCCCACGCGGCCAAGGCCTGCGTCGTGATCGACAATGTATTCGCGACGCCGGTTCTTCAGAAACCGATGGAGCTTGGCGCCGACGTCGTGGTCTATTCCGCAACCAAGCATATTGACGGTCAGGGACGCGCCCTCGGCGGCTGCATCCTGTGCGGCCAGGAGATGTTCGGGGTCCACTACAACCAGTTCCTGCGGCACACCGGGCCGACCATGAGCCCGTTCAACGCCTGGATCATGCTCAAGGGCTTGGAGACCCTCGACCTCCGGGTCCGCCAGATGTGCGCCAATGCCGCGGATCTTGCCGATTTCCTGGCCGGCCGGGGCGGGATCGACCGCGTGATCTATCCGGGCCGAAAGGATCATCCCAAACATGAACTGGCGATGTCACAGATGAGTCTGGGCGGCAGTGTGGTGACCTTTCAGGTGCCCGGCGGGCGCGCCCGGGCGTTCGAAATCATGAATGCGCTCAAGATCATCGATATTTCCAATAATCTGGGTGACGCCAAGAGCCTGATCACCCATCCGGCATCGACCACCCACCAGCGGCTTTCGGAAGATGCACGGGAGGAACTTGGCATTACCGAGGGCACGATCCGATTGTCGGCCGGCCTTGAAGATATCGAGGACTTGAAGGACGACTTGGCCCAGGCGCTTGCCTGAATAAGGGGACGCCGGGAATAATGGACGGCAGGTCCCGCAATGAGTTACCATGCCCTGATATTGACGGCCTGCACCAGGGGTTGGGGTAAATAGCAAGAACGACGGCCGCGCCACCATGGTTGCGGAAACCGAAAAGGGGACCCTGGGGCCGAAAGAGGGACTATGTATAGTTCAACGACACGGGCGATATGCGTTTCGGTGGAGCCGTTCTTTGCGGAGGACGAGTCCTCACCGGAGGATGACTATTACGTCTGGGTCTATCGCATCCGGATCGAGAATACGGGGACTGAATCGATCCAGCTTTGCAGCCGTCGGTGGGAGATTACCAATGCCTGCGGCCAGACCCAGGAAGTCCGCGGCCCGGGTGTGATCGGTGAGCAGCCGTTTCTGGGGCCGGGAGATGTGTTCGAATACACCAGCGGCGCGCCCCTGACCACACCGTCTGGTATCATGACTGGCAGTTATATGATGGAAACCGCAAGGGGAGAGGCCTTCGAAGTGGCGATCCCGGCGTTTTCACTCGACAGCCCTTACCAGCCGATCCGCCTTCACTGACGGAACCTCGCCGGGCGCTTCGGGCGTGCGCCGACCCCTTAACAGCCGATTCAGGAGGCCATAAGTGAGTACGGAACCAACCACGGTGACCCCAGTGGATTTACGAAACGTCGATAAGGCCGCGGCGCGACCAACGCGCACCGAGGCCGAAGAGGCGGTTCGCGTATTGCTGCGATGGGCAGGCGACGACCCGGACCGCGAGGGTTTGTCCGATACGCCGGCACGGGTTGTTCGGGCCTATGAGGAATATTTCGCGGGCTTTCAACAGGAGCCTGTATCTTATCTGGAACGCACGTTCGAGCAGATCGAGGGGTATGACGAAATGGTGGTGCTGCGCGACATCCCGTTCGAATCCCATTGCGAGCATCATCTGGCGCCGATCATCGGCAAGGCGCATGTCGGCTATCTGCCCCGCAAACGGATCGTTGGCATCAGCAAGCTCGCGCGTGTCGTCCAGGCCTATGCCAAGCGCCTGCAGGTTCAGGAGAAAATGACGGCTCAGATCGCCAATTGCATTAATGATGTGCTAAAGCCACTGGGGGTGGCCGTCATGATCGAAGCGACCCATCAGTGCATGACGACCCGCGGGGTCCATAAACAGGGTGTGACCATGGTCACCAGCCGCATGCTCGGCGGATTCCGGAATGACGCCAAAACGCGGCGTGAATTCCTGGCGGCGATCGGCAATCCTTCCAGCCACGTCCACGGTTGACGGACGGCCCGAACGAGTTCATCGGAAACGGATTGAAGCCGCCGTGTTGGACCTGCGCCCCATATTCTTTGTTGCCGGACTGTTATTGGCGGTTCTGGGCCTGGCGATGCTGTTGCCGGCCGCGGTCGACGCCGCCGCGGACAATCCCGACTGGCAAGTTTTCATGGTCGCCGCCGCCGTTTCGGCCTTTGTCGGAATCACGTTGTCGCTCAGCAATCGCTGCAACATCCGGGAATTATCCCTGCGCCAGGCTTTTTTACTGACGACCCTCTGCTGGGTGGTGATCGCCACTTTCGGGGCCCTGCCCCTGGCTTTTTCGAGCTATCTGAATCTGAGCTATACCGACGCGTTCTTCGAGGCCATGTCGGGCATTACCACGACCGGATCCACGGTGGTGATCGGCCTCGACGGGGCGCCGCCCGGACTGTTGTTATGGCGCGCGCTGTTGCAGTGGCTGGGCGGCGCCGGAATCATCGTGATGGCGGTCGCGGTTCTGCCGATGCTGCAGATTGGTGGCATGCAACTGTTCCGTATGGAATCCTCCGACACCTCCGACAAGGTTCTGCCACGCGCCGCGCAAATCGCGACCTCGCTTACATTTCTCTATGTCATTTTTACCGGCATTTGCACCAGCGCACTGTGGGTCGCGGGCATGAGCCCATTTGACGCACTGGCCCACGCCATGACTACCATCGCGACCGGGGGATTTTCCACTTCCGACGAATCGATCGGACATTTCCGAAGCGAGTTGATCGATTATATCATCACCGTGTTCATGATCATCGGAAGCTTGCCCTTCGTATTGTACCTGCAGGCGGTGCGCGGCAAGCCGCTCCGTCTGTGGCAAGACAGTCAGGTCCGCTGGTTTCTGACACTGGCGGCGGGCGCGATCGGCGTGATGGTGCTGTGGCAGTGGCTCGGAAACGGCAGTGGATTGCGCCAGGCATTGCGGTATTCGTCGTTCAATGTGGTCTCGATCCTGACCGGCACCGGATACAGCACCACCGACTATAGCCAGTGGGGCGCCTTCGCGGTGGGCCTGTTCTTCTTCATCATGTTCATTGGCGGCTGCGCCGGATCGACCTCATGCGGCATTAAGGTTTTCCGGTTTCAGGTGCTTTACGCATATGCCAGCGTTCAGTTGCGTCAACTGATCCAGCCCCACGGGGTGTTCGTGCCCCACTACAACAACAGGCCGATCGCCGATAATGTCGTGTTCTCGGTGATGGGATTCTTCTTCCTGTTTGCGGTGTGCTACGTGGTTCTGGCCGTGGCGTTGAGCGCGCTGGGCCTCGACTTCGTCACCGCCGCTTCGGGCGCGGGATCGGCGATCGCCAATGTCGGGCCGGGGCTGGGGGACATCGTCGGACCGACCGGCACTTTTCAATCTCTGCCGGACGCCGCAAAATGGTTGCTATCAGCAGGCATGTTGCTTGGCAGGCTGGAGCTTTACACGGTGCTTGTGCTCCTCAGCCCTGCGTTCTGGCGGGTTTGAGGCCGGTTGGAGAATGGCCGGAGAATCTTTCACGCCCCTGGAGATGCTTGAGCAGCTGGTGCGCTTCGATACCACCAGCCGCAACTCGAACCTCGCTTTGATCGATTTCGTCGTCGATTATCTGGCGGGCCACGGCGTGGCGGCGGAGATTTATCGGGACCCGGCCCAGCCCAAGGCCAATCTGTTCGCGACCATCGGCCCGGCCGATCGGGGCGGCGTGATTCTGTCGGGCCATACCGACGTGGTGCCGGTTGACGGCCAGGACTGGTCGCGCGACCCGTTCGTGCTGACCAAGGACAGCGGCCGGTTCTACGGCCGGGGCACGGCCGACATGAAGGGTTTTTTGGCGACCGCGCTGGCATTGACGCCGGAATTCAAGTCGGCCCCTCTCAGGCGGCCAATTCATTTGGCGCTATCTTATGACGAGGAACTTGGCTGTTCCGGCGTGCACAGCCTGATCGCGGCGTTGAGCAACCGCGCGCCGCGACCCGAAATCTGCATTGTCGGCGAACCGACCGAGATGAAGATCGTCACCGGGCACAAGGGCATCCGCACCTATGAGACCGAGATCACCGGCCGCGAAGCCCATTCCAGCGCGCCCGACATGGGCGCCAGCGCCATATCCGCGGCGGCCGAACTGATCGGCTTTCTCGGGCGGCTCGCCACCGAATTCGATCGAAAAAGGGAAGCGCACAGCCGGTTCGCCTTGCCCTATAGCACCATCAATGTTGGCGTCATCGAAGGCGGCAACGCCATCAATATCATTGCCGGCCACTGCCGGTTCTCCTGGGAATGCAGGCCGTTGCCGGGGTGGGACGAGGACGAGGTCATAAGGCGGTTCGAAGCGTTTGCTCAAGACGAGCTGCTGCCGCGCCTGCGCGCCACCGCGCCCGATGCCCGGATCGAAATCCGCGAAACCGCACGGGTGCCGGTCTATCGGGGTCAGCGCGATTCCGGCGCCGAGACGCTGATGAGAGCCCTTACCGGGCGCAACCGGACGGACGTTGTGGCGTTCGGCACCGAGGCCGGCCTGTTCGAGGGGATCGGCATCCCGACCGTCGTGTGCGGTCCGGGCAGCATCGGTCAGGCCCACAAGCCCGACGAATTTATCGAGCAGGAGCAAATCGAGACCTGTCTCGATTTTTTGCGGCGCCTGAAACACCGTCTTTGCCAGGATTAGAGCACTTTCAACCTGTCGAAGCACCACAACAGCACCGCTTTCTGGGCATGGAGCCGGTTTTCGGCCTCATCCCAGACCACCGATTGCGGCCCATCCAGCACCGCGTCCGTGACTTCTTCGCCACGATGCGCGGGCAGGCAATGCATGAACAGCGCCTCGTCCGCCGCCGCGGCCATCAGCTTGCCGTTGACTTGATAAGGCTCGAGCAGGGCGCACCGCTGCCTGGCGTCCGCCTGACCCATCGAGACCCAGGTATCGGTGATCACGCAGTCGGCGCCGTTCACCGCTTGGGCCGGGTCGTCGGTCAATGTGATCTCGCCGGCGTTTTCCGCCGCCCAGTCAAGCAGGTCCTGTGGTGGACGCAAGGCGGCCGGGCAAGCGAGGCGCAGTTCGAAGCCCAGACGCACCGCCGCGTGGACCCAGCTAACCGCGACATTGTTCCCGTCGCCGCACCACGCGAAAGTCCGCCCGGTGACCGGCCCCCGGTGTTCTTCAAAAGTCTGAAGGTCGGCCAGAATCTGGCACGGATGGCTGTAATCGGTGAGGCCATTGATAACCGGCACCGCGGCATGCCGCGCCATGTCGAGGAGCGTTTGATGCGCGCCGGTGCGCAACATGATCGCGTCGCCGTAACGCGACAGAACCCGCGCCGTGTCGGCAATCGTTTCGCCCCGGCCCAACTGCGTATCGCCGCTGGTCAGAACGATGGCCTGACCGCCGAGCTGACGCATGGCGACATCGAACGACGTTCGGGTCCGGGTTGAGGATTTCTCGAACACCATGACCAGCAGGTGGCCATCGAGCGGCCGGTCGTCGTCGGCGCGGCCGCGCGGCAAGCCCGCCCGCGCCGCCTTCATATCGGCCGCCCGGGTCAGCATGCCTCGCAGTGTCGCCCGGTCGAATTGGTCGAGATCGAGAAAATGACGGGGCATGATTACTTTCCGTTTGTTATTGGCCTTGCGTGTTATACCAAATCTCGATGAGGACGACTCACTGAGATTTGGGAGATTTGGGAGATT
>JBHHWG010000018.1:0-40128 GCA_046756385.1 Sphingomonadales bacterium | reverse complement strand
TTAACGACTTGCCAGGACAACATCTAAACACCCTCCTTTTGATCCCGATTAAGTTAAAAACGCTCTAATGCGCGGCCGACCGGGAGGCGCCCAGCCGGCGAATTATTTCGAACAGCTGGTTCCAGCCGTCCTCGATCCATTGTATCGGGTTCGCGCCCACCCGGAATGCCGACTGGTGGAACATGCGCCCGCCGAGAGCCGCAAAGAGCGCCACCGGCAGCCACAGGCCGAGCCAGGGCGATATCCGGCCAAGGGCAACGAAGGCTTCCCCGAATTCCAGTACTTTGTGGAAGACCAGCAGAATGATGACACCGACGGCCAACCCGAAGGCACGTCCCGAACGTTTCGAGACAATGCCCAGCGCGCCCGCCAGAAACGGCAAAACCAGAATGCTCAGCGCTCGCGCAAGCCGGCCGTGAAAGGCCGCGACCAGTTTGGGATCGACCGGCTCGCCGCTGTCATCGTTAATGGCCAGCCACAACTCGCCCAGGGTCATTTCGTGCTGCTCGCCGCCACGGCCACGGAACTGCATGACGGAGGGCATTTCGATCGGCCAGTCATGGACGCCAAAACTCAGCACTGTCGGGGATGTCTTTGTGGGGTCGGCATCCAACAGGACACCGTCGAACAAGCGCAACAGCATGGTCTTGCCGTCACCGGTTGAAAGAAACGAGCCCTCGCGCGCGGTGACGGTCGTGATGTGCCCGTCCCGGTGATCCTTCTGGATGAATATGTGGAGGAGCTTCTGCCCCTCGTCGCGTGATTCCTCTATCCGAAGTGTGAGGTCGTGGCCCAATTTGTTGTATTCACCCGAGTTTATGCTGGCGCCGAACGCGCCGCTGCTCAGGTCGAACACCAAGCTTCGATAGGCATAGCGACTGAGCGGCTGGACATACCCGGTAAGCGTCAGACTGACGGCGACAAGGACCACCGCCAGCGCAACGGTCGGCCTCAGCAGTCCAGACGGACTGACCCCCGAGGCCTGCATGGAATCCATTTCGGAACTGAGCGAGAGCTTGCGAAAAGCCAACAACACCCCGAGAAACAGACCGGCGGGCATCGCCAGGGTAAGATAGTGGGGCAGCAGATTGCCAAGCATCTTGAACACGACAAGAAACGGCCCGCCCTTATTGACCACAAGGTCGAAGAGCCGCAGCATGCGTTCGAGCAGCAAAAGCATCGCCGATATGCCGAGCGTGATCAGCAGCGGCTTGGTTACCTGGCGCAGAATATAAATATCGATCTTCTTGATCATGATTTCTTTATCGATGCGCGGTAGCCTGCAAATGCTCGATCGCAGCCCAAACGCGGATAGCTCATATATCGATATCCGGTTATTCAGGCTTCGCGAGGCAAATTTCAAGGACAAAAGCACATTGCGTCCAAATCTTGCCACAGTCTCCCACGAATATGAGGGCGAAAAACGGCCCCGATCCGGGGGGCGAACAGTATTCAGGGACTTGGCTTGCCGGTCCACGGGGGTAAAAGTTTCAAATGTTTAAGCGGCATGGATCGGTCACATCGGGCCCTTGGCTGAGTATATCGCTAATGGCCCTCGCAATCCTTATCACAGTAAAAGCCCTGCCGGTGGCTGCCGAAGGGTCTGGCAAGACACCACCCAATGTGCGCCAGGAAGGGACCTGCGGGGGTTCGGATACCCGGCCGGAAATCCTGGTGCGGATCAAAGGCATACGAAACGACGAGGGCAATCTGAGGGTCAATGTCTATAATGACAAACCCGGGGAGTTTCTGGCCAAGGGCAAGAAAATCGTCAGGGTGGACATGCCGACACAGTCCGGCTCAATGGATGTGTGTGTTCGGGTTCCCAAGGAAGGGACGTATGCGCTGGTGGTCCTTCATGACCGGAATGCCAACGGTAAGGTCAACCCCTTAAGTGATGGCATGGGGGCCTCAAACGATACGGGCAAGCGGATGCGAAAGCCCAAACACCATGAAGCGGCCTTCACTGTCGGGCCGGGCCGGACCGAGCTGGACGTGACTGTCCGGTATCTGTTCCGAAAAAGCGAAAAATAGAATGGCGCCAACGCCGGCTAAACACTGATTGACGCGAGACAGCTACGCCCGTAACGTCCGCGCCGCATGAGTGCGCGATCGCGGGTATTAGCGCCGCACCTAGTAATCGGAACTAAAATGAGCCGTATAGCGATTTTGAGTAACACGCTCAGTCATCTCAACCGTGCGAGCATGGTGAAAATGCGTGAGGTGACAAAAGAACAACCGGACGTCATTCATCGTGAACTACATGAAATGGCGGAGTTCCCGACGATATTCCAGGAATTCGCCGCTGCCGAGCCCGAGCTTCTCGTCATCAATGGTGGCGATGGCACCGTGGATGCCGCGATTACTTATATCGTGAACGCGCAGCCGTTTAAGGAGTTGCCCGCAATCGCTTTGTTGCCTGGGGGCCGAACCAACATGACCGCGGCTGATTTCGGCGCCCGCCACCGCGCGGACAAGCTGCTGGCCGACCTGATCGAAAAGGTGCGGACGGGTCAATTGAACGGCGTGATCGAAAATCGCGCCGTGCTAAGGGTTGACTGGCGGCCCGACGAGCCGCCGCTTTATGGTTTCTTTTTCGGTGCCGCCGCGATCGTCAGTGGCATTGAATTTTGCCGGCGACGTATTTTTCCCCTCGGGCTGCCAAATTTTCTGTCCCATTTTCTAACCGTCTTTCTGTTGCTCGGCATGACCATTCGACCCGGTGGAAAAGCCGGTTCGGCGATGAACGCCGCGCCCCTTGATTTCACAATTAATGGCGGCCCCGTGATTTCCGGCACCTATTTCATGCTGACGGTGACGACCCTTAATCGGTTGGTGCTGGGGCTCTCCCCGTTTGCCCGGAACGACAACGGCACGCTGAAACTTACCACCATCGAACACTCGGTCTGTGGGATCCTTCGGGCGGCGGCGGCCATTGTCCGGGGCAAGGCGGGCCGGGTTCCGGTGGCCGGCATGACTTGTGAAAATGGTGACGAAGTGAGGCTCGAACTGGATGGTCCCTTCACGCTCGATGGTGAATTCTACGATCCGGCGCCGGGACGCCCGGTCGTCGTTTCCACCAGCGACACGCTGTCCTTCGTTCGGTTCGAATAGCGCCATGACTGATCGGAATTCAGATTTTGTGATCGATTATCGCCGCCGGGAAATGGTGGAACCGGCGTTTGAACGGGCGGTCGCGGCCGCGGAGGATATTCGCTCGCGCTACGGCGATAGTGTGGTTGCGGTGCTGTTTTATGGCTCGTGCCTGCGTCTTGGCGATGACCAGGATAAAATTCTCGATTTCTATATCATCGTCGATGGATACAAGACGGCCTATCGACGGACCTCGCTCGCGATTTGGAACAAACTGCTGCCGCCAAATGTTTTCTATGCCGAGACCGACGCCCCCGGCGGCATCGTCAGGACGAAATATGCGGTGCTGTCAGCGCAAGACCTGGCGCGACGCACCACGGCCAAGAGCCTGGAAGTGACGTTCTGGGCCCGGTTCGCGCAACCGGTGACCCTGATTTATGCTCGCGACGAACAGGCCCGCGAGATGGTCGTCTCCGCGCTGGCCAATTCGGTGACCACGCTTGTTTCAACCACCGCGCCGCTGATGCCCGACGAATTTTCCGCCAGGGAATTCTGGACCGTCGCATTCGCTCAAACCTACCGGGCGGAGCTGCGATCGGAATCCGGTCAAAAGCCGGACGAGCTTTATCGCATGTTCGCCCGGCGCTATGACGAATTGACAGCGGCGGCGCTGCGCCGGGCCGGCTATCAGGTGACGGAGCGCCGAAGTGCGGGCGATGAAATCTCATTCGTCCTTCAGGCGCGAAACGATAGCCCGCGAACCGCCAGGCGGCTGTGGGCGCTGCGAAGGCTTCACGGCAAAATGCGCAGCGTGCTGCGCCTGATGAAGGCTTCCCTGACGTTCGACGGGGGCATCGCCTATCTGGTGTGGAAAATCTCCCGCCATTCCGGCGTCGAGATCACGCTTACCCCGTGGCAGCAGCGACACCCCGTCTTGACGGGTTTGCTGTTGTTTTGGCGACTGCGTCGGAAGGGGGCGTTCCGCTAATCACTCCGGCCGAGATTTTACTGGGCTCCGCCGTGCCCAGAACACCGAGCTCATGGCCGACATTCACGAACACTTTGATCATGGTGTCGATCTGTTCGGCGGTATGCGCCGCGCACAAGCTGCAGCGCAACAGGTTCAAGCCCTGGGGTGTGGCGGGCGGCAGGGCGAGATTGACATAAACGCCGGATCGCAGCATGAGGTCCCAGAAACGGACCGCGATTTCCTGGGTTTTGATGACCACGGCGACAATCGGGCTGTTGCCGGCTCCCAACTCGAATCCGGCCTCGGTCAGGCCTTGCGCCAGCCGTTTGGCATTGCCCCAAACCGCCGAGCGAAGGCTGGGATCCGGAATTTGGCCGAGCGCGCTGATCGCTGACGCGACCACCGATGGCGGCAGGGACGCCGTGAACATGTAAGGACGGCATACCAGGCGCAGCACATCGAACTTGGGGTGGTTGGAAACACAGAAGCCACCGATGGTGCCGACGCTTTTGCTGAAGGTCCCAACGATGAAATCGACTTTGCCCTCGACCCCGGTTTCCTGCGCCAGACCCCTGCCGGTCGCGCCAAGAACGCCCAGCGAATGGGCCTCGTCGACCAGCAGGCTGGCGCCGTGCTTATGGGTGACTTCGGCGAGTTCGGCGAGCGGCGCCTGATCGCCCAGCATGCTGTAAATGCCTTCGACCACGACCAGTTTGCCCGCGGCTTTCTCCTTGCCCAGGCGGCGCAGCCGTTTGTCCAGATCAGCGGGGTCGTTGTGGCGGAAGCGAACCACGGTGGCCGCCCCCAGACGACAGGCGTCATAAATGCTGGCGTGGCAGTCGGCGTCGATCAGGATAAAGTCCTGGGGGCCGGCGAGCGTGGAAATGGTGCCCAGATTGGCCTGATAGCCGGTGCTGAATACCATGGCATGCTTCGTGCCATAGAATTCGGCGAGCGCGCTTTCGAGTTTTCGGTGGCCGGCAAAGGTTCCATTGAGAACGCGCGAGCCGGTCGTGCCCGTGCCCATCGCCTCAAGCGCGTCCCGCGCGGCGGCAATGCCCTCTGGATTATGTGTGAGGCCCAGATAATTGTTGGTTCCGGCCAGGATGGTCCGCCGACCGTCAATTACGGCTTCGGTCTGGGAAAGCACCTCGTCCATGCACACGGAAAATGGGTTGTGCGCATCTTTGGGAAGCTGCTCGCACTGTTCCAGAACCGGGTTGAATTTATCGAACAAGTCCACGGTCATTCGACTTTCAGAATGTCCTGAACCGCTTCGGAGACTTTGCCCACGGTGTCGAGGTCGGGCAACATGTTAAGCGGTACAGTGATGTCAAATTCGTCTTCTATTGCAGCCAACAGGTCCATGACCGCCAGCGAATCAAGATCCAGATCGGTGGCGAAGATTGTGGTGGCGTCGAGCGTCACCTGCCGCTTGTTGAAAGGTTCGATCAAGGCGAGAACCTGTGCAAGAACTGTCCCGCCGTCACCATTTGCCGATGGAGTATTCATGCGCCTATTAGCCATATCTATTTGGTTTGGCCCCAGATGAGCCCTCTATAGCATTTCCCAAACGAAAGTGCTCTAGTTTTTCGATGGACCGCTCACAACAGGTTTTGCTTGCGATACCAGGACAGGGTTTCTTTCAGGCCCTGCCCGGCCTCCATGCCGGGCCTCCAGGGTGAAAGCCGGGTCAGATCGCCGCCCCGGCACACCCAGTCGCGATGGCAGATTTCCCGCGCCTTTCCCGGCGTGAGCATGGGGTCATAGCGTGCGAGCGTCGCAGCCGCAAGATTCAATGCGCCAACAATCTTCAGCGCGGCGGCCGGCACCGGGATGAACAACGGCGACACACCGAGAATCCGGGCGACGATTTCCAACATTTCCCGCATGCGGTATCCATGTTGCCGTCCGTCATCGACTTCGAACATCCGGCCGGCGGTTGATGGCGCTTCCAATATCGCGGAGACGGCTTGCGCCAGGTCGGCAACGTGGATCAGCGACAGCCGTCCGCCGTCGCCGCCGGGCAGGGGGGCAATGCCGCGTTTGACCGCGCGGTATATGGCCAGAGTTTCTGTATCGCCCGGTCCGTAGACGGCGGGCGGCCGTAAAATCGTGACTGGGACCGGGAAATCGCAGGCTTGCGCCAGCTCCTCCGCCTGCCTCTTGGTCGCGGCATAGGCGGAAAGCCGCGGCTCGCGCGCCGCCAGGGAGGATAAAAGCACGAAGCGGGGACGGGAAGGGCTGGAGGCCGTGATGCGGGCGAGGCGCTCGGTCCCGATGGCGTTGACGCGCTCGAAATCGCGCCGTCTTCTGGCCTTGATCAGTCCGGCGCAATGAACGATCGCGTCCGCGCCGTCAACAAGACGCTCCAGCGCGCCGTCATTGTCGAGGCTTCCCGCGATCCACTCGGAAACGCCGGGCTGGTTTGCTGTTTCCAAAGGCCGACGGGTCAGCGCGCGAACCCGCCACCCTTGCCCGGACAGATGCTTTGTCAGGTGTTTTCCGATAAAACCGGTCGCGCCGGTCAGTCCGACAAGGCGGGCCATGGGGTGGCTAGGAGGGGCCGGCCGCCGCCAGCCGAGCGCCATTGGTGACGCCCGTTACATCGGCGTCGATCGGCTCCAGCGTGCCCGTCAGGAATTTGCTCCTGGCCTTCGAACGGCTCAGCTTACCCGATGACGTGCGCGGCAAGGTGCGCGGCGGAACAAATACGACCCCACATTGGATGCCTGTGGTCTGGCTCACCTTTTCCTTGATCTCATTGGAAAGGAGGCGTCGCTTTTCCGGATCACGGACCCGACACTGCACCAGGAGCGTGGCGACTTCCTCATCATTTTTCCCGGGTACCGAAATCGCCGCGCTATCGCCGCTTCGCAACGCAGGTACCTGTTCGGCGGCCCATTCAATATCCTGAGGCCAGTGATTGCGGCCGTTCAGGATGATCAGATCCTTGATCCGGCCGACCAGATAAAGCGATTCCTCAATGCGATACCCCATGTCACCGGTGTCGAGCCAGCCGTCCTCGCACAGCACCTGACGGGTGGCCTCGGGGTCATCGAAGTATCCCGACATCACGCTGTCGCCGCGGACAAAAATCTTGCCGACTTCGCGGTCCTTGACCAGTAGCCCCTGCTCGTCGCGGATTTCGAGCTCGAAATCCGGCAGCGCAATGCCGCAATTGACGACTTCGCGGCGCCCGCCACCGTCGCTCTCACCGTTCAGTTTCGGCGCTACCGCGATATTCTCGGTCGCCAGCTGGCGCTCGTCGACAACATCAACCTCAATGCCGGTATTCAAATTTGCGAAACTTACCGCGAGCGTGCATTCCGCCAGGCCGTAACAGGCCACGAAGGCGCGGCTGTCAAGTCCGGCGTCGGCGAAGGTGCGGCCGAAATCGCGCATGACGTCGGCTCTGATCATGTCCGCGCCAATGCCGGCCAGCCGCCATTTGGACAGATCGAGACTGGCGAGGGCATCCGCGCTCACCCGGCGCGCGCACAGCTCATACCCGAAGCTCGGGCTATATGAAATGGTGCCGCCATTCTGACTTATGAGTTTGAGCCACTGAAGCGGCCGGCGCGCGAAATTCTCGGTGGCGATGAAATCGACCGAAACCTGATTGGCGAGCGGCGTCAGCATGCAGCCGACCAGCCCCATGTCGTGATAAAGCGGCAACCACGTAACACAGCGGTCGGTGTCGGTCACCTTGGTGCCGTACTTGGCGATGTGATGGCAGTTCGACAGAAGCGAGCGATTGGTAACCACCACCCCATGCGGGAAGCGCGTGCTGCCCGAGGAATATTGCAGATAACAAACGTCGTCGGGCCCTGGCAGTCGAAGTTCGTGGTCGCCTTCCGGCAGTGTGGAAATCTCCTCGGGCGCGCCAACGAAAATCATTTGCCGCCCCTTGGCCGCTTCGTGCACCAGATCATCCATCCCGGCAGGCGCAATGGCGGCGGCGGCCCTGCAGCTCGTGATCTGGCGTCTCAATTGCTGAACGTATCCTTCGCGCCCACCGAACGACGTGGGAAGCGGCAGTGGTACTGGCAGCAGCGACGCATATTGGCAGGCCATGAAGAAACAAGCGAAATCGGGCCCGGTTTCGGCAAGCAGCGCTACCCGGTCGTTTTTTTTGAGCCCCAGTCCGATCAACCGTTTGGCGTGTTTGATCGCGACGTCCCGGATATCGGCGAAGGTGGTTGTCGCGACGAGTTCGCCACGTCCCGAATAATAGTTGAAGCCCTTGCTGCCCTTCGCGGCATAGTCAAGCGCTTCCACGAGCGTGTCAAAGTCGCTGAATCGGCGTGGAAGCCGTGTGTCAACTGTTGGAGTCGGCTGAAGCATGATGCGTTACTTGATAGAAAAAAGGTCCACCGTAGGATCGTTAAACAGTTTCAACTCTATGTTATCAGCTAAAGAGCGTTGGCTGTTTCCTCAGATCATGTTTTGATTAACATCGCCAATATTGGTCTTGGTCTGGGCGAATACCGTTCATTTTATCCCATTTTGGACATTTTGCGGTCCTCAATGCGGTCATCTTCGCATGAAGAAGACCGGAACGACCATTTCTTACCCCGTAATCGCCAAATTCACCACAAGAAATGTGACTTCAGGTCATAAATCCGCCGGGAGTGAAATTGAAAGCACCCTGCCATCGGTGGTGGACAGGCCCTCTACAGCGTCCATCGTGCTTGTCTTGGCCCGCGCAATCAGTCACCTTGCCGCCATGACAGGCAACGAATCACAAACAGACGGGCGGCGACGTCGGCGTGTGCGCAAGGTAACGGCTGTGAGCCTGGAGCGGTCAGCCCTTTATTATCTGCAGCGCTTTTCCAGCTCGACCGCCAATCTGAGGCGGATACTGAAAGCCCGGGCTGAGCGGTCGGCGATGGCCCATGACATCGATATGGAACAGGCCGCCGGCTGGATCGACGACGTGATCGCGAAATTTACCTGGTTGGGCCTTCTCGATGACCAGGCTTATGCCCTCGCCAGATCGCGCACGCTGGTGCGGCGCGGCAAGCCGGTGCGTTCGGTGCGGGCCACGCTCGCGGCCAAGGGTGTAGCCCCGTCCATCGTTGAGAACGGCCTCGACGCCCTTCGCGAGGAGATGGCCAACCTCGATCTCGCGGCGGCGATCGCCTTTGCCAGGCGGCGGCGATTCGGGCCATTTGCGGGGCCACGGACGCCGGAGCAGGAGAAGCAACTCGCCGCGTTCGCCCGCGCCGGATTTTCCTTTCACCTCGCCCAGATCGTTCTTTCGGCGCAAAGCGAACAAGAGTTGGAGGCTGTGGCGGCCGACCAACTGAACAGACCGCGCGAGGCATGATCGGCAACTTCAAAACGAACTATAGCGTTCGCATGGGGTTGCTTTATGCGGCCTGGTTCGCGGTTCTCGGCATACAGATGCCGTTCTGGCCGTTGTGGCTGAAGGTTCAGGGGCTCGGTTCGTCACAGATCGGGCTGGCGCTGATGATTGCTTTGATGGCCAAGGTCGTTGCCGGTCCGCTGTTTGCCCAATTCGCCGATAATTTCGGGATTCGGCGCAATCTCATAGTCGCGCTCGGATGGGCCAGTCTGGCAAGTTTTGCACTGTTCACGCTGGCCGACAGCGTGGCGACGATTTTGATCATAACCGCGCTGACCGCCTGTTTGTTTCCCTCGATCATCCCGCTCGCCGACAATCTGTTGCTGTTGCATGCCAGGGAACATGGGCTTCACTATGGGCGTGTCCGGCTCTGGGGGTCGATCGCCTTTATTGCGGTATCGATCTCGGGCGGCGCGATTGTCGCCGCTTACTCGGAAAACATCGTGCTGTGGCTGGTTTTGGCGGCGTTGATGCTCGTTGTCGTCGCCGCCATATTGGCTCCCAAGGAGAGCGGCGCGGCCGCCCGGCGCGCGCCCGGTTACAGCCTGACGTCGCGAATGCGGGCCATTTTCAAGGACCGTCGCCTGGTTCTGCTGCTCGCCTCGGCCGGTGCGATCCAGGCCAGCCATGGGATCTATTACGTGTTCGGCACGATTTCCTGGCGGGAGGCGGGCTTTTCCGATCCTGTCATCGGAACGTTGTGGGCACTGGGTGTCGCGGCCGAGGTGGTGGTGTTCGCGGTTATTGGCGGTTCCGGGGGGCGGGTGCGGACCAGCCAGCTGCTGCTGCTGTCCAGCATTGCCGGCATGGTGCGGTGGAGCTTTTTGCCGGTGACCCACAATGTCTTCCTGATCGGCGCGCTTCAGTGCTTGCATGGCCTGACCTTCGGCGCAACCCATTTGGCGGCGGTTCAATTTTTGGCGCGGCATGTGCCGATTGAGTTGTCGGCTACCGCTCAAAGCCTATACTCGGCCCTGTCGATGGGACTGATCGTGGCCGGCTCCGTGGCCATGAGCGGCTTTCTATATGAATCATTCGGCGTCACGGCCTATTGGGCGATGGCGGCGATCTGCATGATAGGATTTTACCTCGCGCTCGCCTTGCGCGCGTCTCAGGATCCGAAGAGCGACGGGCCCTAGAGCGTTTTTAGCTTAATCTGGATCAAGTTAAAAACGCTCTAGCCGAGAAATTCCACAACCCGGTCTTTTACCAACGCCATTTCCTGGAGTTCGCATTCCCAAATAATCAGAGAAGCCCAACCGAGTTTAGTTAACTGTTGCAGGGTTTCAGCATCACGTTGGACATTGCGGGATATTTTGTTTCTCCAGTATTTTGCGTTTGCCTTTGGCAACCGGTTTCCCCGCTTGCAACCGTGTCCATGCCAAAAGCACCCGTGTACGAATACCACTTTCCGTTTTCCCGGAAACGCCAGATCAGGCGTGCCCGGCAAATCGGCCCGGTAAAGGCGGTACCTATATCCTAATCCATGTACCAGGCACCTGACCTTCATTTCCGGATTGGTGTTTCGCCCCTTTACAGCGCGCATAATTCGGCTGCGCTCAGCCGATGGTGGATCAAGCCAACGTCGCCTCACGACCGTTTAATAGGCGTTGGCTTTGATGCAATCACTTCGGCCCCGCCTCTAATGAGCTTAGTAGTACGCACCGTCTCGCTGCCTTCGTAACCGACTTCGATGTGAACAGAGTTTACCTCATTCATGTCACCTTGGAAGCAATCAAACAATGCCTTCAAGAAGCCAACGTCTTCAATGCGTTGTGGCTTAGGAGCCGGGTTATTTCGCGGGCTTGGGATAGTTGCCGGAAACAAATATATGCACGGCGGCGGTAGTAAAAGGTCGCCAACTTCTGTTGCTTTTGTTGGGTCAGTCTGAAGCTTTGGGCAAGGCCGCCCCATGGTGTCGCACAACATGTCCCAATTTTTAGGATCTCTGAAAATTCCAGAATTTTTTCTTTAATTCAGCATTTTGATCACAAAAAGTGACTCTTTCCTTCATGCAGCCTCCCGGGAAAAATCATTTTTTAATTTGAGAAGTTTCTCAAGGATGTTTTCGGCTAAAAAGCGCACCACTGGCGCCACGACACCATCTCCGACGAGGTGATAAGCTTCGTTGTAGCTTTCTGGAATGTTATATTCGTCGGGTAATCCCATTAAGCGCGCGGCCTCACGCGGCGAAAGCAGTCGCGATCGAGTATTTTCTCCTTCGACAACCAGTACAATTTGCCGACTTGAGCCGCCAGCCGGAGTGCGCAGGCATCCCGCCACGTCATCAAACCGAACCTCAGCTCGCTGCACTTTGCGGCCATACGAATTCCGTCGTGTTCGTTTATATATGGCGCCAACCCGTCGGCTCTCGGATATCCTTGCCGCATCAACCTTTGCCATGTTCACATCGCTCATCATCCCGAGGAGATTCGCCGTCTCCTCCGGCGTGTGCCAGACGACCCCTTGCGGCCTGTCTTCAATTAATTCCTGGAAGGCTTGATTTCGTCTTGGTGGCTCAGGAAGTTGCCACCACACCCAGTCGCGTTGAACTTCGTTAGTGAGTTTTTCAAACGCACCGACTAAGGCTTTGGTGTGCCAAGGCGCCATTGGCTCCGAACACCGTAGGTTATTCGGGAGCCGCTGTCCTTTTTTTAAACCAATAAGGAACAATCGTGGTCTGGATTGCGGAACGAAATGTACGGCGTCAATGACCAAGGCGCCGATTCTATATCCGCCCTTCGATAGTGCGGACGCTATTGCACGGAAATCCGCTCCGCCATGTGACGTAAGGGTGCCACAAACGTTTTCAAGGACTACTATGCGGGGCGCGCGCCCTTCCTCATTAAGGGCGCACATGAGTTCCCAGAATGGCCAAAAAACTCCTGACCGGTCACCCTTGAGACCCGCCCCGCCACCGGCGAGCGACAGGTCTTGGCAAGGGAAGGATGCCCAGGCAAGCTCCGCTGCGCCAGGTATTTCTTTCGTGTCGATCTCCGCCACATCGCCCTCGACGATCTCACAGTGACCCCAGTTTGCCTTATAGGCGTTAACCTTCTTGGGATCGAAGTCGTTTGCGAACACGCACTTCCAGCTCTCGCCGAGGCCAGCACGCGCCATCCCGCCTCCGGCAAAAAATTCATAAAAAATAGCCATGACCGCCACCCCGCTCCCCAGTATTCTTCAGGCTTTGTTACGCCAACTTTTCGGCTATCGCGTAACCGATCATTTAAGGTCAATTATCCTCATATGCCTAAATGGTAGAGAAAAGTTCATTTGATCAATAACCTGATTCCGATCGAAAATATTCCAAAAACATTCATAAATACGATTTTGGCGCCATTTTTCAAAATGCACAAGTTCTTATTTTGTTCTCTAGGTCGATCCTCTGTTTCGTGCAAAAATCTGACAAAGGGAGTGTCAAGACATGAAAGCGATTGAACTGCAAAAGGCGTTTGGGCTGGAAAACCTCGTGCCGGTCACCAGGCCCGAGGAGGAACCCGGTCCGGGACAAGTCAAGCTGCGGATGGCGGGCGCCTCGATCAATTTTCGTGATCTTATGATCGTCAACGGTCTTTACAATCCGAAACTGCGGTTGCCGGTTATTCCGCTGTCCGACGGTGTGGGCGAGGTGGTGGCTGTCGGCGACGGGGTGTCGCGCGTCGCGGTCGGTGATCGCGTCACACCGCTGTTTCACCAGGGCTGGCTGGCCGGAAAGCCGGTTGTAAAGCAGCTTCGCAAGACCCTGGGCAGTCCGCTGCCCGGCGTGCTTCAGGAATTCATGGTGCTGAGCGAGGAGGGTGTGGCGAAGGTTCCCGGACATCTGAGTGATCTTGAGGCCGCGACCTTGCCCTGCGCCGCCCTGACCGCGTGGTCGTCACTGGTGGGCGAGGGCGACGTTATAGCGGGCGACACTGTGGTGGTGCAGGGAACCGGGGGCGTGTCGCTGTTCGCCCTTCAGTTCGCCAGGATATTGGGCGCTCGGACCATCGTAACGTCGAGCAGCGATGAGAAGCTGGACCGGGCGCGTGACCTCGGCGCCGATCATGTGATCAACTACAAGACCACGCCCGAATGGTCGAAGGCGGTGCTCGACGCGACCGACGGGCAGGGCGCCGATCACATCATTGAAGTGGGCGGCGCGGGCACGATTGAACAATCGCTGCGCGCCATTCGCGTTGACGGGCAGATCAGCGTTATCGGGGTCCTGTCCGGCGTGGCGCCGCAACTGCCGTTGACCATGATTTTGATGAAACACGTCCGCATGCAAGGCATCATGGTCGGCCATCGCGACAGTTTTGAGCAGATGGTCAGAGCCATCGAGACCCATCGGCTGAGACCGGTGATCGACCGGACGTTCGCCTTCGATGACGTTGTCGGCGCGCTCGAATATATGGCGAGCGCCAGGCATTTCGGGAAAATCTGCCTGGAGTATTAGCTCACACGGGATTAAGGCGCGCCGTTTCCGATCCAGTGGAGGGTGCGTTCCAGTCCCTCGGTCAGGCAGGTTTCAGCCTTGATACCCAAGGTCATCATGGCACGCGATGGATCGCCGCAGGAACGCCGGATGTCGCCGAGCCGCGGCCGGGAGAAATTCAGGACCGGCTTGACGGCGCAGATGCCGGCAATGGTCATGGCGAGCTGACGGACCGACGTCGCCCGGCCGGTGCAGACGTTGAATATCTGCCGGCGTATCGGTCTTCGGTCGGCGGCAGCCAGAAGAAAACGCACGACGTCGCTCACATAGGTGAAATCACGCGTCTGTTCGCCGTCACCGAAAATTTTGACCGGCTCACCCTTGAGCAGGCGCTCGGCGAAGATGGCGATAACGCCGGAGTACGGCGATCTGGGGTCCTGGCGGGGGCCATAGACGTTGAAGAACCGCAAACAGGTTGTCGGCAGGTCGTGAACGGTCAGGGCGATCCGTGCATGCAACTCCGAACCCAGCTTGTCGACCCCGTAGGCCGAAAGCGGCCGGGCTGCTGCATTCTCGGCAAGCGGCACATGGGGGTTATCACCGTAAATCGCGGCCGACGAGGCAAAAACAACCGGTACCGGCTCGCCGTTACGGGCCTTCCGGGCCTTGCGGGCGGCTTCCAGAACCGCCACCGTGCCGCCGAGATTGGTGTGGTGGGTGCCCAGCCACTCCTCATTGCCTTTCTCGACCGAGGCAATCGCGGCCAGATGAAAACAACCGTCGGTTCCCGCAAGCGCCTCCGCGGTCGTTTTTCTGTCGGCGACGTCGCCGATGATGATCTCAGCCTGTTCCGGGGCGTTGCTCCGCCGACCGGTCGACAGATCGTCAAGGATGCGAATATTGTCACCGCGCGCGACCAGCGCGTCCGCGAGGTGGGAGCCGATAAAGCCAAGCCCGCCGGTTATAAGATAAGTCGCCATCGCCGCTCCAGGAAGGTTGTACTCCTCTACGCGGGCGCTCCTGATATAAGAATATGGCGACGGGCGGTTTAATCCACTAATAGATGGTAAAAAGACAGCCGGAACGGTGGTGATGAGAATATGAATCCAGTCGCGAAATTTCTGCTCGCTATCGCCGTCGGTTACGCGATCATCGTGGCGATCGCCTATTTGATGCAGCGGCGGCTTTTGTATTTCCCCAACCCCGCGATGGCGTCCCCGGCGATGAGCGATGCCGCCGACATGGCGGTTGTTGAACTCGACTCCGGCGATGGGACACGGCTCATTGCGTGGTATCGGGGCGCGCCGCCGGGCAGGCCGACGATCGCGTTGTTTCAAGGCAATGCCGGCAATATCGCCGATCGCGCTTTCAAGGCACGGCTGTTCCTCGATCACGGATACGGCGTTCTGCTGGCGGGCTATCGCGGCTATGGCGGTAGTGGCGGCCGGCCCAGCGAAGGCGGTCTGATCGGCGACGGCATCGCGGCGCTTGAGTATCTGAGCGCCCAAGGCGTTTCTCGCGAGCGGCTGATCCTTTACGGCGAATCGCTGGGAACCGGCGTGGCGGTCCGGCTCGCGGCCCGGCGCGCGGTCGGCGCGATAATTCTGGAAGCGCCCTATAGCTCCATCGTCGATGTCGCGGCCCGTGCCTATCCTTATCTGCCGGTCGGGTTGCTGTTGAAGGACCGGTTTGATTCGATGGGGCCGATCGGCGACGTCCATGCTCCGGTCCTGATGATCCACGGAGCCGAGGATCGGGTGGTGGCGCCGGAACTGGGCGCGCGCCTGTTCGCGGCGGCGTCCGATCCCAAACAAAGGATCGTCATTTCCGGCGCGGGCCATAACGATGTTTTCGAGTTGGGCGGCGGCAAAGCCGCGCTCGATTTTCTCGACCACCTGTTCCCGGAGACGGGGGCTTAGTCGGCCGCAGTGGCCAAAGCCTTGGCCAGCGCTTTTGACAGCGCTTCGAAGGGCAGCATCACACACCGGTGGCGACTGTTATATTGGCGCACCGGTTCGAACGCCGAAAACTCGGACCATTTGCCGTCGGGGGCGGAGGCCTCCCCCCGCAGCATTGCGGCCACCGTGTTGCTGATTTCGCTGATTGCCATGCTCGATTCGCCGGTCGCATGGGCGCCGAGAATTGAAACACTGGCCTGGCACAGAACACAGGCGCGAACGTCCTGGGCAATTTCCGCCACCCGGCCGTTCGCGACCGTGACATCAATCGTGACCCGGTCGCCGCACAGCGGATTGTCGAGCGTTACGCTGGCATCGGGTGTGTTGAGCCGGCCGTGGGCCCGGGCCATCGCCGCGAGATGCAGCAGTTCCTTATGATAAATATTTACAGTCACAGTGTTATTTCGGGTCCGTAATGTTTTGTCTCACCGCGCTTAGGGCCTGAGGCGTATCGATATCGGTGAATATGGCCGGTTCGTCAATGGCGACCTCGCACAGCAGATCCGAATTCTCGCCAATCAGATGCCTGGCGCCGACGTCGCCGATCAATTCCTTCATCGCCGGGAAAAAGCCGGTCGACCACAACACCGGATTGCCGTGCTTGCCGCGAAATGTGGGGACGCAAATCGCGCGTCCCTCCGCCGGGTCGAACGCGGCGATCAGTTTGTCGATATGTTCCGGCCTGATATAGGGCATGTCGCCGAGGCACACGACCACCCCGTCAATGCCGCTGGACAAGGCGTCGATGCCGGCGCGAAGGGAAGTGCTGAGACCGGCGGAATAATCCGGGTTATGGGTGAAAACCACCTCGCGACCGGCGAGCGCCGATTCGATGTCGTCTCTTTGGTGCCCGGTTACCACGACCACCGGCGCGGCATGGCTTTTCAGCACGCCGTCGACGGTGCGGACCAGCATCGGCTGTCCGTCGATATCCTGCAGCAGCTTATTGACCGCGCCCATGCGGCGCGACTGGCCGGCGGCCAGTACCAGGGCGGCAATCCTGGGCGCGCGGGCACTCACCATCCGGGTCTTGGCCTGGCGGGGTTGCGGACGGCCGGCGAAGTCTTTCAGCAAGCCGCCGGTTCCCATCCTCATGATGTCGGTCCGGCTGATGGCCAGTCCGGCGACCACGCGGCGCAAGATCCAGTCGAAACCATTGAGACTCAAGGATCGGGCGCAGCCGGGCAAGCCGATCACCGGGGTTGCGCCAATGTGCGCCAACAGCAAAAGATTGCCCGGGTCCACCGGCATTCCGAAATGATCGATGGTTCCGCCCGCGCGTTCGATCCCGGTGGGAATCACATCGCGCCGGTCCACGATCGCCGAGGACCCGAAGACCAGGATCGGGCTCAAACCTTGCGCGGCGCATGCGCGTGCTGCTTTGGCGATCGCGTCTTCATCGTGCGGGCACTGCTTTTCGCCGCCCAACCGGCAGCCAAGCGCCTCAAGCCGCGCAACGACCGAGGCGCGGGTTTTCTCCAGCACCTTGTCATGGGGTTGCTGGTGTGAGGTCAGAATGAGCGCGGCTCGGCGCGGCTTAAGCGCGGCCGCGCTGATGATCGGCCCTCCGTCGGCGGCGATTTCCTCGGCCTTTGCGATGGCGTGGTCGGGGGCCGCGAAGGGGATGATTTTGATGGTGGCGACGATCTGGCCAGGCTCGACCAGCGCGAACGGTTCGACGGTGGCGACCGTCAGCGCTTCATGCAGCAAATTGATTTGGTCAAGCCGTTCATGGTCGATCACCACGAGGCCCTTGACCCCGGCAATCAGATTGGCGCGCCCGGTAAAGGCCGGTTTGGCCGCCATGCCGTTGCCGAGCAAAGCCCGCGCCACCCGATCCGCTGCCTCGTTCTCGGGCACGTCGTCGGGTTCAAGCCGGGCCGCCATGACCCGGTCGTGGCCCGCTTGTAACAGCGCCGCGATGTCACCGCTGTCAAGGACGCGGCCCTTGTTGAAGCGCTGGCCCCGGATCCGCATGCTGTGGGCCAGAATGGCGCCTTCGGCCTCTGCGACCGGAAACCAGCCGAAAATCATGTCGTGGGATCGTCGCGCAAGGTCTCGACGACCTGGGCCATGATCGAGACCGCGATTTCGGCGGGCGATTTGGCGTGGATCGACAGTCCGATGGGGGCGTGAATGCGCTCAAGCGTCAATGCGTCGAAGCCTGCCTCGCCCAGGCGCTCAAGCCGCTTGCCGTGGGTCCGCCGGCTGCCCAGGGCGCCGATGTAAAACACGTCCGACCGCAGCGCTGCAATGAGCGCCGGATCGTCGATCTTGGGATCGTGGGTCAGGGTTACGACCGCCGTGCGCGCATCGGGCTTTAGCTGCTCCAATGCCTCGTCGGGCCAGTCATGGCGCAGCTTGATGCCGGGAAAACGCTCAGTGGTGGCGAACGCGGTGCGCGGGTCGATCACGGTGACATCAAAGCCAGCCAGTTCGGCCATGCGCACCAGCGGCTGGGTGATGTGCACCGCGCCGATCACCAGCATCCGCAGCGGCGGATTAAAGACATTGAGAAACACCGTGCCCGTCGGCGTCTCAATCGGCCTGCCACGATCGGATCGAAGCGCCGCCGCCGCCTCGGCGGTCAGATCGGCGCCGTCGAGTTGGAGCCGCTCGTCCTTTAAGGGGTGATAAAGCGTCTCTGCACCGCTGCCAAGATGGGTCGCCAGAACCACCGGGGTTTTGGCCGCCCGGCATTCGATCAACCGGTCAAGCGTTGCCTGTTTCATCGATCGCCGCCAATCGGTTCCACGAAAACCTTTATCTGGCCGCCACAGCTTAAGCCCACTTCCCAGGCCTGTTCGTCGGTGACGCCGAATTCCAGCAGCCGGGGCTTGCCATCGATAATGGCTTCGAGCGCCTCGGTGATCACCGCGCCCTCGATGCAGCCGCCGCTGACCGAGCCCACGAAGGCCCCCTGATCATCGACCGCGAGCTGGCTTCCGACCGGGCGCGGCGCCGAGCCCCAGGTCGCAACCACGGTGGCCAGGGCGACGTTCTTGCCTGCCGTGCGCCATTCGGCCGCCTGTTCCAGAATGTTGTCGTGAGTGACCAGATCACCGGTCATGCCGCTGTCTCCCGAAGCCGGTCCTGATATATCCGCACTGAGCCCGTTTCGCCCGGAGCCGGGTGCGAAAGCGCCTGCACCAGGCCGCCCAGGGACCGCAGATTGTGCACCGGCCGAAAGTCGTCCACATGGGGCAAAATCGCCTTTATGCCTAAAGATTTAGGCTCGAACCCCGGATAACGCAATAAGGGATTGAGCCAAATCAGCCGCCGGCACGACCGATGCAGCCGATCCATTTCCCTTGAGAGCCCGGCCCCGGCATCCCGATCGAGCCCGTCGGAAATCAGCAGCACGACCGCGCCCTGGCCAAGCACGCGGCGCGCCCAGTCGCGATTGAAGCGATGGAGGCAGCGGCCGATGCGGGTGCCGCCGGACCAGTCCTCGACCGAACCGGCGATCCTGGCCAGCGCCATGTCGACGTCGCGGTAGCGAAGATGACGCGTGACATTGGTGAGCCGGGTGCCGAACAAAAAGCTCGAAACCCGGTCACGATCATTGGTCAGGCGATGCATGAAATGGAGCAGCATGCGGCTGTAACGCTGCATCGAACCCGAAATGTCGCACAACAGCACCAGCGGCGGCGGGCGCACGGCGCGGGCGCGTTTCCTAAGCGGGATAAAGCCGCCGCCGTAACGCCGCGCCGCCCGCAGGCTGGCCCGGATGTCGGCTTTGCGCCCCTGTGCCGCCGCGAGATAACGCCGTGTCGGAACCGGCTTTACCGACAAGTTCATGCGGGCGATTGCGGCCTTGGCCTGGGCCAGCTCATCGCCCGACATCTGTTCGAAATCCCTGTGTTGCAGGATCTCGGTGTCCGAGGCCGTCAGGGCGGCATCAATCTCCACTGTTTTGGTGTGCCCTGGCGTCCGGGTTCGGCCAGTGCCGCCCAGTGCTTCCGCCAAACGACGGATTATGGCCGCGTCCTTTTCTGGTGCGCCCCGGTCTGCGACGCGCGGCAAAAGCACGCCCATCATGCGCTCCAACAGCTTCGGGTCGCGCCAGAACAGATGAAACGCCTGATCGAATATCTCGTGCTGGTCGTGACGGGTGATGAATGTGGCGTGGAGCGTCCAATAAAGATCGTCGCGTCGCTCTACCCCGATCGCCTCAACGGACCGCACCGCCTCGATCACGGTACCGGTGCCGATCCTCAATCCCGCGGCGCGAAGGACGCGGGCGAAATGCATGATGTTGGCCGCGAGTTTACCCGCCGAACTGTCGGCCATCATCATGCCTTGGCCGCGGCGAGGCCGGCCCGAATGTCGGCCAGTATCGAGGCCGCCTCGCTGCCTCTGACTTGCGCGATATCATCCTGATATTTCAGCAAAACACCCAGGGTGTCGTCGATCACATTGGCGTCGAGTTCCAGCTTGTCGAGATGGGTGAGCGCGGTGGCCCAGTCGATGGTCTCGGCGACGCCGGGCAATTTGTAAAGGTCCCTGGCCCGAAGCGCCTGGATAAAGGCCACAATCTGGGCGCTCAAACATTGATCGGCGTCGGGGACCTTGCGCCGAAGGATCGCAAGCTCCCGCTCAGCGTCGGGAAAATCGACCCAATGGTACAGGCATCGCCGCTTGAGGGCATCGTGGATTTCACGGGTGCGGTTCGAGGTTATCACCACAATGGGCGGCTTTTTGGCCCGGATGGTTCCGATTTCGGGGATCGTAACCTGATAATCCGCCAATACTTCAAGGAGGAACGCCTCGAAAGGCTCGTCGGTGCGGTCAAGTTCGTCGATCAACAATACCGGCGGGCCGCCGGATTGGGGCTCAAGCGCTTCCAGAATCGGCCGCCGGATCAGAAACTGCTCGGAAAAGACGTCTTTTGAAAGCGCTGTCCGATCGATCCCGCCCGCCACTTCGGCCATGCGGATCTCGATCATCTGGCGGGAATAATTCCATTCATAGACCGCCGATGAGACGTCGAGCCCCTCATAGCACTGCAAACGGACGAGCTTGCGGCCCAGGGTGCGGGCCAGGACGTTGGCGATCTCGGTCTTGCCGACGCCTGCTTCGCCTTCGAGAAACAGTGGACGGCCCATCGACAGGCCAAGGTAAAGCGTCGTCGCCAGGCTGCGCTCGGCGACGTAATCACCTCGGCCGAGCAGGGTCAGCGTCTCGTCGATTGATCGGGGGTGCGCGCGGGCCATAAGTCCGGCTCAGCCGTTCGCCGCCGCCACCGCCCGCTTGGCCATCACGCTCACAAGATGCGCGCGGTACTCGGCCCCGGCGTGCAAATCGCTGTTCAGTTCTTCGGCGGGGACATCGATGTGGTCGAGCGCTTCGGGCGAGAAGTTGTCGGCCAGGGCGCTTTCCATCTCGGTGCATCGGAACACGCACGCGCCGGCCCCGGTGACCGCCACCCGAACGCCGTCGGCGGTTTCGGCCGCAAACACCCCGACGATGGCATAGCGCGAGGCGGGATTGGCGAACTTGACATAGGCCGCTTTTGCGGGCGCGGGGAACGACACCGACAGGATGATCTCGCCATCATCCAGCGCCGTTTCGAACATGCCGGTGAAAAAATCATCGGCGGCTATTTCGCGCTTGGTGGTCTTAACGGTCGCGCCGAGACCGACGAGCGCCGCCGGATAATCCGCCGCCGGGTCGTTATTGGCGATCGAGCCGCCGAGGGCGCCGCGGTTGCGCACCGCGGGATCGCCGATATTGCCGGCCAGCGCCGCCAATGCCGGAATCGCGCGCGTGACCGCGGCCGATGATGCAACGGCGGCGTGGCTGGTCATCGCACCCACGGTGACCGTGTCGCCTTCGATAGTGATCCCGGCAAGTTCCGGGATGGCGGACAGGTCGATCAGATCGCTGGGGGAGGCGAGGCGCTGTTTCATCGTTGGCAGCAGGGTGTGACCCCCGGCGAGATACATCCCGTCTTCGGCCCGCGCCAGCAACGACGCCGCTTCCTCAACGGTGGCGGGACGGTGATAGTTGAAATCGAGCATGATCTTGTCCCTTTATGAAGCGGCGTGGGTGGAACGGCTGTTGCGGATCGCCCGCCAAACCGCCTGCGGTGTCGCCGGCATGTCGAGGGTGCGTACGCCAAGGGCATCGGTGATCGCGTTGATCACGGCCGGCGGCGCGCCGATCGCTCCGGCCTCGCCGCAGCCCTTCACGCCGAGCGGATTGTGGGTGCACGGGGTCTCGGTCAGTCCGATGTCGAAATTGGGCAGATCGTCGGCCCGGGGCATGCAGTAATCCATGTAAGAGCCGGTCAAAAGCTGGCCGCTGTTCCGATCATAAACGCAGTTCTCGTGCAACGCCTGACCGATGCCCTGCGCCAGGCCGCCATGAACCTGACCGGCGACGAGTATTGGATTGATAACCCGGCCAAAGTCGTCGATAGCGGTGAATCTGACGATCTCGACGGTGCCGGTTTCGGGGTCGATTTCAACCTCGCACACGTAGGAACCGGCCGGATAGGTGAAGTTGGCCGGGTCATAGAAAGCGTTCTCATCCAGCCCCGGTTCAAGCTCATCGAGTGGATAATTGACCGGCGCATGGGCCGAAAACGCGATCTCGCCAAACGAGATTGAGCGGTCGGTTCCGCCGACCGTGAACCGACCCCGGTCAAACTCGATGTCCTCGGTGGCGGCCTCCAGCATATGAGCGGCAATCCTGCGGCCCTTGGCGATAATCTTGTCGAGCGCCATCATCACCGCCGAGCCGCCCACTGAGAGCGAGCGTGAGGCGAAGGTTCCGACCCCATATTGCACCTTGGCCGTATCGCCATGGATGACGTCAACATCGTCGATGGCGATGCCGAGCCGGTCGGAAACGATTTGCGCGAGCGCGGTTTCGTGCCCCTGACCGTGGCTGTGGGCGCCGGTGTACACAGCAACGCTGCCGGTCGGGTTGACGCGGACCTGGGCCGATTCGAACAATCCGGCCCCCGCGCCAAGCGCCGCGGCGACTTGCGACGGCGCCGCGCCGCTCGCTTCGATATAACAGGCAAGGCCGATGCCGCGCAGCTTGCCACGCCTTGCCGCCTCAGTCTTGCGAGCGCTGAACCCGTCATAGCCGGCCTCGGCCAGGGCTTTGGACAGCGATGCCTCGTAATCGCCAATGTCGTAAGTCAGTCCGACCGGGGTTTCGTAAGGAAACGCCTCGGTGGGGATGAAGTTGCGGCGTCTTAGCTCCGCCGGGTCGATACCGATATCCCGGGCGGCGGTTTCGATCAGCCGTTCCAACAGATAAGTCGCCTCCGGCCGGCCGGCGCCCCTATAGGCGTCGACCGGGGTGGTGTTGGTGAAGATGGCGTCGATTTGGGCATGAATTGCGGGGGTGGCATATTGCCCGGCCAACAAGGTCGCGTGCATGAATGTCGGCACCGCGCCGCCGAACGTTGACAGATAGGCCCCCAGATTGGCCCTGGTTTTTACCCGCAGCCCCAGGAACTTGCCGTTCTCGTCCATCGCCAGTTCGGCGTGGGAGACGTGGTCGCGGCCATGAGCGTCGGTGAGAAAAGCTTCCGAGCGGTCGGCGGTCCACTTGACCGGCCGGCCGATCCGGCGCGACGCCCAGGCGCACACGGTTTCCTCGGAATAGACGAAAATCTTTGAGCCGAAGCCGCCGCCCACGTCTGGGGCCACGACCCGGATCTTGTGCTCCGGCGCGAGCCCCAGGAACGCCGCGAACACCAGCCGGGAAAAATGCGGGTTTTGTGAGGTGGTATGGATCGTAAACGCCTCGGCGCCGGCGTCGTAATCGGCAACTGCCGCGCGCGGCTCCATGGCGTTGGGCGCCAGGCGGTTGTTAACGAGATCGATCCTTGAAATGTGATGAGCGGCTTCAAAAGCCTTGTCGGTGGCCACCTGGTCGCCGATTTCCCATTCAAAACAGACGTTGCCCGGCGCCGCCTCGTGAAGCTGAACCGCGTCTGGCGCGATGGCGTCGCCGCATGACACGATGGCCGGCAGTTCGTCATATTCGACCTCGACCAGTTCCAGGGCGTCTCTGGCCTGGGCCGCGCTTTCGGCGAGGACCACCGCCACCGCTTCGCCCACGTAACGGACGGTATCGGTCGCCATCACCGGGTGCGGCGGCTGCTTCATTTCGCTGCCGTCCCTGGAATGGATCATCCAGGCGCAGGGGAGGGCGCCGAGACCGTCGGCCGCCAGGTCGGCCCCGGTCAGAACCGCCACCACGCCCGGCGCGGCCAAGGCTGAAACGGCGTCGATTCGGGTAATCCGGGCATGGGCGTGGGGCGAGCGCACGAAACCGGCGTGGCATTGGTGGGGCCGGTTGATGTCGGCCACATAGCGGCCTTTGCCGGTAATGAATCGCTTGTCTTCCTTGCGGCGCACCGGAGCGCCGATCCCTGTCTCGGCCATGGTGGGCTCACTCCTTCATCTCGGCCTTCATCGCGGCCGCGCCCGCCGATATTGACTTCACGATATTGTGGTAACCGGTGCAGCGGCAGATATTGCCTTCAAGTTCCTTGCGTATCACTGGCTCGTCGGGTTCGGGATAGCGCCTGGCGATGTCGACGGCGGTCATGATCATGCCCGGTGTGCAGAAGCCGCATTGCAGGCCGTGATGGTCGTTGAACGCCTTTTGCATCGGATGCAATTCGTCGTTGGCCAATCCTTCTATCGTCGTGATTTCCCGGCCCGCCGCCTGTACGGCCAGCATGGTGCAGGATTTGATCGGTTCGCCGTCCAGATGCACGGTGCAGGCGCCGCATTGGCTGGTATCGCATCCGACATGGGTGCCGGTGAGACCAAGGTTCTGGCGCAGAAAATCAACCAGCAAGGTGCGCGCCTCGATTTCCGCGGCCACGGCTTTGCCGTTCACCGTCAAAGAAACTGTAATTCCCATTGACCTCTCCCTGTGGCGGCTATGTCGCGCAGCCGCCTGTGTGGCGCAGCCGCCTGTGTGGCGCAACTGCCTGTGTGGCGCAACTGAAAGTGTTTCTTCTGGCGGCGGCGGCGTCAAGAGATATTGGTTAAAACCATATACTGTCCCCGGATAGTGGCTGGAGGCAGTCCCCCCCCTTGATAACGTTTTCCATATAGCCGGACAGGCATAGATCATAATATATGTATAGTCAGAGATACATATAAACAGACGTACAGATAGACGGAAAACTATATACAAGTCCCAGATTTTCTATATTTTGTATCGAGATGTCTGAACTCAGATATCTGCGGGGGTTGTTTATCAAATTGTTCGCTCATGGCTTGTCATGGCGTGCGCGTAATGCGAGAATAACAACACTTCACAACAACCAAAATAACAGGAGACAAAATTATGCGTAACTTTCTGTCTTTAGGGGCGATAAGCCTCGCCATTCTTTACCCGCCGCTTGCCGCATCGGCCGCGCAAGCCGGCGACGTGGAGATCAATGAAATCGCCTGGATGGGCACGACCGTCAGCGCCAACGATGAATGGATCGAGCTGCGCAACACCACCGCGGCGGCGGTCAGCCTGAGCGGATGGACCTTGAAGGCGACGGACGGAACGCCGTCGATCACCCTGTCGGGCTCAATCCCGGCGGGCGGATTCTTTCTGCTTGAGCGCACCGACGACACGACGGTTCCAGGGATCACGGCGGATCTCATCTATACGGGCGCGATGGAGAATGGCGGCGAGGTATTGGAGCTTCGCGATGGCGGCGGTGTTCTCATCGACTCCGTCAATAACTGGGCGGCTGGCGACAACACCACCAAGGCCACCATGGAGCGCATACCAACGGGTTGGCAGACGGGAACGGCCGCCTATGACGTGGGCCTGGGCACGCCGGGAGCAACCAATACGGGCGTCAGCGGTGGCGGCGGCGGTGGAGGAGGCGGCACGACGCAGTTCCTCAATCAGGTCAGCAACGAGCCGGGCGCGATCAACGTCTATTTCAACAAGAACGCGCTTACCGATTATGCGACAGCCGGGAACCTGGCCAATCACCAGATCAATCTGGAGGAACGGCTGATCTCACGCTTGGGCGGGGCGCAGAGCACCATCGATCTGGCGATTTACGAGATCAATCTCACGGCCATCGCCGACGCGCTTATTGAACGCGCGGCCGCTGGCGTGTTTGTTCGGGTGATCGCCGATTCGAAGGACCCGTCGCCCACCGACACTGACCGCGTCACCCGCTATGAGGACATGCGCTTGCAGCTGGAACGGCTGCTTCGGGGCACCGACGGGACGATCGGCACCGCGGACGACATCGCACTGTTTTCCGATTCGCCCATATTCGCGGTCGAGGACAGCGCCAAGCGCACGGCCGCCGGCCTGCCCGCCACACTTGATGGACTGACCCAGGTCACCGTCGGGGTCGGCAATGGTACTGAGACCGGCTATCTCATCGCCGATGCCGAGCTGAAGACGGCGCCGAGCAACTATTACGCCGAAGGCGATCAGGCGCATAATAAGTTTGCGGTGATCGACGGCGCCTGGGTGTGGACGGGGTCGTGGAACTTCACGCTGACCGGCCTTTATGGTGACGCAGCCAACCAGACCGCAGGCATCCTTGGCGGCAATACACAGCATTCGATCGAGATCAACGACGTGACGCTCGCCAGTGCCTTCACCACCGAGTTCGAAGAGATGTGGGGCTCGTCAACGATGACGCCCGATCCGGCGGTCAGCAACTTCCACTCCCGCAAGATCGACAATACGCCGCATTTCTTCACCGTCGGCGGGCGGACCGTGGAACTCTATTTCTCGCCCGGCGACGACGCGGTCGGCAATGTAACCAGCTATGTTACGACCAGTGCCGACTTCTCGGCCTATTTCTCAATCTTCGCCTGGTCCACTCAAGGCCTCGTCGATGCCTTGAAGGTTAAGTGGGAAGGTTCCGACCAGGATCTTGTGGGGACGCTGACCGGCTTCGACGTTCAGGGCGTGTTCGACGCCAGCTTCTGGAATCAGTGGTGGTCCGCCTCGGTCGACATGACCGGCCGCACCGCCTCGCAGACCAGCCAGGGCAACCCCAATACCCGCTGGGCCAATCCGGCTCCGGTGCTCATCGACAACGAGGACCGTAAGCTGCACAGCAAGACGATGATCATCGATGCGTGCACGGTGAGCGACCCGTCGGTTGTCGTCGGCTCCACCAACTGGAGCGTCAACGGCAATGACGTCAATGACGAAAACCTGCTGATCGTCCACGATGCGGCGATCGCCAATCAGTTCCTGCAGGAATACTACGCCCGCTACCAGGCGGCAGGCGGCGCCATCCCCGCCCTGGGCACCTTCAGCTGCCCATGAGAGCAGCCTAACGTGCCTGGTGCGGGGCCGTCGGGGGGGATCTTCTCCCCGGCGGCCCCGCCACTTTTTCGTGGTGGTCGCCTGTTGATCAGTGCTCTAGAAGCGAAACGCAAGGCCAACCGACCGGTTGGCGGGGGTGAAATGGTTGTATTCGAATTGAAATCCCAGGCCGTCAATGCCGCTCAACCGAGCCAGGTTTTTTGACAGCCGGTATTCGGAAAAGGTGCGGCTAATATGAAAGCGGCCCCTGGCGTCATGCTGCCTGCCATGGAGGTCGGTAAATCCCCACAGATTCCAGCCGAAAGGGAGGTTCTTCACCGAAAGGTTGACCGCCAGGGTGTTGAAATCGCGAGAATCGAAGTAGTAGGCGAGTTTTACCGTGCCCGCCAGCTTGCCGCCCGGGACGTCACCGGCCGCGATTGTGCTGTTGCCAGCTAAAAAGACGGTCATGGCCGTAAAGAGTACGGTCAGACGCATTGCCGCTTTGTCTCCCGTGTCCGAATCGATGGCGTGTCATCACAGCCACCGCGAAAATGCGACGCATGCGATAGAAATAGACTAGTATACATCAACGATATATACTCACTAAATATTAATAGAATAATAGTATGGTGTCTAGAGTGCGGCCGGCGGCTGGATATCTGGCCTGGTTGCGGGTCCGATGGTTTTTCACGACCCCCTGCCCATTTACTCGATTTGGATGGGTGGGGAGGAGGTTGACTTTGCTCCTGGCAAAATACGTTGGTAACAAGAACGCAAAGCGGCATTGGCCGCTTTGGGGCATTGTTTGCGGTGGCGCGCTGCTATCCGCTGTGGTCGCCGCGGTGCTCTATCAGGAGGAATATCATCTGGCCCAGGAGGAAGGGCGCGCCCGGTTCGTCGAGCAAGCCCAGGAGCGGGTGGCCGCACTCGAAAAGGTGATCGCCACACGACTGGGGGTCTTACACGCGCTGCACGCTCTTTACGACACCATCCCGGGGGGCAGGGTCAGCCGTAAGGCATTCCATGATTTCGCCAGCCACCTGTTGCGCCAATACCCCAGTATACAGGCCCTTGAATGGATACCGCGCATTGCCGATAGCCAACGCGCTGCCTATGAGGCCCAGGCGCGGGCCGACTTTCCAGACTTCCGCATACGCGATCGTTTGGAGCAGGGGCGCATGCAAGCGTCTCCGACCCGAAAGGAGTATTTCCCGGTCTATTTTGTCGAGCCCTATCGCGGTAACGAGATTGCCCTGGGGTTCGACCTGGCTTCCAACCCAACCCGGCTCGCGGCCCTGAACCGGTCGCGGGACGGCGGCAAAATGAGGATCAGCGGCCGTATCACCCTGGTTCAGGAAACCGGCAAGCAGTTTGGTTTTCTCGCCTATCACCCGATTTACACGGAAGGCAAGCCCCTGACGACGCCCGAAGAACGGCGCCGGAGGCTGATCGGATTCGCGCTCGGCGTGTTCCGGGTCGGCGATCTCGTCGACGCCGCAATGGGAACCTCAGACACCAGGGCGATCGATCTGTGGCTGTTTGATGAGTCCGCCAGCGGCGCGAGCCGGTTCCTGCACTCGCACACCTCGCTCAGCCGCGAGAGAGACCGGCAAAGCTTCACGCCGCCGCCGGAAAGGAGCTTGCAGCATCGAGCCGTGATCCAGGTCGCGGGGCGCCGCTGGTCAGTTGTCATCGTAAGCGCCCCGTCGCAATTTACATCCAAGGTCTCGGCTGTTCCCTTGATCAGTTTGCTGGGGGGCTGGCTGATCACCGGCCTGTTGGCCATCTACTTCCATTCCCTGCGCCGCGCCGCCAGAAATATGCTGGCCGCAAACCAGGCCCTGCAGGAACAGATCGGCAAACGCAAGCACTTCGAGAATAAACTGGTCAACCTGGCCCACCGCGATACGCTCACCGGGCTGCCCAATCGCCTGCTCCTGGAGAAACGCTTCCTGCAGGCCATTCGGGGCGAGGATGGCCGAAGCGCCTGGGTCGCGGTCCTGTTTCTCGACCTGGACCGGTTCAAACATGTCAACGACGGCCTGGGTCACCCCTTGGGCGACGAGATGTTGCGGGTCATGGCCAGGCGTCTGTCGGCGTGTGTCCGCGACTGCGATACCGTTGCCCGCTGGGGCGGCGACGAGTTTGTGATGTTAATTCGGCTTGACCTCGCCACGGGCGAGTCGGCTCTCTCGAAGTTTCTTCGGCGCATTCTCGACGAGGTTCACCAGCCGCTGCAACTGGATCAGCACCGAGTGACCGTGAGTTGTAGTATCGGGGCGAGTTTTTACCCGCGCCACGGCAAGGACCTGATGACCCTGCTCAAGAATGCCGATACCGCCCTTTATCAAGTCAAGGACGGCGGCCGCAACGGTTATCAATATTACGAAGGGGCCCGGAACAACCGCTCCCTGCAGCGCCTAAAACTGGAGAACGAGCTTCACCAGGCGTTGGAGCGGGATGAATTCGAACTCTTCTATCAGCCGCAAGTGACGTTGAAAACCGGTCAGATTCAAGGGATCGAGGCGTTGATCCGCTGGCATTCGCCAAGCCGGGGGCTGGTATTGCCGGCAGAGTTTATCCCGCTGGCGGAAGAGACAGGGCTGATCCTGCCGATCGGCGCATGGGTGCTGCGTTCGGCCTGTGCCCAGATCAAGGCCTGGCGGCAAATGGATATGTGTGACCTGGTCATCGCCGTCAACCTGTCGCCGCGCCAATTCCAGGACGAGGCGCTTCTCGGCATGATCGAAGGCCTCCTCAAACAAACCGGACTCAAGGGCCAAAGCCTGATGCTCGAGATCACCGAACATGTGATGATGACCCAGTCCTACCGAACGCTGCCGGTGATGGAGGCGCTAAGGGAACGAGGGGTGCGGTTCGCCATCGATGATTTTGGCACCGGTTATTCGAGCCTGAGCTACCTGAAACGCTATCCCATCGATCAGTTGAAGATTGATCAATCATTCGTCGCCGATGTGACCACGAGCGCGGATTCGGCAGCCATTGTCGAAGCGATCATCGCCATGGCACACAGCCTTGGCTTGAAGGTCGTGGCCGAGGGGGCTGAAACCCCGGCGCAACTGCATTTCCTGCAAAGTCGCCATTGTGACGAGGTCCAGGGGCGCTGCTTCAGTCCCCCGCTGCCCGCCGGAAAGGCCACGCAATTCCTTCGCAACAGATTTCGTCACAAAGAGATTTCATTGGGCGAGCGATGGCTGGAACAGGTGACTGGCTAGAGCACTTTTATCTCTTATGAAATCATTCGATCGCCAGTAATTCCCGGTAATTGGCCAGACTTGTCGGGCAAGACCAGGTTGACAGACGACAGGGATGAGCCTAATCTGGCTATTTTTAGCTAATCAAAAAAGATATCATATTTAATAAGTGATAAGTTATAACAGCCAATAAAAGACTAAGTACAGCAGCTAATGTAACTGGTTGCCAAGCTATACAGTTATCGATTGAGCGGATTATTCTCCCAAAAGGCTTGCCAACGGACTTTTGGGAGAAGGGGCGGAAAGGTCGAATTTCGGGATTCCGGCCAGATATGAAGGGCAAGGATGGGCGTCGGTGGTGGATATGGAAGGCTTCGACCCGCTCGCTCCTCTCAGGCGGGCGATCCGCCGTCCCGCGTCGCCCTGACGCCACCGTGTAATAGTTGTCCCATGGTTCCTCCAGAGGAACCATGACATGCAAGAAATTTATGAGAAAATTCTGAACACGGTTCCCAGTTTGGTCTTTGCTTTCGATAAAGACCAAAAAGTCAGGCTGGCCAATCGCAGCCTTCTTAAAAAGAACAAAGACTCCACCAACGGGCTTGTTGGGACGCCCCTGGGAGACCTCTTTCCGGAAGTATTTCGTCGGCACGCCCGCCTGGAGCAGCGCATTTCGGATATTTTCGAGACCGGGAAGCCAATGAATGGCGGCAAATTGACTTACCGGGCCGCGGGCCACCGCGCGCGCGTCTATACGTTGAAATTCCATCCTGTCCTGGATGGCGGCGGCGCCGTGGTGAGCGCCCTTTTGATCATGGACGATATTACCGAGAAGGAGGGTCTCGGAGAGGAAATCCGGAGGGCCGAGCGCCATATCGCCAGCGTCGTGGAAAGCGCCAGCGACCTCGTGATTTCCCTGAATCCGAATGGCACCATTCTCACCTGGAACAGTGCGGCAAGATCTTCGATCCTTTTTATACCACGATGCCTTTCGGCAAGCGTCGCGGGCCGCCCGAGGGTGCTGAAAACGACTTGGGACTGGCCGGCGAAAGCCCCCAGATCAAGGAGGTGCGGGAGCTTGCGCGAACCGCCGCCGCCAGTGGGTACTCCGTGCTTATCCAGGGAGAAACCGGCGTCGGCAAGGAAGTGTTGGCGCGCGCGATCCACCGCTTGAGTCCAAGAGCCAAGGCGCCTTTCGTGACCCAGGACTGCGGCGCGATTCCCACGGAACTATTGGAAGGAGAGCTGTTCGGTCATGAGGTCGGCGCCTATACCGGCACCACGCGAAGCACCAAGGGGCGCTTTCGCTCGGCCCATAACGGCATCCTGTTTCTCGACGAGGTCGGCAATCTCTCCCTTGTCCACCAGGCCAAATTATTGAGGGCCCTGGAAACGCACAGCGTGCGGCCATTGGGCGCGGACAAGAGCGTCAAGGTTCCCGACCCCACGTCTGAGCGAAATGAGGGGGCACTATGGAACGGAGAAGACAATGGCGGTTGAAAAGGCAATTGCATCCTCCAGCCTTGTGGAGGTCGTGGATCGCATTTTGGACAAGGGTGTGGTCGTCGATGCCTGGGTCAGGATTTCCCTGGTGGGCATCGAACTGTTGGCGATCGAGGCCCGGATCGTCGTGGCCGGGGTCGAGACGTTCCTTAAATATGCCGAGGCCGTCGGGCTGCTGCCCGAAGAAGCTGCTTGATTAGGCGGCGGCGTCCTGAGGCGCGCTGTCTTGGTTAGACAGCCGTAATACGGGAGCGCCCTCGGGTGCACGGAGGCACAGGCAGACTGCCCCTCCGTGACGGATTGAAACCCCGTGACGCTCGAGCGTGGCTTCCCCGACGCGATGTAGAAATGCAGAGACGGGCAGAGCAGGCAATGAAGCTGGCTTCAGGGAACTCTCCGATTCATCGAATCCACTGGGCGATTGGTCGGGACTGAATGAAGGAGGAATGTGATGGCGCCGTATGAAGGGATGGCCGAGGATATCCTGGCCAAGAGGCAGGATCGCAAGGAGCTCATTAGAACAAATGCTGACGAGACGGCTCAACTTTGCACCGACTTTGCCGCCCTCGACCCGGAGCGAGCCGAGGAAATGCGCCGACTACTCGCGGAGTTTTCCACTTCGGATCTGATCGGCGGCGAGCACGGTTACCGTCTGAGAAAGGTGGTGGACAATTTCATCCATTCCGTCCTGAAAACGGAAGAGAACATGCAGAAGCGGTGGATCGACAACCGGCTCACCGTCGCCTGCAAGTACGGTCTCACCCTGATATACGACGAGTTCACGCGCTCGCGGCCCGAGGCCAACAACGTCCTCCTGTCGGTGTTGCAGGAGAAGGTTCTGGGCCTTCCCGCGGCCCGGGAAGGCGATGCCGGTTACCTTAAGGTCCATCCCCAATTCACCGCCATCTTTACCAGCAATCCGGAAGAATATGCCGGGGTGTTCCGCAGCCAGGACGCGCTGCGCGACCGAACGCTTGTCGATTTGGTCAACCGGATCCTGGACAAGGGCCTCGTCATCAATGGCGACATAATGGTGTCCGTTGCCGGCGTGGAACTCCTTGGCATCAAGCTGCGAATGGCGTTGGCTTCTTTCGAGACCGCTGCCCGCTACGGGTTGGAGTTCCCCACCGGCACGGATCTTTCCGTTCCGGCATGGGAGGATACCTGCAAAATCAAGGAATTCTGCCCCGACTGCCGCAAGGTGTCGATCAGGGAGGAGTTGCTTGATCACGGTTGCCCCTGGTGCGGCTGGACAGCGCCAGGAATATCGGTCTGAGGAGCGCGGGTTGGATGCGACCTTCAAGGGCTCTCAACTGAAGCGAGGTGCAAAAACATGACAAAGGCAAAAAAACCAGCGAAGACGGAGCCGAAGAAGGAGGAACAGGGGGAAGAGGGTGTCGCCACCAGTGTTCTCACCGGGCTGGGCAACATGGTGCCGGGTTTAGACACCGTCATCAAGTCCGTGGGAAAATCGGAGGCGTTTCGCGAGCGCCTGAAGGACGTTGAAGAGGAAGTGGAGCAATGTCTGCGCGAGGGATGGTCGGGTTCGGGCCCCTCCGGTCTTGAAATACGCTCGATCCCACCTCGGGTGCGGTCGATTCCCCCCGGGCGCACTGGCGGCAAGGCCGGCAGGCGCGGGCGATCAAGGGTCAAACCGCCGCCGGGCCGGGCCATTCATGTGGACTGCTTCAAGGAAGGAAACCGCGTCCGCGTCATCGCCGAGGTGCCGGGCGTGGTGGAAAAGGACATACGGGTTGAACTTCAGGGAGACAAACTCGTTTTGGCCGCGGATTCAATGCGTGGCCCGCAATTCGGAGAGTTTCGACTGCCGCGGCCTTGCAACCGCGTGATTGAGCGGCACTTTCGCAACGGGGTCCTGGACCTTCTGTTGGCGGGCGAGCCGGAGGATTGAACGGCCATGAAGGTTGAACTGGATGAAGGCAAGCTGAAGGAGGGGGTGCTCGGACTCGTGCTGGCGCTCGTTGAGATCATCCGCGACACATTGGGCCTTGAGGCGGTGAGGCGGATGGAGGGTGGCAGGCTTAGCGACGCCGAGACGGAAAGGCCGGGCAACGCCCTTCGCGAACTGGACGAGGCCATTGAACAGATCAAGGAAGATCACGGCGTCGGCAATGCGGTCCAGAGCGTCCGGGACGGGCTGGACGACCTGGTGAACGATACGCTGGGGGCGCTGCTGGAACCGCGGGAGAGCCGCACAAGCGAGACTATACCCACACCGCCGGAGAGAATGCCGGGAAAACCCGGTGGCCGGGCGATATCCCCGAATGGTTCCGGAGGGACCACTCGGCCGATGGAGCAATAAGGCCAAAGGAGCAACAAGGCCAAAGGAGCGCCGCGACGCCGGCGAAATCGCCGGGCTTGAGGTCATCCGCATCATCAACGAGCCCACGGCGGCGGCCCTGGCCTACGGACTGGATCGCGAAGACGTTCAGATGGCCATGGTCTGGGATCTGGGGGGCGGCATCTTCGATGTTTCCATCCTCGAAATGGGGAAAGGCTTTTTTGAAGTCCGCGCCGTGAGCGGCAATACCTGCCTGGGCGGCGACGATTATGACCGCCGGATCATGGAGCTGCTGGCCGACGAATATCTTGAGCAAAACGGCTTCGACCTGCGTCGCGAACTGACCGGCGTCGCGGCTTACTGCTCGCTGAAGGTCATGCCGAACCTGGTCTTGAACTCGGCAAAGCTGTAGCCGTTGATATCGACCAGGCATGCGTCCTGCTCGATGAAGTGGAAGCTGTATACGAACAACTTATCGCCCTCGATCGTCAGACGGCAGAAGCCTTTGTCATCGGCGCTTGCGACGCCCGGGCATTGGGCGAGGTCGATATGGGGCACAGCCTCTTCGAATTCCTCATAGGAGACGCTGCACGCCTGAGCGGCCAGGGTTGCGGAGGCCGGCAGCAGGGTGACGACGGCGGCGGATGCGAGTTTCTTGAACATTCGTTTTCCTTTCGAGGGTTTCTTGTCCATATGGGACACTGGGACGGTTACGCCGTCGAACGTTACCCGCCGAACTTGTATGAGATTGACAGCCGAACGCTGCGGCCCGGTTGGCGGATGACCGTCGGATGAACCGAGTAGTTTTCATCAAGCAGATTGTCAATTCCCAGCGTCATGCTGGCACCCTGGAACAACTGTCCCGTTGGCGCCCAATTGATGAATAGATCGACGGTCTCGTAGGCCTCGGTGGACACGCTGCCCTCGGGCACATCGTCCCTGTCATCGACCAAGGTCAGCCGACCCCCGGCGCGCAGCCCGTATTCCGGTAGCTTGCCCTGGAGTCCGATGGTCAGGCGGTTCTGGGGGATATTGGCCAGGCCTTCGCTCGTCGTTTTATTCAGACCATCCACGACATGGCCAGCCAGCGAGAACAGAACCCGCTCGGATTCATAACGGACCTCCGCCTCAACGCCTTTGATGCGCGCGTCGACATTTCGGTTGACGGTGGTGCCTGGAAAGACCAAGGGGCCGGCGGGCGGCACGAAGGTCGGAGGACCAGAAATAAAGGTCACGACCTGATCGACAAAATTGTCGATGTCGGAATGATAATAGCTGCCCTCGATTCTCAGTTCGTCTTCCTTGGCCAAGAGGTCTCGTCGGGCGAAGCGGGCGCCGACCTCAAAGGTGTCGGCCTGTTCGGGGGCCAAATCAAGCCCCGGGATGAATTCATTGACGACCAGCATGCCCGGCCCGAGCGGCACCGAGAAATGCACCCCGTCGGCAAAGAGTTCGGTGAGGCTCGGCGCCCGAAAGGCCTCGGCATAGCTGCCCCAGAGATAAATTCCGTCTGTTGGTTCGAATCCGACCGCCACGCGCGGTGTAAACTCACTTTCGTCGCGGCTCGGGAAATCGCCGGTCGGCGTGAGGTCGACTTTATCCCACCGCACGCCCGGAACGATCGACAATCGGTCGAACAGCAGCACCTCCGCCTGGGCATGGAGCGACGTGAACTGCAACTCGGCATCAGGAAATTGGGAGCGATCCGCTCCGTCGCGGCTGCCCGATTGCTCATCCCCAAAAATCTCGAAGCCATAAGTGAGGCTGACATTCACCGACTCGGTCGCGGCGAGTCTCGAGGTGTTATAGATATCGAAGCCGTAGCTCTCAAAGTGAGAGTTATCGAGGCGATCGTCAAAAAAGCGGTCTTCCGAAATATCGATTTCGGTGAAGAAGCCGACGGCGGACAGATTGACCCATGGGTTCCCCGGATCGTTATAGCGGTAATTCAGGTTCAGCGCCGCCTGTTCCGTATTTCGGTCGACCACTGTGGTCGGTCTGGAAACGCTGGAGGCATTGGTCGGATTTTCGCCTTCGCCGTTGAAGATTTCGGCGGTGAACTCGATGCGGTGGTGTTCAAGGGGCTCGAAACCCAGTTTGAACAGGCCGTTCACCAGCCGGTCCTGGCTGTCGAGAATCGGTGCGCCGGCGCCATCCTCGAGATCCTCGAAGATTTCGCGGTAAACCAGATTGGTGAACGCATCCCAACGGCCCGACCGTCCATAGAGCGCCGCCGATGTGAGAAATTCGGCGCCGTTGGACTGATAGCCAAACTTAAGACGGCCGCCGAAGGATTCGTCGGGCCGCAGTAAGTCGGCGGCATCCTTGGTTTCGAGCGAAATGACGCCGCCCAGCGCGCCGCTGCCGTAAAGCGCGGATGCGGACCCGCGTAACACTTCGACCCGTTTGACAAGATCGGGATCAACAAAGAAACGGCCCCGGTGCGCCAGGTCGAGGTTCTGGCGGGCGCCGTCGAGGCGCACGACGACCTGTTTGTCAAGGAAGCCGCGGATGTTGGGCTCTTCGGCGATCCGCCGGCTGCCGCCTTGTATTTCCACGCCCGGGACCGCTTCAAATATGTCCCGATAACCCAGTGGCTGGATCACGTCGATGTCTTGTGCGTCGACCACCGAGACCGCGGACGGCGTGGTGAAGACCGGGCGCGCCGTTCGGGTGGCGGTAACCGTGATTTCCTCTATATGGTCGGCCTCGTCCGCGCCAAGCGCCGGGCCAGCGGTGATCATCGCGGCAGCCGAAGCGAGCAAGGAACTTGTGGCAAGCGATAAGCGGTACATGGGCGATTTCCTCATAACGATTAAACACGCCCGAAAGCGCGCGGGTTGTTTTGTAATTGCAAGGCATTCGCAAATGGGATAATAGACTGGGTCGAGGCGGTCAAGTGCAAATGAGAATTAATTGCAAAACGCCGGACGCGGTCCGACCCCGGAAAACTGGCGGCTTCACGACCGGGAAACCCGGCGATTCCTGAAGCGCGGTCGCTCGAAAACATGGATGGTCTTGGGGCCTGAAATAACCACCTGTCGATGAACGGAGGAAACATGTCCCGAATTTTGTTTTTTATGGTCCCGGTTTTGGCTCTGTTGGCCGCGTCACCGGCTTCGGCCGCTGACGGTTCCACTGGTTTTCTGGTTGTTGCGCAAGACCGGGGAGCCGTAGGCAATCGGGAGACGGCCGATATTGTCGCGGCGTTTCAGAAGGGCCACCGGGCCGAACTCCTTCTCGTGGGGCCGGACGCACAGGGGATCGAGAACCAATACCAGGGCTACATTCGCACAGCCATCGCAAAGCTGGAGGCGGCGGGCGTCGACGAGATCGTCGCGATTCCGCTGTTTGTTTCCGACGCCGACGCCCTGCTGTCCCGCTTTCGCAATCAAATCGCTTCATATCCCCGCAAGGCGACCCTGCGCTGGGCCACTGCCATGGCCGGGAGCTACCTTGCAGGCCAGATCCTTCTCGACCGGGTCCGGGAGCTCGCTCGGGATCCGCATCAGGAACGGCTGATCGTTTTGGTCTCGGGCGCCTCGGATGCCGACAGCGAGAAGCGCATTCGGGCCGGTGTCGAAGGCCTGCTTGGCGACCTGCGGGCCCGTCTGCCTTTCCGTGAGATCAAAGTCCTGGTTCAACACGAGGATGGCGGCAATGGAACCGTGAAACGCGAGATCATTCACACGGCGGCACGACGGGGCCGCACGATCCTGGTTCCCTTTACCATGGACGAGAAGTTTTCCGCGATGATGTCGACCGAGGGCGCGCTGCGGCGGTCTTACGGTGATTATGATGTCGATATCGGTCCAACGCTCTTGCCGCATCCTGCCGTTGTAACCTGGCTCAAATCCGTGGCAAATGACTATCTGCCGGTTACCGACAAGCGGGTCGGCATCATTGTGATGCCCCACGGCTCGACCCAGCCCTACAACGACGCGATCGAAAGGGTTCTAACACCCCTTGCTCAGCGGTTTCCCCTGGAGATAGCGTATGGCATGGCGGATGCGGATGCGATCAGCCGCGCTGTGAAAGACCTCGAGGCGAAAGGCGTTCGCCGCGCGGTCTTCGTTCGCATGTACGGCCTGAGCGAACATATGAAAGCGGCAAGCGATTATATTCTCGGGCTCTCCGACCGAATTCCGCCTCGCCTCAAAAGAAATCCGCCGCGGCGTGTGCGCACGGGCATCCGATTCGAGACCTTTGGCGGGTATGAAGAAGATCCGCTGATTGCGGACATCTGGCGCGAACGAATCCTCGAAATCAGCGAGGATCCGAAACGCGAGACGGTCATTTTGCTCGCCCATGGGGTGCGAGGCGAGGCGGCCAACGAACGCCGCCTGGCGGTCATGAACCGCAATATCGATCGGATAAAGGAGGGGCTCGACGAACCGTTCCGCGAGATCAAAGCCATGACCGTCCGCGAGGATTGGCCCGAAATCCGCCGACGTGCGCTGCAAGATATCCGTGCCTTCATCGAGCAACGCAGCCGCAACGGGCGCGTCATTGTGATCTCGAACCGGCTCTATGGGTCGGGGCCCTATCGCCAATATCTGGACGGGCTCGATTATGTGCTTGATGGCCGCGGCCTGGCGCCACACAGCAATCTCACTCGATGGGCCGAGAAAGGCGTTGAGGCGGCCCTTGCGACCCTGACACAGCCACGCCCGTCAACCGCGGCCGCGTCCCGTTAGCTTAATTCAGGGACCCGCCTGTGAACCGGGTCACCGTGCAATACAGGGCGCGTGCTTTTAGTTTTTCGCACAGCTCCAGGGCTTCATTTTCGTTGGCCACCGGTCCCGCTCGAAGTTGCAAGCCGGTATCACCCTCTGGGTCCGCGACCCTTGGGTTCAATCCTTGCAGCAGGTCGGCATGTTCGGTCAGGATGACAGTCCAGCCGTTTCGGGCGCTATCCAACTTCCGGTATGTGGCCAGATGTACCGCGTAGGGTGGTGTTCCGTCCGAAGCCGAAGAGTCGGACTCGTCGGCCATGATCGCGGAACTGGCCTCCGGCGTCCCGGTCGGAACGAAGGCGGACGCCGTGCCCCCCTGGTCGGTTCCTGTTCCGGCGGGCGGTGGGGCGGACGCGAGCATGGTCTGCTGTTCGGGAGTCTGGTCCTTCATGTCGGGCCGCAGGGCCACATTCCTTAGTTTCTTGGAATTGATCTCGGCAACTGTCTGATCCAGAGCAAGAAACCGGTTCACCGTTGTTGGATGGGTTCCGGCGTATAAAATACTGCCGGGGTTTACGGTCGCCATTCGCCTCCAGAAATTGGGGCCTTTTGAAATGTCGTAGCCGGCGTGCTCCATCAGATAGATCCCGACATAATCCGCTTCCTGTTCGAATTTCGGGCTATAGGCGTTGGCTCCGGCTTGCATGCCGGTCTTTGTGAATTTGCCGTCCGTGCGGACCCCGTAAGCTGAGGCGACGCCGTCAAGAAGCGCGCCCAGCAGCGCCCCGCCCATTGCATTTTTCTTTTTCTTTTCGATGTGAAGCATCACGTTGTGGCCCACCTCGTGACCGACGATCAGCGCAAGCTCTTCGTCAGTCCTGGCGAAGCGCATCATCCCACGGGTGACGTGGATGTATTTTCCGTCAGCGAAGGCGTTTACGATGTCGCTGTCGTCCAGAATGGCGAAGCTGTCGCAGATTTCCTCGGCCTGAACCGTGAGGTTCAAGGTTGTCCCGTTTCGTTCGAGCTGGAGAGAAATATGATCCGGGTTTTGCTTTAAGGCCCTGGCCACGCTCCTCATTGCCTTGGCCGCGGCATTCTTGCCTCGACCCGTTGGCTTGCCGGCAACACTGACCAGAACGTCGCCAACCCTGATTCCCGCCATGTCGGCAGGACTACCGTCAGGCACCCGTCTGATGGTCAGTCTGTCCGCGCGATCGAGGGACAGAAGCGATGCGGCCGTTTCACGCCATTCCCTGGAGTAGGCCGATATATTCGTGAATTGAACGCCGACATGTTTGGTCGTTTTGTCACCGCAAAGAGAAAGGCCGTTCTTCAGCACCCGGTATGAG
>JBHHWG010000017.1:0-42498 GCA_046756385.1 Sphingomonadales bacterium | reverse complement strand
TGGGGCAGCTCCACCTATGATCGCCCAAAGACGAAGAGCGACTGAATGTTCGCCCCACGACCGATTCTAACGCGTCTTCACTGCTTTCGCGGTTGTTGCATTAGGTATCAGCACTATCGGTGGCTCAGTTGGCCACAGTGGGCCGCCGCCTCGCTTAGGCAACCTTGCGCGGGTTGTCCCTTTTACCTTGTGCCGCTTCCAGGCGGTCAAACGCGATGGCGTCGGCGACCTGCCCGGTGGGGCGGCCTTCGGCCTCTGCCTTTGCGAAAATTTCGCCAAGCGTGTCGTAAATTCCCGCCGCCCTGGCCATCGCCTCGTCGCGGTGATAGTCGCCAAGGATTTCGCCGGTCACATTGATGATTCCGCCGGCATTGATCACGTAATCGGGGGCATAAAGGATGCCGCGTTCCATAAGCGCCTGGTCGTGGCGGGCCTCGGCCAGTTGGTTGTTGGCGGCGCCGGCGATGATCGAGGCTTTAAGCTGGGGTATGGTGTCATCGTTGATCCCCGCGCCCAGGGCGCACGGCGCGAAGATATCGACGTCGACGGCGAAAATCTGGTCGAGGCCAACCGCCGTGGCGCCGAATTCGTCGACCACCCGGTTGATCGCGTTTTGATCGATATCGGTCACCGCCAGTTCCGCGCCCTCGTCATGCAAATAGCGACACAGGGTGTAGCCGACATGACCCAGGCCCTGCACCGAAATCCGCACGCCGGCAAGATTATCGACACCCAGCTTGTGGCGCGCCGCTGCCTGAATGCCCTTATAGACGCCGAACGCGGTCACCGGGGACGGGTCGCCACTGGCCGCGCCGCCTTTTTTCAGGCCAGCGACATGGTTGGTCTCTTGCGCGACCAGCTCCATGTCCTCGACAGTGACGCCGACATCCTCAGCGGTGATGTAAACCCCGCCCAGACCGTTAACGAACCGGCCGAATGCACGGAACAACTCGGGCGATTTGTCGGTTTTGGGATCGCCGATGATCACCGATTTGCCGCCGCCCAGAGGCAAATTGGCCATGGCGTTTTTGTAACTCATGCCGCGCGACAGCCTGAGCACGTCCTGGATCGCCTCCTGCTCCGACTGGTAAGGCCACATCCGGCATCCGCCGCAAGCGGGGCCCAACTTGGTGTCGTGAACGGCGATGATCGCCCGAAGCCCCGACTGGCGGTCGCGGCAGAAGTGAACCAGGTCATGTTCCGCAAAGGCAGACGATTCGAAAACAGACATTTATCAGTCCCATCACTGGAGCCGGAAGACATATCCGGCAGGTCCAAACTTTGCCTTTCCGGCCATGGCGACCCGTATGGCGCGGCACGGGCATTTCTAGCTGGCTTCGAACGGCATTATTCCACAGCTTTCCGGTAATTTGCTTGCGAACTGAGAACCAGATCGGTGATAACAGGCAACTTTTCGGCACGGTTTTGAAATTGGTCTAAAGAACCAGATTTTCTGGCCCAGGCGTCACAGTCGAAAGTGCCTCTTCCGACGCTTTGATTCGCGGCATCCGCCGACCATTTGCCCTGCTCCAGGACACGCCGCCCTATAAATCCGCGCCCATGGCGGTGTTGACCTTTATATGGGCCCATCCGGGCCGCCGTAAAAGGGGCAACGACCGGCGCAAACAACACCCGAAACAGCCCTGGCACGGAGATCGCACGCGGACGTAATTTTTTTTCTGGACCAATCGGTCCCTTTTTCAATATGCTGCCGCCGAATCGTATTTGAAAGGTGAATGGAAATGGCGCGGCCCCGTGAATTCAGCATTGAGGAGACGCTGGACAAGGCTATCCATGTTTTTTGGTCCAAGGGCTACGAGGGAGCCTCGGTCAATGATTTGACGGCGACGATGGGCCTGTCCAAAAGCAGCTTCTACGACACATTCGGCAGCAAACGGGAGCTGTTCCTGTCGACGCTCGATCACTATGCCAAAACGCCCGCCGCGCGCCGGGCGGCAAGCCTGATCGCGGCAGCCGATAGCCCCAAGGACGGGATTGCAGCGGCCTTTGCATATTTTATCGACAATTTGCTGAGCGGCCGGGAAATCCGTGGCTGCTACGCCAATAGTTCAGCGGCCGAGATTACGGCGCCGGACCCCGAGGTCGCCAAACGGGTCATGGCCGCCTTCGGCCAACTTGAACAAGCCCTTTTCAATGCCGTTGTCGATGGCCAACTAATTGGGCAAATCAGCCGAAGTCAGGAACCGGTGAAACTCGCCCGCTTTTTATGCGCGTCGATTAACGGACTGATCGTCCTCGGCAAGACCGCCCCGCCCCGGGAGGCTTTGGAAGGCATCGTGCAAGTTGCGCTCAGCGTGCTTGATTAATTTTTTTGATGGTTAAGGACCGTTCGGTCCAAAATCAACTAATGATCACAACTTTTTTAAGGCAGAGAGAACTACATGACGGACTTTTCAATTCACACGGCCGACAGCGCCCCGGACGCTTCGCGGCCAATACTCGAAGGCGCACGGAAGAGCTACGGCTTCCTGCCCAACCTGCTGGGCGCGCTGGCCGAATCCCCGGCCACGTTGGAGGGTTATCTGGCGATTGGTGGAATTTTCGAGAAATCCACCTTCTCGGCCACCGAACGGCAGGTGGTTCTGCTGACAGCCAGCATCGAAAACGGCTGCACCTATTGTGTCGCCGCCCATACGACCATCGCGGCCATGCAGCATGTCGCAATTGACGTTACAAAGTCGCTGCGTGAAGGACTGCCGATCCAGGACCCGCGCCTCGAGGCGCTGCGTAAATTCACGAAAACGCTGGTGGAGAAGCGCGGCCGGGCCACTGAAGCGGATACCCAGGAATTCCTGGCCGCCAGCTTCACCCGTGAACAGGCACTTGAGGTCGTTCTCGGAATCGCCATGAAGACGATTTCAAATTACGCCAATCACCTGACCCACACACCCATCGACCAGGCGTTCGCACCGCAAGCCTGGACGGCAACCAATGCAGTCTGATCGGTCTTGCTCCCCGCTTTCCGATTAGACCTGCCGGCGGGGAGCTTCGGCTCCCCGCCACACCAAGGCAATTTCCTCCCCTAACCATCGGCCGGCGGCGGCAAAGTGTGCTCGCGCCCGGCATTGACTTTCTTCAGATGGGCCATCAGCGGCTCGAAATAGCTGAGCATCGCGTCGGCGCTCAGGTCCTTGCCGGTCGCCTCGCGCATCACCTTCCGCCAGTCGCGACTTGCACCCGGTCGCATGATCGAGCGCAGGAAATCACCGACTTCCTTGCGGCCGAAATAGTTGGTCGCGTGGGGGTCCTGGCCCAGAATTTCACGGCTGATATGGTCGTGAAGCTGGAACAATGTCAGGTAGGACAAGGCGTAATCGTAATACTGAGCCGCGTCGTTGACGATATGTGTCTTGGACGCCGCGTCGTTATATTCCTCGCCACGCGGGCTGGGCGGCGCGATGCCTTGATATTTGGCTTTGAGTTCCCACCAGCGCTTGTTGAACTGGTCGACCGGCAGGTCGGCCGCATAGAGGTCATGCTCGAACTCGGTCATCAGCCCGGTCGAAAACGGGATGAACACGACGTAATTGAGCGCCTCGTTCAACAGAGCCTGCATCTCGTCGATTTCAGCCCCTTCCGGCGCCAGGCCAATCTCCTCCAGGAACGGCTTTTGCATTGACGCCAGCCCCATCAGGCTGCCCATCGCCTCGTGGAACGCCCGATTGGCGCCGCCGCGCAAAACCAGTGGCACGTCCGGGTTGGTGTAGGTCATATAATAATAGATGTGCCCGAGCTCATGGTGCGTGGTCTCGTACCATTCGGTATTGGTCTCGACGCTCATCAGGCTCCGCACGTCCTTATCGAGGTCCATGTGCCAGGCCGACGCATGATTGTTCTTTTTGTAGTCGGCGCCTTCCGGCAGGGGATAGAGGCTCGAAAGCTCGTAGAAGCTTTGCGGCAGCGGATCGAAACCAAGACCCACATAGAATTTTTCGGCCTGACGCACCAGCTCCTCCGAGGTCATCCTGCCCAGCCCGGCGTCGAGGTCGATACCCTCGACCTTGACCATCGCGCTCCAGTCCTGGCCCCAGCGATTGGGCAGCCAGTGTGCGGGGATCAGTTCGGGAACCTCTTCGACACCATAACGCCTGGCCAATTCATAACGCGCATAGGTATGCAGTTCCCTGAACAGCGGATAAAGCTCGCGATTGATGCGCCGCACAAGCGCCATCATTTCTTCGCGGCTCATACCGTAATCCGAAACCTGATAGGAGAAATAATCGTCGTAGCCGAGCGCCTGCACCGTCTTGTTTCGCAGATCACGGACCTTGGCCAGGCCTTGTTTGATGCCCTTTCCGACCTCCTTGCTCGCAGCCCATGCCTTGAGCCTTTTTTCGAGATCGCTTTCCCCGCGCAGGATGCGGTCGATGTCATTGGTGGTCGCCGACTGGCCGTCAATCTGGAAATCGAAGCCGAACAGCTTTTCGTTCAGTCCAATCTCCAACCCAATGCGTTCCTTGACCAGTTCCGGCACCGTTTGAGGGGCGTTGGCCGCGGCGTACAGGACCGCTTCCAGCTCTTTAACCTGTAACGGGGTCAGGTCCTGCTTTTTGCCAAGGAACTCGCGGGCCCGCTCGATATTCTCGACACTGCCCGTAAAGGCGGCCATCGCCTCGTTGGCCTCGCGCGCCGCCTTTGCGGACGTTTCGTCCCCGTCCACGATCCTGGTATTAGCTCGCCATTCCGCCTCGGCGGACGCACTGTAAAGTCCCTGAAGAACGCCGGCATAGCCGTCGAGATAATCCTGGACCTGCTGCTGAACCGAGACGCCCTCGACCGGTTCCTCGGAACAGCCGGCAATTCCCAGGCCCAGCCCACCAAATGCCAGCCCCAGCGCTAAAATTCGCCCCAACGGCTTCATGGTTTCTTCTCCTGTCAAAAGCTTGTTTTTGGAGAGACTAGCCTAGAACGTTTTCAATCGGCTGGCGATAGGCTATCGTCCGAGCTGGATTTCAACCGTTTCTGGAGGTGTCAGGTGACCGGCTCGATCAATTCCCGACTTGGCGAGCTTGGCATTCGCCTGCCCGAACCGCCGAACGCTTTGGCCAATTACGCCCCCTATGTCATAGTCGGCAACCTGGTCCAGGTTTCGGGGCAAATTCCGATCGGACCGAATGGGCTCGAATATACCGGCAAAGTCGGCGTCGACATCAGTCTGGAGGAGGCCCGGAAGGCCGCCCGGCTGTGCGCCATCAACCTGGTCGCACAAGCCCGCCACGCCTGCGGCGGCGATCTGGACCGGGTCCGGCGGGTCGTCAAGCTCGGTGGATTCGTTAGCTGCACCGACGGGTTCGACCAGCATCCGGGCGTGATCAACGCGGCGTCCGATCTGATGGTCGATATTTTCGGCGATATCGGCCGCCATGCCCGTTTTGCGGTCGGCGCCAACTCTCTACCACTGAATGCAGCGGTCGAAATCGATGGAATTTTCGAGATCGCCTAGCCTGGCGCGGCCCCTGCCATGGCTTTTAGACGCTCCCTTCGCCCATCGCGGACTGTATGACGCGGCGGCGGGCCGGCCCGAGAATTCCATGGCGGCGATTTCGGCCGCCGTTGCAGGCGGCTACGGGGTCGAGCTCGACGTTCAGATATCCCACGACGGCGAGGCAATGGTGTTTCACGATTTCTCGCTGGAACGGCTGACCGGCGGATCGGGGCTGATAAGGGACCATGACAGCCGGACGTTGGAAAGGCTCGAAATATCCGGCAGCGGGCAGACCATATCCCGGCTAACCACAGTGCTCGACGAAGTGGCCGGCCGGGTCCCGGTGCTGATCGACATCAAAAACAAAAGCCTTCACGTCGGGCGTTATGAGCGCTCCGTGCTCCGCGCGCTTAAGGGTTATCGGGGCGCGGTGGCGCTGATGGTGTGGAACCCATGGTCGATGACCTGGTTCCGCGCGCGCATGCCGTCGCTCGTCATCGGCCATATCGTGACCGTCGTCAAACATGGCGGATTCTGGAAGCCATGGTATTTAAATCCGCTGCTGGGGCTGTTGCCGACAGCCCCCATGGAACGGCCCGACTTCATCGCCTACAATGTCGAATTGCTGCCAAATCGCTCGGCCCGCAGAGCGCGCCGCCTGAATATCCCGGTTCTGACCTGGGCGGTGCGCACCGGGGGCCAGCAGGCCGTCGCGGAACGGGAGGCCGACAATCTGATATTCGAGGGCTTGCGGCCGTAACCTTGGGAACCACGCATGGGTGACGCCGAACAACTGATCGCCAGGGTGGTCCACGGCATCGACGCGATCGATGCCGACCAGTGGGACGCCTGCTCGGGACCCGGCAGCATCTTCACCAGCCACGCCTTTTTGTCCGCGCTTGAAGCCAGCGGCTCGGCCGCGCCCGCGACCGGCTGGGCGCCCTACCATATCGTTCTTGAACAACCCGGGGGCGGCATCGTCGGCGCGGTCCCGCTTTACCTCAAGGGCCATTCCTATGGCGAATATGTATTCGACCACGCCTGGTCCAATGCATATGAGCGGGCTGGCGGACGCTATTATCCCAAGCTGCAAAGTGCGGTGCCGTTCACCCCGGTCACCGGCCCCCGGCTGTTGACTGTACCCGGTCCCGGCGTCACCGCAATCAAGGCGACCCTGGGCCGGGCCTGCATCGAGATCGCCGAGCGGCTCAACCTGTCATCGCTCCACTTCACCTTCCCGACGCGCGACGATTGGGATTTCCTGGGCGAGAACGGTTTTTTGCTGCGCACCGACCAGCAATTCCATTGGACCAACATGGACTATTCCAGTTTCGACGATTTCCTGGGCACACTGTCGTCGCGCAAACGCAAGGCGATCCGCCGGGAACGTCGCGGCGCCCTGGCCGATGGCATGGTGATTGAGACCCTGACCGGAGACGCGATTACCGAGCGTCATTGGGACGAGTTCTTCGCCTTTTATCTCGACACCGGCGCACGCAAATGGGGCCATCCCTACCTGAACCGGGAATTCTTCAACCTGATCGGCCAAACGCTCGCCGACCGGACGGTGCTCATCCGGTGCTTGGCGGACGGCCGCGCGATCGCCGGCGCGCTCAATTTCATCGGCGGCGACACCCTCTACGGCCGCTATTGGGGCTGTCTCGAAGATCACCGCTTCCTGCATTTCGAGGCCTGCTATTACCACGCCATCGACTATGCCATCGACCATGGCCTGGCCGGGGTCGAGGCCGGCGCCCAGGGCTCCCACAAACTGGCCCGAGGCTACCTGCCCCGCCGCACCTACTCGGCCCATTGGATAAGAGACCCAAATTTCCGCACCGCCGTGCGCGACTTTTTAAGGCAGGAACGACGAATGGTCGAAAGCGACATGGGGCAACTCGCGCGCTTCGCACCGTTTAGGAGGGGTGACGGGGGTTGATGCGTCTCCTTATTCCAGCACCAGCCGCGCCACCTTTTTCATCACCGTGGGCAGCGCCTGTTCCGAGAGGCGCTCGACCGGCCACCACCGGCCGCCGTCGAGGTCTTGGCGGTCCACACTCGCGCGCCGGACTTCGAGTTCCAGATGAAAATGCGTGAAAGTGTGGCGGATCAGACCGTCGACCGGTGACCAATCGGCCTTAACCGGTGGCTCGCCGGTTTGCTGCTCCTTGCCGCTCCAGCCTGCCGATGGAAATTCCATCATGCCGCCCAGCAAGCCGTTTTCGGGTCGGCGGCGCAGCAGCACTTCGCGATTGCCGCCACTGCCTGCTCGTTCGATCCAATACACGACACCGCGACGGGTCGGCTTTGCCGCCCGCGACGTTCGGCGTGGCAATTTATCGACCATATTCATGGCCAGGGCCACGCAATCGGCGCGCCACGGGCAGCGTTCACAACCCGGGTTTCGGGGCGTGCACAGCGTCGCGCCCAGATCCATTATCGCCTGGGCATGGTCCCCAGCCCCGGATTGCGGCGTCAGAACCCGGGCGGCGTCTCGCACTTCGCGCCTGGCTCCCGGCAGAGGCGCATCGATGCCCCGAAGCCGGGTGATCACCCGCTCGACATTGCCGTCGACAACCGTGGCCGGTTCGTCAAAAGCGATCGCGGCGATGGCGGCGGCTGTATAGGCCCCGATCCCAGGCAGGGTCAGCAATTCGCGTTCGGTCGTTGGAAACCGCCCTGCCCGCTCCCCGGCGACCACCCGGGCGCATTTGTGCAGATTGCGGGCCCGCGCGTAATAGCCCAGGCCCTGCCATGCGTGGAGCACGTCATCGAGTTCGGCGGCGGCCAGCGATATCACGTCGGGCCAGCGGGCCAGGAAACGCTCATAATAGGGTATGACCGTGGCCACCGTGGTCTGTTGCAGCATGATTTCCGACAACCATACCCGGTAGGGATCAAGCACCGCCGCTTTGTCGCGCCACGGCAGGGTGCGACCCTGTTGGCGGTACCAGGCGATGAGCCGTTCCGCCAGGGCCCCGCGCTCAATCGGCCGGGTCGTCGCCCGCATGGTCAAGATTTCCATATTTCCGCCATGAATTCGATGCCATACTACAGCCCGATGCAGGATATGCGATGACCAAAACGGCATCCGATCATGAATACACACCGTTTATGAAAACACAGCCTGGAAAACGATCCGGAAAAACGCGCCGGGCTTCAAGCCTGCTCGGCAGGGCGATGAGCCCGGCGCTGCGGCGTCAGGGCTTTGCCGCCTCCGAGGTCGTGTCCCGGTGGCCGCACATCGTGGGCCCGGTGCTGGCCGCCAATTGCCTGCCCGAACGCCTGGCCTATTCCGCCGGCGAGAATAGCGACGGCACGCTCCATGTCCGGGTGGCCGGGGCATTCGCCATTGAACTGCAGCACCTTGAACCGCTTGTGATCGAGAAGATAAACACCTATTACGGATATCGCGCGGTCGGACGGCTCAAGATCACACAGGGTCCCCTGCCGGCCCGGCCCGGCCCGCGCAAAAGGCCTGCGTCGGTTCTGGACCCGGCGCAGACGACGGAAATTGAAACGGCCGTCGCGGACACCCACGACGACCGGCTAAGAGAATCATTGACCGCCCTGGGGCGCGCCGTGTTTGATCGCGCCACCAACCGGTCAAGGGAGTAAACAACCAACCGCAGTGTGATCACAGGGTTGTTGTGGCCGCACGGCGATGCGTTTATAGTGACACAATATCTAGCGGTGGAATCATGGAAAATAGCAATATCAGGCGATATCTTGTGTTGAATGGGTGGAACAGCTTGTTCGCGGCGGCGGCATTTCTGTTCGCGGTCATGCTGGCCGGCGCCCCTGCCTCGGCGGATGACGAATATCTGCGCGACGGCGATATTCCGCTCGGGGCCGAGGATGCGCCGGTCACCATCATCGAATATGCCTCGATGACCTGCCCCCATTGCGCGGCCTTCCACACCGAAACCATGCCGCAACTCAAGAAGGAATATGTCGACACCGGCAAGGTGCGCTTCATTTTTCGCGAATTTCCGCTGGATCGAATCGCGCTTCGGGCCTCGATGGTGGCGCGCTGCGCCAAGCCGGAAAAGTATTACAATTTCATAGACTTCCTGTTCAAGCAGCAGCGGAGCTGGCTGTCGTCCCCCGACCCGATCGCGGCACTGGGCCGGATGGCGAGCTTTGGGGGCATGAAGAAAGAAACGTTCGATCGCTGCATGCAGGATCGGGATTTGAAGAATGAGATCATGGCGACCCGTTTGCATGGCGACAAGGAGATGGGGGTCCAGGCCACGCCCACCCTGTTCGTGAATGGCGAGATGATTCCGGGCGCGGCCAGCTTCGAGACCCTCGATAAAAAGCTCAGGAAAATTCTTGGAAACTAGAGCACTTTCAGCGGCGATAAGGTCGGACTGGTAGAGACTAAGGGATCGGTAATTGCAGTTCACCCGGTTAAGACTGTCTGGCTTCAAGTCGTTTGTCGATCCGACCGAGCTTTATATCGAGCCCGGGATGACCGGCATTGTCGGCCCCAATGGGTGCGGAAAGTCGAACCTGATCGAGGCGCTCAGATGGGTGATGGGCGAAAGTTCCCCCAAGAGCATGCGCGGCGGCGGCATGGAAGACGTGATCTTCGCCGGCAACTTCAACCGCCCGCAACGCAACTTCGCCGATGTCACGCTGTTGATCGACAATACCAGCCGCACCGCCCCGGCGGCCTATAACGAATCGGAGCAGATCGAGGTGTCGCGGCGTATCGAACGCGACGCCGGCTCCGCCTACCGCGTCAACGGCCGCGAGGCACGGCAACGGGACGTGCAGCTTCTGTTCGCCGACGCGGCCACCGGGCCCCATTCGCCAGCCATGGTCAGCCAGGGCCGGGTCGGCATGCTGATTAACGCCAAGCCGCGCGATCGCCGGGCCATCCTTGAGGAAGCGGCGGGAATTTCGGGGCTGCATTCACGTCGCCATGAAGCCGAACTGAGGCTGCGCGCCGCCGAAAACAATCTCGTGCGTCTGCATGACGTCATGACCCAGATCGAGGGGCAACTGGGCAGCCTCAAACGTCAAGCCAAACAGGCCAGCCGCTATAAGAATTTAAGCGCGCGCATTCGCGAAACCGAGGCGTTGTTGCTGCATCTACGCTGGATCGGGGCCGGCGAGGCCCTGCACCAGGCCGAGCAACAACTAAGCGCGATCGACACCCAGGTTTCCGAGCGAACCGCGCAAGCCGCAAAGGCCAGCACCGCTCAGGCGGATGTCGCGGCGACCCTGCCCAGGCTGCGCGACGACGAGGCGCGAGCCGCTGCCGGACTGCATCGCCTGGCGGCCGCGCGCGACAGCCTCGATGCCGAGGAACGCCGCGCCCGGGAAACCACCAACCAGCTCCGCGCCCGGTTGGTGCAAATCGCCAACGACACCGAACGCGAGCAGACTTTGGTCGCCGATGCCCAGGAGGTGATCGATCGGCTTGACCGGGAACGCCGGCAACTCGAAGCTCTGGGCGGGCAAGGCGAGGCGCGCGGGGAGGCCGAGCAAAAAGTCCGGCAGGCACAGGAAGCCGCGGTCGCGGCCGAAAGCAAACTCGACAAGCTCAATCAGGAGGCCGCGGCGGCCGTGGCCCGGCGCGCCAGTCTCAGTCGCGAAATCGAACAGACTGAATTACGGCGGCAAAGGCTGCGCGGCGAAGCCGAACGGACCCAACGCCAGATCGGCGAACTTGAACGGGAACAAGCCACCGACGACCGGACCCGCATGGATGCCGAAATCGAGGCGGCGCGGCTAAGGGTCGATGAATCCCAGAAAGCAATGGTGGACGCCGACCAGGAACGGCTCGCCGCCACCGAGCGGGAAGCGAAAGACCGTGCCGCGCTTAATGAAGCCGAAGCCGCGGTGACCCGGTTGAACGCCGAAGCCTCGGCGCTTGCCGATTTGCTTGACGCCAACAGCAACGAAGATTACCCGCCGGCAACCGATTCCATAACCGTCGAGGCGGGCTACGAAGCGGCGATCGGCGCGGCGCTGGGCGACGATCTTAGCGTGCCTGTCGCGCCGGAGGCCCCCGTTCATTGGGCGAATGTCGCCGGTCCGGCGCTTCAACAGGCGCTCCCCGATAACGCGGAACCCCTGTCGCTGAGGGTCAAGGCGCCGGAGGCTCTGGCGCGACGACTGTCACAGATCGGGGTCATCGAGGCCGAGAACGGCGAAAAACTGCGCGATCGGCTGTTGCCCGGCCAGCGATTGGTGACAAGGGACGGCGCTTTGTGGCGCTGGGATGGCTATACCGCGGCCGCCGGGGCCATGAATACGGCGGCGGCGAGGCTCGAACAGCGCAACCGTCTGGAGCGGCTGCGATCCGAAATTAGTGACAGCGAGGCCCAACGGGACAAGGTCCGCGCCCGGTTCGAGGCGGCGTGCATCGAAACCCGCGCCGCGGCCGACCGGGAAAACGCGGCGCGCCGGGCCTGGCGCGAGACGGAGCAGCGGCTGTCCGCCCTGCGCGAGCAGCGCCTTAAATCGGACAAGGATGCCAGCCAGCGGGCGTCGCGCCTGGCAGCGGCCCAGGAAACCGCCGCCCGGTTGGCCCGCGACATCGAAGAAACAGAGCAGCGCGCCGTCGATTCTCGGCAGCGGCTTGCCAACCTGCCGACCGAGGATACCCAGCGCGCCGCCATCGTGGAATTGCGAACCGACGTCGAAGGCTTGCGCACGGCGTTGGCCCAGGCCCGGGGCGCCTATGACAGCCTTGAGCGCGAGGTGAAAACCCGCTTGCAACGCCTTGACGCCATCGCGGCTGAACGGCAGGCTTGGGATCTGCGCGTTTCCAACGCCCGTCGCCAAAAGGATCGTCTGGCGGAGCGACTGGCGGAGGCCCGGGAGGAACTGCGAAAAGTCGAAGGGCGACCGGCGGAGATCGAGCAGCAGCGGCTCGGGCTGGTGGAAAAGATCGCCGCCGCCGAAGCGGAACGCCAGGGCGCGGCCGATCGGCTCGCCCAGGCCGAAACTCAACTCGCGGAACGGGATCGGGAACTCAAGGCGGCCCAGGAAGCCTTGGCCGAGGCGCGCGAGCAACGGGTGCGCATCGAGGCGCTGCGGGACCAGGCACGGGAGCGACGCCAGGCGATCGAGGAGCGCATCGCCGAGGAACTGGAGTGCGAACCGCCTCAGGCGGCAATGGCGGCGGGCCTCTCTGGCGACGGCGCGTTTGATCTGCCCGATGTCGAGACCACAGCCGCCAGTCTGGAACGCTACAAGCGCGAGCGCGACCGTATGGGACCGGTTAATTTGCGCGCCGAGACCGAGGCCACGGAACTTGATGAACAGCTAAACGTCATGCGCACGGAGCGGTGCGACCTCGAGGCCGCGATCGGGCGGCTGCGCCAGGCGATCGCGAGCCTCAACCGGGAAGGCCGGGAACGGCTGCTGGCTGCATTCACCGAAGTCGACCGGCATTTCCAGGAGTTGTTCCGGGAACTGTTCGGCGGCGGCAAGGCGCATCTGGCGTTGACCGAGTCCGACGATCCGCTGGACGCTGGACTCGAGATCATGGCGAGCCCGCCGGGCAAGACGCTTCAGATTCTATCGTTGCTGTCGGGCGGCGAACAGGCGCTGACCGCGCTGGCTTTGATCTTCGCGGTATTCCTCACCAATCCGGCCCCTGTCTGCGTTCTCGACGAGGTTGACGCCCCGCTCGACGACGCCAATGTCGGGCGCTTCTGCCGGTTGATGCAAAGGATAACCACGACGACCGAAACCCGCTTCCTGATCGTCACCCACCATCCGCTGACCATGTCCCATGTCGACCGTCTGTTCGGGGTGACCATGAGCGAGCCCGGAATCTCCCAGCTGGTGTCGCTCGACCTCGGCGAGGCAGAGCAGTTGCAGGCCGCCGGTTAATCCGCGCTCAGGTCTGTATTTTTCTTTGAACTCAATGAGTTACCATTACTTTTTTGATGCTTGACAGCCTTTGGGACAATACCTATGGTGCACTCGCCTTTGGGCTCAAACAGGGGCTGAGAGAGGGGTCGGCATGGCCGGTGAAAACGATCCGACTTCGCCGGACGATTTCGAGGCCCGCCTCAGGAAGGCGCGCAAAGCGCTGGAGGCGCGTGACGAGACCGAAGGCAGAGACAGGAGCAACGCTCTCAGCGTTGCTTTTCGTTTGGGCATCGAACTCATTGCCAGCGTTGCGGTTGGTATCGGGATCGGTTGGTTGCTGGATCGCTGGCTTGGAACATCGCCGGTCTTTTTTCTGATCTTTTTCGTGTTTGGAGCAGCTTCGGGAATCCGGACCGTCATGCGAACAGCCCGGCGGATGAACATCAACCAACAATCTGAGAGTAACGACGACGTCAGCTAGAGCGTTTTTAACTTAATCGGGATCAAAAGGAGGGTGTTTAGATGTTGTCATGGCAAGTCGTTAAAACGCAGCATAGCAGCGCTATGCAAGGCTTTAAGGACGCCGCCAGGGCGGCATATAAACAGCCGAACTTGATCCAGATTAAGTTAAAAACGCTCTAGGCGTCATCCGGGAGGAATATAGGACGTGGAGCACAGTCCACTTGAGCAATTCGAAATCCATCGCCTGATTCCCTTTGAAATCGGCGGTGTCGATGCTTCGTTTACAAACGCTTCCCTGCTAATGGTGCTTGCCGTGGTCCTCGTGACCGGGTTCGTGACGCTGGGCATGCGCGGCCGCGCGCTGGTGCCCGGGCGCTGGCAGTCCATGGTCGAGCTTACCTACGAGTTCATCGCCAATATGCTCCATGACACGGCGGGCTCCGAGGCACGGCGGTTTTTTCCGTTCGTGTTCACGGTTTTCGCCTTTGTGTTGTGCGCCAACTTGCTGGGCATGATGCCCTATAGTTACACGGTGACCAGCCACATCATTGTAACCTTTGCACTGGCCGCGACCATTTTTCTATTGGTGACCCTCGTCGGGTTCTTCCGCAACGGCGCGGGCTTTCTGCGCCTGTTCGCGCCCTCGGGCGTGCCCCTTCCGATGCTGGTGATACTGGTCCCGATCGAGCTGATCTCCTATCTGATCCGGCCGATCAGCCTGTCGGTTCGACTGTTCGCCAACATGATGGCCGGTCACACGCTGCTGAAAGTATTCGGCGGATTTGTGGTGATGATGGGGATTGGCGGCATCCTGCCGGTCGGGTTCCTGGTTCTGTTTACCGGGCTCGAGGTGCTGGTCGCCGTCCTGCAAGCCTACGTATTTACCGTACTTACGTGCATTTATCTCAACGATGCGCTTCATCCGCATCATTAAACGTACCGGCCAGCTTTTCGTTCTGGCGGTTTGAACAAGAAAGGATTTAGGAAATGGAAGTTGAAGCAGCGAAGATGATCGGCGCCGGTATCGCCTCGACCGCGCTTATCGGAGCGGGCGTGGGCATCGGAATCATTTTCGGCAATTACCTGTCGGCGGCGATCCGCAATCCGTCCGCGGCGCCCAAGCAGTTCGTCAACCTGATGGTCGGCTTCGCCTTGGCCGAAGCGACGGGTCTGTTCGGCCTCATCATGGGCTTCATCATCCTGCTGGGATAATTGGCCACCTGAACAAGGTGCCGGATTGGGCGAAAATCGATGCCACAGTTTGACCCCGCAACTTTCGCGCCGCAGCTAATCTGGCTGGCGATCACCTTCGTCGGCCTTTATCTGCTGATGTCGCGATTTGCATTACCCCGCGTGGAAACGGTGGTCGAGGATCGGGCGCGGCGCATTGCCGACGACCTCGATGCCGCCGAGACCAATAACAGCCGGGCAACCCAAGCGTTGAAGGCTTACGAGACCTCTCTGGCGGAGGCCCGCGCTTCGGCGCACGAAATCGCGACCAGGAACCGCGACCGCGTGAAGGCCGAGCTCGATGAGCACCGCGACGCGCTCGAAGCCAGGCTTAACGCCCGAATTGCGGACGCCGAAGGCCGCATCGAGGCCGCGAGCACCCAAGCCATGGCGAGTGTCGGCGAGATCGCCGGCGATACCGCCTCTGCCGTGGTCGCCCATTTGATCGGGGTCACGCCGGAAGGCCCATCGGTCGCGACGGCGCTGGAGGCCGAGCTGGCCTCCGCCGCCCCAAGCGAGAGGGCCTAGCGCCATGCTTGTGGAACAACTCCACCATCCGACGTTCTGGGTCGCCGTTGCGTTCGCGATCTTTGTCGGCTTGCTGGTCTGGAAGAAAGTGCCGGCGCTGATCGGCGCGGCACTGGACAAGCGGGCGGACGACATTCGCAACCAGCTTGAAGAAGCCCGCAGGCTTCGCGAAGAAGCCCAGGCTCTGCTCGCCGGTTACGAGCGCAACCAGCGGGACGCCGAGAAAGAGGCCGAGAATATTGTGACCCTCGCCAAGGCCGAGGCTGAACGCGCGGCCGCCGACGCCAAGGCCGCACTTGAGGCCATGGTGGAGCGTCGCACCCAGCAGGCCGGCGACAAAATCGCCCAGGCCGAAGCCCGGGCGATCAAGCAAGTGCGCGCCACCGCGGCCGACGTCGCAATCCGGGTCGCCAAGCGGCTGATCGCCGAGAATCTCGATCCCGCTCGCGCTCGCGAGCTCACCGATCAGGCGATCGCCGAGCTCGACCAGACCCCCCACTAAAACGCTTTTCGGCCTGGGCGCCCGATCCCTTTCGCAAAGGATCGGGCGCCCAGGATCGGACGCAAAGAGGTTATTTCCCGATTTTGACCTTGGTCGCCAGCGTGTCGTGGTGCGAGACGATCAGTTCCCGCAGATAGGTGCTGATGGCGCCGCTGCTCTCGTAGCCGGCATCCTTGGCCGCCTGGTCCCGCTCTTCATCCGAAGCCGTGGACGGCTTTGCAAATTCAACGATCGACGGGTAAAAGCCGATGGTGAACAGATCAAAGTCGGAGCCCAGATCTCCGGACCAGATCATATTCGCCTTGCGCCCGGTAGCCTCCAGATACTGGTTTTCGGTTTGGCGCTGGCGGTACAGTTCGGCGTATTTACCGGGCTGAGCCGCGAACATTTCGACGTGAAAAAACGCGTTGGCGTCGAAGGCCTTGTGCACCTCGTCCGTCGGCGGGCCAAAGGCCAGCAAATCCTCGCGGAACACCGTGAGCCGGTCGATATCCTTATCGATCGGATTGATGCGCCGGCGGGCGGAGGGATTGGCAAAGTGGGCGGCATAGTTGCCGACCGGCTGAAGCAGCAGCAAATCCCACTGATCGCCCTGGGAATGACGCATCACCATCGGCGGTTGTTGCCCCCGCGCGCCATATGACCCCTTCACCACCCGGGCCTTTACAAAGTCGATCAACTCCGTGAGCTTACCCGGCGCCGCGCGAAGGGTTGTGACGCGGTAGAGATAGGCTGGGGTATCCTGTGCCGAGGCAGGCGCAGCCGAGCCGCCCCCGGCGACGGCCAAGGCCACCAGCCCCGCCAGCATTAAACCCCTGAACTTCCCTACAACCATACTTACTCTCCTGCATTGTTGTTATCGTCAAAAAATTGAGTAATCACCCATACACCGGAATGCCGGCATATGGCCAGAGGCACTTTGCAGTAACCTAGCTTGACAGCAATACACCGGCCTACAGGGCGGGACAACCGACGATATACCAAAGCTGGGGGCCACGATTGGGATTGCGGGCAGTGATTTAGAGCACTTTCAGCTCACCCCATCCGCTTGGGCTGGGCATTTTTACCTCTATGTTGCCTTGTTCCCGGCCGGCCGGCGGTTGATCTTGGCCGCTCGCGCGACAGGGGATCGTTGGCGACGCCCAGCTCCGACGCTTCCAGGCGTTTGATTTCGTCGCGCAGTCTTGCGGCTTCCTCGAATTCCAGTTCGCCGGCGGCTTCCTTCATGCGCCGGGTGAGGTCTTGCAGGTGAGTTTTCAGGTTATGCCCGACAAGATGGGGGGCCCCCTCGTCGCCGGTGTCGACGGTGACGTAATCGCCCTCATAAACCCCGGCGAGGATGTCGCCGATCTCTTTTCTCACGCTTTGCGGCGTGATGCCGTGGGACTCGTTATAGGCGCGCTGCTTGTCGCGCCGGCGCCTGGTTTCCGCCAGGGCGCGCTCCAGGCTGCCGGTGATCTTGTCGGCATACAGGATCACCCGGCCATCGACATTTCTTGCGGCCCGGCCGATGGTCTGCACGAGCGAGGTTTCGGAGCGCAGGAACCCTTCCTTGTCGGCGTCGAGAATGGCGACCAGCGCGCATTCGGGGATGTCGAGCCCTTCGCGCAGCAGATTGATGCCGACCAACACGTCAAACGCGCCGAGGCGTAAATCACGGATGATCTCGATGCGCTCCAGCGTGTCGATATCGGAATGCATGTAGCGCACGCGCACCCCGTGCTCATGCATATATTCGGTCAGGTCCTCGGCCATGCGCTTGGTAAGCGTGGTCACCAGCACCCGCATGCCCCGGGCGGCGACGTCGCGGCATTCGGCCAGCAGATCATCGACCTGGATGCCGACCGGGCGCACGATGCATTCCGGGTCGATCAGGCCGGTGGGCCGGATCACCTGCTCGGCGAACACGCCGCCGGTTTGTTTGAGCTCCCACGGTCCGGGGGTCGCCGAGACGCAGATCGTCTGGGGCCGCATGGCGTTCCATTCCTCGAACTTCAGCGGCCGGTTATCGAGGCAACTTGGCAGCCGGAAGCCGAATTCCGCCAGCGTCGATTTGCGCTTGAAGTCGCCACGGTACATGCCACCGAGCTGGGGTACGCCGACATGGCTTTCATCGACAAACACAAGCGCATCTTCGGGCAGATATTCAAACAAGGTCGGCGGCGGCTCGCCGGGATTGCGGCCGGTCAGATAGCGCGAATAATTCTCGATCCCGGCGCAGACCCCGGCGGCGGCCAGCATTTCAAGGTCGTAGCGGGTGCGCTGCTCGATCCGCTGAGCCTCCAGGAGCCGCCCGGCCCGTTCAAGCTCGGGGACCCGCTGCTCAAGCTCGGCCTTGATGCCCTTGATGGCCTGGGTCAGAGTCGGCCGGGGGATCACATAATGGCTGTTGGGATAGACCTTGATGGCATCCAGTTTACTGGTTTTCTCGCCGGTAAGCGGGTCGAACTCGGTGATCGCCTCGACCTCGTCGCCGAACAGGGAAACTCGCCACGCCCGGTCCTCGTAATGGGACGGAAAAATCTCGATCACATCGCCCCGGGCCCGGAACGTGCCGCGCTCGAAATTGGTGTCGTTGCGCCGGTACTGAAGCGCCACCAGATCCTTTAACAACCCGGCGCGCTCAATGACGTCGCCGGTTTTGATGTTGTTAACCATCTGGGAGTAAGTCTCGACCGAGCCGATGCCATATATGCACGACACCGAGGCGACGATCACCACGTCGTCACGCTCCAGCAGCGCCCGGGTCGCGGCGTGACGCAAGCGGTCGATCTGGGCGTTGATCGCGCTTTCCTTCTCGATGAAGGTGTCGGTGCGCGGCACATAGGCCTCGGGCTGGTAATAATCGTAATAGGAGACGAAATATTCGACCGCGTTGCCCGGAAAAAACCCTTTCATCTCGCCATAAAGCTGGGCGGCGAGCGTCTTGTTGGGGGCCAGAATCAGCGTCGGGCGCTGCAGCGCCTCGATCACCTTGGCCATGGTAAACGTCTTGCCGGAGCCGGTGACACCAAGCAAAACCTGCTCGGTCAGGCCGTCCTCCAGCCCATTGATCAGTTGTTCAATCGCCTGCGGCTGATCGCCCGCCGGCTCGAACCCGGACACCAGCTCAAGCCGCTTGCCCCCCTCCGACTTCTCGGGCCGGGCCGGCCGGTGGGGCACGAAAATTTGAGGTTCGGAAACAACGGGATCAGCCATGCCTCACCCCATCCGCTCAACCTGGGCCCAGGCCGCTTCGGCGAGGGGCTTGGCGCGGGCGCCCATTTCGCGGGCGTGGCGGCTGGCGGCGGTCCTGGCGACGACGCGGCCCATGATGCCTTGCAGGATGGCTGCGATGCGGAACATGTTGAACGCCATGTAATAGTCCCAGTGGTCGATCCCGTCGCGTCCGGTGCGCGCGCAATAGCTGGCGACATAGTCGGCCTCCCGCGGGATGGCGCATGCGCCGAGATCGAGTCCCTTGAGCCCGTTGAACAGCTCGGGGGGCATGCGATACAGCATGCAGTGATAACTGAAGTCGCTCAAGGGATGGCCCAGCGTCGACAGCTCCCAGTCGAGCACCGCGATCACGCGCGGCTCGCTGGGGTGAACGATCATGTTATCGAGCCGAAAATCGCCGTGGACGATGGTGGTCTCATCGCTCTGAGGGATATTCTCCGGCAGCCACTCAATCAGCCGGTTCATCGCCGGAATGTCTTGGGTTTCCGATGCCCGGTACTGCTTGACCCAGCGTGAAATCTGGCGGGCGAAATAATTGCCCGGCTTGCCATAGTCCGAGAGCCCCAGCGCCGCGTAATCGACCCCGTGCAGCCGCGCGATGGTCCGGTTCATGGAATCGTAAAGCGCGGCCCGCTCGGCTTTGTCGAGCGCGGCCGCCGTGGGCTCCCAGAAAATCCGCCCCTCGACATGTTCCATGACAAAAAACCAGGTGCCGATCACGCTTTCATCAGTGCACAGGGCATGGGTCCGGGGCACCGGAAATCCGGTTTGGCCCAGCGCGGTAATCACCCGGTATTCGCGGTCGACCGCATGGGCCGACTTCAGCAATTGCCCCGGCGGCTTGCGTCGAAGCACATAGTTGCGGCCCGGCGTGGTCACCAGATATGTCGGGTTCGACTGCCCGCCCCTGAACTGTTCGACTTCAAGCGGCCCGCGAAAACCTTCGACATGTTCGGCCATGAACCGCTCCAGCGCCGCGAGGTCGAAGCGGTGCGCCTCGCGCACTGGCATGGTGCCGGAAAATGCCTGCTGCCGATCGAGAGTCTGGTTCATATCCAGTCCTTTTCCGGGCCCCGTTCGACCGCGCGCCAGCCGATGTCGCGGCGGCAAAATCCGTCGCTCCAGTCGATCGCATCAACCGCCTGATAGGCGCGGGCCCGAGCCTGTGCGACCGTGTCACCGAGCGCGGTCACCCCCAGCACCCGGCCGCCGGTGGCGATGATGCTTTCACCGTCACGTCTGGTGCCGGCATGAAAAACCACCACCTCGTCAGGCGTCCCGGCCTTGTCGAGGCCGCGAATCTCACTTCCCTTGTCATAGGCGCCGGGATAGCCGCGCGCCGCCATCACCACCACCATCGCGGTCTTGTCGTGCCAGCGCAGATCGACCTGATCGAGCATTCCATCGCTCACCGCGACCAGCGCCGGCAGCAGATCGGACTTAAGCCGCGCTATCAGCACCTGGCATTCCGGGTCGCCGAAACGGACATTGTATTCGAGCAGCATCGGGCCGTCGTCGGTGATCATCAGCCCGGCGTAGAGCACGCCTTTATAAGGCCGGCCCTCGCTTTTCATCGCGGCGACCGTGGGCTCGATGATGGTCGTCATGACCTGGTCACACAATGCGGGCGTCATCACAGGGGCCGGCGAATAGGCGCCCATGCCGCCGGTATTGGGCCCGGTATCGCCCTCGCCCACCCGCTTGTGGTCCTGGGCGGTGACCAGCGGCAGGATATGCTCGCCATCGACAAGGACAAAAAAGCTCGCTTCCTCGCCGCGCAAAAACTCCTCGACCACCACCTCGGCCCCCGCGTCACCGAACTGCCCGGCGAGAATGTCATCGACAGCGGCTTCGGCCTCGTCAAGGGTTTGGGCGATGATCACGCCCTTGCCCGCCGCCAGTCCGTCGGCCTTGACCACGATCGGCAGGGCGTTGGCGCGGATGAACTCTTTCGCGGGGCCGGGTTCCGAAAACCGGCCGTAGCTGGCGGTCGGGATGCCGTATCTGGCGCACAGATCCTTGGTAAAGCCTTTGGAACCCTCAAGCGCCGAGGCCGCCGCGCTGGGCCCGAACGCCTTGATGCCCGCGGCTTCCAGCCGGTCGACCAATCCGTCAACCAGCGGCCCTTCGGGCCCGACCACAACTAAGTCGATACCCTGGTCGCGGCACCAGGTTACAACCCCGTCGATATCGGACAGGCTCAGATCGACACAGGTCGCATCGTCGGCGATGCCGCCATTGCCCGGCGCGCAATAGAGATGATCGATAACCGGCGATGCACTGAGCGCCCAGCACAGGGCATGTTCCCGCCCCCCGGATCCGACAACCAGGACTTTCATGGCATTCTCCCTGCGGCTGCTGGCGTCACCGCTTTGACGCGCGGCCTCTCTCTTGTATCATAGGGCGTTTTCAACACAAGTGGCCCATGACGATGCTCAACCAACCGACCGCTCCCCGGACCGGAGCGGCTCCCAATGTCCGGGAATATTCCGTCAGCGAACTGTCCTTTGCGCTTAAACGTGCGGTCGAGGACGGGTTCGGCTATGTCCGTGTGCGCGGTGAGATATCAGGCTTCAAGCGCGCCGCCTCGGGTCATATGTACATGGCGCTCAAGGACGAAAAGTCGGTGCTCGACGCGGTATGCTGGCGTGGCGCCGGCGCCAAGCTGCGCTTTCGGCCCGAGGACGGGCTGGAGGTGGTTTGCACCGGCAAGCTGACCACCTACCCGGCGCGGTCGAAGTACCAGCTTGTGATCGAGAGCATGGAGCCCGCCGGTGAAGGAGCGCTGATGGCGCTGCTGGAGGAGCGCAAGCGCAAGCTCGCCGCCGAGGGCCTGTTTCTTCCCGAGCGCAAAAAACCGATCCCCTATCTGCCCGAGGTCATCGGGATCGTCACCTCGCCGACCGGGGCGGTGATCCGCGATATTCTGCACCGGCTCGCCGACCGGTTTCCGCGCCGGGTGCTGCTATGGCCGGCACTGGTGCAGGGCGACGGAGCGGCGGCCCAGATCGCCCAAGCCATCGAGGGATTCAACGGGCTCGAACCCGGTGCCGCGATTCCCCGGCCTGACCTGTTAATTGTCGCCCGTGGCGGCGGCAGCCTCGAGGATCTTTGGGCCTTTAACGAGGAAATCGTGGTTCGCGCGGCGGCGGCCAGCGACATTCCGCTGATTTCCGCGATCGGGCACGAGACCGACACCACGCTGATCGATTTCGCCTCCGACAAGCGCGCGCCAACGCCGACCGCGGCCGCCGAAATGGCGGTCCCGGTGCGTAGCGAATTGGCCGACATGGCATACGACCTCGACCGCAGGCTCACCCGCGCCATCGACCGGCGGATCGATGAGCGGCGCGAACGGGTCGCCGGGCTGGCCCGGGGACTGCCCAGTCCGCGCGATTTGCTGGCGCTCGGCGGCCAGCGCCTCGATGATCTGGCCGAACGCCTGCCGCTGGGATTGAGCGCCACCGTCGCCGTCCATCGCCAGCGTTTCGCCAGCGCCACCGCCGGGCTGCATCCATCCGTGCTCCGGCAGACCTTGAAGGCCGCCTACTATCCGGTGGCCGAATTCGCCCGCCGGCTGACCCCGGCGATTGAGCGCCTGTTGACGATGCTGAGGCTTGATCTCGGCGCCACGGCGCGGCTTGTTGACAGCCTGAGCCACGAAGGCGTGCTGCGGCGTGGCTTTGCGCTGGTGCGCGATCCGGCGGGCCGCCCGGTCAAATCGGCGGCCGCGACACGGCCTGGCGATCGTCTGGATATCGAGTTCCACGACGGCACGGTGGCAACTCAGGTCACGGGTTCCGGTGGCAAAAAAGCATCCAGGACACCGGCAAAGGCCAGCGGCGACCAAGGCTCGCTCTTTTAGACAGGAAATGAATCGATGGACATCGCAGGCGGACCCGCGAAACTGAAATATCTGGACGGCCGATTCGAGTGGATCACGCAAGGCTCCCATGTCATCTGCGCGGTCACCGGCGAGCGCATCGCGCTCGAGGATTTGCGCTATTGGAGCGTGGAGCTGCAAGAGCCTTATGCCTCGGCCGAAGCCTCGTACAGCCGTTTCGCCAGCCTGTCCACATGAGAGTCGCCGGTCCGCTCCTGGGGGCAATCCTGTTCGTGGCTCCGCTGGCCGCGGTCGCCGGCTCCGTGGTTCTCGACGGGCCGCTCACGCAAGGCGGACTGGTCATCGGCCACGCACCGGCCGGGACGTCGATCAAGCTCGACGGCATATCGGTGCGCGTGTCAGACTCCGGCCTGTTCGTATTCGGTTTTGGCCGAGACGCCGAGCGGCGGGCGAGCCTTGAAATCGTCTATTCCGACGGGACATCCGAGCACCGCACGCTGAACGTCCGACGGCGCAGCTATCGGGTCGAACGGATCGATGGTCTGCCTCCCAAAATGGTGACGCCGCCCAAACAGGTGCTGGAGCGCATTCGGCGGGAAAATGCGCGAATCGCTGAGGTTCGGGCTCGTGATACCGACATCCGATGGTTCGCCGATGGGTTCCGCTGGCCGACGCGGGGTCCAATCACTGGCGTCTATGGCAGCCAGCGGATCCTGAATGGCAAGCCGCGCCGGCCCCATTTCGGCCTCGACATCGCACCGCCCGCGGGCGCGGCGGTGGTCGCCCCGGCTGGCGGCATCGTGGCCATGGCCGAAAGCGACCTTTATTACACCGGGGGCACGGTGATGATCGACCATGGCCACGGCGTGGTTTCGGTGTTCTCTCACTTGCAATCGCTCGACGTCGCCACCGGAACAGTGGTCAAGCCCGGCCAGCGCATCGGTGCTGTCGGCGCCACCGGACGGGCCACCGGTCCCCATCTTGACTGGCGCGTCAACTGGTTTTCAAAGCGCCTCGACCCGGCCTTGCTGCTCGACGGGGTCGCGGGGTCGGGCCCCTGACCTCTCACACCTTTCAGGAATGGAACAATGATGCCCGGCCCCTGTATGATGCCGGTCATCGGTGACGGGATAATTCAGGTTGGAAGCGTTCATGAGGATTGCGGCAAGGTTAGCATGGCTGAGCGGGCTTGCGTCAATTGCCACGCCCGCACATGCGCAAGGCGACGGCGTCCACATCTGGTCGGGCGATTTGACCGCAACAGTCGCGGTCACGTCCGATTACGTTTATCGGGGCCTGTCCCTGACCAGATCCGACCCGGCCGTTCAGGCCGGTCTCGATTACGCCCTTGAAAACGGCGCCTATCTGGGGGCCTGGGGATCGAATGTCGATTTCACCGACGGTGACGACGTTGAGATCGACCTTTACGCTGGTTATTCCGGTGGCGAGGAAGCGATTTTTTACGATATCGCGGTGTGGTATTTCGGCTTCCCCGGCAGTCCCGGAACCGCCGACCGATGGGAGGTGATCGGTTCAGCCGGCATTGATTACGGGTTTGCGATGCTGACCGCCGGGATTGGCTATTCGCCCGATTTTTTTGACGCCGGCAACAGCCTCTACGGCTTCGGCGAAGCGCGGGTCCCTTTGCGTTCTCCGGGGCCGGTCAAAGCCACCGTTGTCGGACGGCTCGGATATCAATCGATCGACAACGCCGTCCGGTTCGGCGTCAATGATTATCTGGAATGGATCCTGGGTGTAACGTTCGAATTCAAGGGCTTCGAACTCGACCTCAACTATCATGACACGGATATCGCCCCGACGAGCCCGAGGGATGCCAACGCCCGTCTCAAAGCGAGCCTCAGGCGCGTCTTTTAAGGCCGGGACCGAGTGTCGGATTTCCTTACAGCTTGATTTCTGCATTTATTGTCGTTTACCAGCAAAAAGCCCGGAAATCCGGGCTTTTTGACGATGCACAAGCATCTATCTCCCCGGGCTGGATGTCGGGATACTTTACAAGTCCGGCTCCACTCAGCCACCGCCGAAATATAAGCTGCTGTAACCAATCAACTATCTGCGTTGGCATGCATTTTGCTTTAATTACATCAATACATACATAAATACATCGGTGCACAGCGAGCAGCGGGGAGAATGAAAATGACAGCGAGGTGTAACAAAGTATTACAATTTCTGCCTGCTTTGTGCTTGGCCGTCTTGTTCGGAACGGCCAGCACAATGACTGCGAATGCGGCCCTCATCAACAGTTTTCAGTTCAACGGAACAGGCAATTGGTCGCTTGACGCCGTTGGCAGCAACAGTACGCCGGTGGGCGATCTTTCGGCCTTGGTTCCGGTTGGTGGAACGGTCGAGCAAGCATTCCTCTACAGCAGTACGTTCGGTAACGCTCCGACGCCAACCGTGAATTTCGACGGAACTGTGCTTTCCGGAGCCGATTTCACCCCCTTGGGCGTAACGTCCGCAAGCAACCTGCAGGCCTTCCGGGCCGATGTCACCGGTCAGGTCGCCGCAAAAGTGGGGGGTGGTTCCGCGGTACCCTTCATCTTCTCGATTCTGTCGGAAACTCCGAACGGGAGTGTCGACGGAGAGGTTCTTGCGGTCATTTACAGTGACCCCACGGAGCCAGAACGCACAATCGCTTTCCTCGACGGTTTCTCCTTGCCCGCGGGCGACGCAACGGTCATCAATCTAGGGGATCCGCTGGACACCACGATTCCGGGCTTCGAGGCGCTGTTATCCGCCGGGATCGGGTTTGGCTTCCAGGGTACTGTTCAATTCTCGAACATCGATGTTAACGGACGAAGGCTCACATCATCGGCCGGTGGACAGGACGACGGCGGCTCCTTCAACGGCGGTCTGATCACAGTCGGCGACTTGTTCGACGATCCGACCAATCCTCCTGATCCGTTCGCCGGGCCAAACGGCAACCCGGCCTTTGACGACGAACTTTATAACCTGGCCCTGGGCAACGGGGTCGATCCCACACCTTTCCTGGCCGATGGGATAAACGCTATCAACATCGACACCCTGAATCCCAGCAATGACGATAATATTTTCTTCCTTGGAATTAATATTACCGCCCGGGCAGGGGTCAATCAGCCACCGCCGCCGCCCGGGCCGCCACAGCCACCGCCGCCTACCGGGGTTCCTGAACCCACCACCCTGGCCCTGTTTGGCTTTGGACTTCTGGGACTTGGGCTTGCGAGGCGGCGCGGGACTTGGGCTTAGGCAGGCGTCTCACAGTGACAAGCCGGCCTTCGGGCCGGCTTCTTTTTTGGCGCATGCACCACGTTAACGCCCGGGATTGTAATCCCTGACCTTGTCCAGCAAACCTGCGTGGAAAGCCGGATTGGCGGCGACGATATTGGGATGAAGCGGCCGTTTCCGGTTATAGACGAACCGCGCCCCGTCATTCCCTGACAAGACACCGCCGGCTTCAGCAAGGATCAAATCGGCGGCGGCGACGTCCCAGTCGCTTTTGGGATTAAGCGAAAGGCAGCCGTCAAACCGGCCGTCGGCCACCAGTGCGATGCGATAGGCGATCGAGTTGAACATGCCCAGTTCGACCTCTGGCCATGGCTTCCGCCAGCGAGCGCTCTTGAGCAGTTGATGGTAAGCGAGCAACCTGGACCCGGCGATTTGTGTGCGCCTGCCGACATGAATGGGCACGCCATTAAGGCGCGCGCCATGGCCTTTCCGGGCCTCGAACATCTCGTTTAGCATCGGCGCGAACACCGCGCCCAGCACCGGAACGCCGTCCTCGACCAGCGCGGCGGCAACCGTGAAATAGGGCCGCTTCTTGACGAAAGCGCGGGTACCGTCGATCGGGTCGACGATCCAGACATAGCGCGCCCCAAGCCGGACCGGATCGTCCGCGGTCTCTTCCGACAGCCAGGCCGCCTCGGGTAGCGCCGCCGTAAGACGATCCTTGAGCAGGGCATCCACCGCCAGATCAGCCTCGGTCACCGGGCCAAGCTTTCCACCCTTGTCCCAAGCCTTGGCCCCGGTGTGAAAAAACCTCTCCGCCACCGCGCCACCCTCGCGCACGATGTCGAGAAAAACGCCGCGAAGCGACGCCAATGCGTCGTCGTTCAGGACAAAATATTTCCCTGCGTCTCTACTCGACGGCACGCTCAACTTCCCGCAACGGTCATGCCCTCAATCCGTACGGTGGGACAATTTACGCCATAACGGAATTCAAGGTCGCTGGCTGGAATCAAATGGCGGAACATGTCGCGCAGATTCCCGGCGATCGTAAGTTCGCTCACCGGAAATGCGATTTCGCCGTTCTCGATCCAGAATCCGTTGGCGCCCCGGCTGTAATCGCCGGTCACCGGGTTTACCCCCATGCCGATGAGCCCGGTAACATAGAAACCACGGTCGATATCCTCGATCAGTTCGTGGGGCGTCACCGGGCCCGGGGCCAGGAAAAGATTGGTGGCCGACGGCGACGGTGGCGCCGAAATACCCCGGCTGGCATGGCCGGTACTGGTAAGCCCCAGTTGCCGCGCGGTGGCGCTGTCCAGCACCCATGACGTCAGTCGACCATCTTCGATCAGGTTGGAACGGCGGGTCGCCAGACCTTCGGCATCGAACGGTTTGGACCGCACGCCCCGGACCCGCAACGGATCGTCCGTCACCGTGACGCCCGGCGCGAATACCGGATCACCCATGGCGTCCTTGAGAAAACTGGTGCCGCGGGCGATCGCGCGCCCGTTGATCGCGCCGGAAAAATGACCGAGCAGGCCATTTGATACCCGGGGATCAAAAACCACCGGCGCCTGGCAGGTTGCAACCTTGCGCGGATTGAGCCGCTTGACCGCGCGCTCGCCCGCCGATCGCCCGATGGCGGCCGGATCGTCCAAATCCTCCGCATGGCGGGCCGCACAGTGGTCGTGATCGGCCTCCATGCCCGCGCCGTCGCCGGCGATCACTTGCACACCGACCGAATGGCTGGAAGTGGAATAGCCCCGGGCCAGGCCGTTGGTGGCCGCCAGTGCGACCCCGTGACGGCTCCAGCTTGCGCCGGCCCCTTGGGAATTGGTCACGCCCTTAACCGCTCGCGCCGCGTCCTCGGCCGCCTTGGCACGCTCGGTCAGCGTTTCGGTATCGGGCTCCCCGCCATCGAACATATCCAGCTCCGGGGCATCGCCGGTGATCAGCAACTCCTCGGGCGCCAAACCGCAATTGGGATCTTCGGGAGCGGCGCGAGCCATGGCGACCGCCCGTTCAATCAGCGCATCGAGCGCCTCGGCCGAAACATCGGTCGTTGAGACCACAGCCTGTTGCTTGCCGAAAAAAGCGCGCAAGCCCAGATCCTTGCTTTCCGACCGCTCAACATCCTCCAGCCTGCCCATACGGTAGGACACCGACAGGGAAGCGTTATCGAACATGACGGCGTCCGCGGCGTCGGCTCCGGCCGCGCAGGCTTTTTCAAGCACATTCGCCAGCAGATCGAGTGCGGTTTTCGGATTATCGGGCATAACCTCCCCCTTGGCGCATCGCGAGCGAGACGCTCATTATAACCTGTTTGTTTAGGAACCCTCGAACTCATTTCCAGATCGAGCGGCCCGAACCGGGCAGGCCGAGCCGTGACCATTTCTCGCTCACCCGCTCGATGACTTCGTCGGACATTCGGATCGGCGCGCCCCATTCCCGCTTGGTCTCGCCCGGCCATTTGTTGGTGGCGTCAAAGCCCAATTTACCGCCCAGCGCTTCCTCGGGCGACGCGAAATCAAGATAGTCGATCGGCGTATTCTCGATCACGGTGATGTCGCGCGCCGGGTCCATGCGGGTCGAAATCGCCCACATCACGTCCTTCCAGTCGCGCACATTGATGTCGTCGTCGACGACGATCACCCATTTTGTATAGATGAACTGGCGCAGGTAGGACCACACCGCCATCATCATGCGCTTTGCGTGGCCTGAATAGGCCTTCCTGATCGACAGCACACCGATCCGATAGGAACAACCCTCGGGCGGCAGATGGAAATCGACGATCTCGGGGAACTGCTGCTGAAGCAGCGGAATGAACAGTTCGTTCATCGCCTCGCCCAACACCGACGGCTCGTCGGGCGGCCGACCGGTGAATGTCGACAGATAAATCGGATCGCGCCGCATGGTGATCGCGCTAACCGTGAATACCGGGAATTTTTCGACCGCGTTGTAATATCCGGTGTGATCGCCATAGGGCCCCTCGTCGGCCACTTCGTCCAGCGAGACATGCCCCTCGATTACAATCTCGGCCTCGGCCGGGACCTGGAGCGGGACCGACACACAATCGGTCAGCTCGACCCTGGTCCCGCGCAACAGCCCGGCAAACTGATATTCCGACAGGGTATCGGGCACCGGAGTGACGGCGGCCAGCATCGTGCCTGGATCGGCTCCGATAACGACCGCGGCGGGCATTGGCTCATCGTGACTTTCGGCCCAGCGGCGGAAATGCTGGGCCCCGCCCCGGTGCCTGAGCCACCGCATGCAAGTCTTGTCGCGCCCCAGCACCTGAAGGCGGTAAATCCCGAGGTTATAGCCATCGGCCCGCGCGCCGGTCGGGCCTTTGGTGACCACCAGCGGCCAGGTAATGAGCGGCGCGGGCTCCCCCGGCCAACAGGTTTGAACCGGCAATTTGCCGAGATCGATATCATCGCCGGTCAACACCACCTGCTGGACCGGCGCCCGCGAGACCGATTTGGGCTTCATACTCATCGCGGTCTTGAGCAGCGGCAACATGGCGGCGGCCTCGCGCCAGCCGCCGGGAGGCTCCGGCTGGCGCAGGAAGGCGAGCGTCTCACCCAGTTCGCGAAGCTCGCCGGGCTCCCGGTTCATGCCCCACGCGACACGCTCGGTCGTGCCGAACAGATTGACCAGAACCGGCATGGCGCCGATCCGGCCATCAGGTCCCACCGGGCGCTCAAACAGCACCGCCGGACCGCCTTCGGCCAGGAGCCGGGTCTGAATCTCGGTCATCTCAAGCTCGGTCGACACCGGTTCGGCAACCCTTATCAGGCGACCCTCCCTTTCCAGACGATCGATAAAATCGCGAAGCGAGCGGTAGGACATCGGTTTAGTCTTTGTAATGCCGGACAAAACGCCGTGTCTATGGATACAAACTGCCGGCGATAATTGAAAGGAAAACGATCAGCCCGAACCGGTGGTTGGATTTGAATTTGGCCAGGCAGTCGGCGGGGCTATCGATGTCCAGCGTGTTGATTTGCCACACCGCATGGCCCGCCGCTATCGTCAGTCCCCCATAAAGCAGCGGCCCTGCTTCGGCCAGCCAGCCGGCGGCCCCGAACGCCGTGATCATTACGCCATAGAACCCCCACAGCCAGCGCGTGGTGCTCCGGCCCAGCGTCAGCGCCGTCGACTTGACGCCCAGCGGACTGTCGTCGGCGCGGTCCTGATGGGCGTAGATCGTGTCGTAACCCAAGGTCCAGCAAATGCCACCCAGATAGAGCAGGACCGGCGCGGGATCGAGCCGTCCGGTCGCCGCCGCCCACCCCAACAGCGCCCCCCAGTTGAACGCGAGCCCGAGCACGAATTGCGGCCAGTTGGTGACCCGTTTCATCAACGGATATACGGCGACGATCGCCAGCGACGCGACCCCCACCGCGACGGCAAAAGGATTGAAGGTAAGCAGCACCGCAAGGCCGATTAAGGCCTGTAGGACCATCCATAGGACCGCCGCCCGGACAGTTACCTGCCCGCTCGGGATCGGCCGGCCCCTGGTTCGGGCGACACCCGCATCAATATCGCGATCGAGGATGTCGTTGTAGGTGCAGCCGGCGCCGCGCATGATGAACGCGCCAATCAGGAACAGCCCCAGTAGCAGCGGATCGGGGAACGGACCAGTTTCCAGCCCGCTCAAGCTTGCAACACCGGTGGGCCGGCGGGGCGCGGCGAGCGCCAGGCTCCACCAGCACGGCCACAACAAGAGCCATGCGCCGATTGGCCGATCGAATCGGGTAAGCCGGAGGTAAGGGCGGAAAGCGCGGGGCGGAAAGCGGTCGACCCAATTGCCCTTAACCGCGTCAGCGGGCCTCGGTTGCGTTTGTTCGGTCATGCCCTGAGCCTCCTTCGGCGCTCAGTGTTAGCCCTATTCGCACCCCCGCACAAGCGGGCGGCGCCGCGCTTTGGGCTTGCATGGAAATTAACCATCGGCTACTTGGCTAGTGATGCTTGAGGGGTAACGGTTCAGGGCACAACGACGAGGTCGATAAATATGATTAAGAAACAGGCCCTTGACACCACCATCGAGAACAAGGCGGCTTTAATCGAATATCTGGAGGCCGGCTGCACACCGTCGCAGGACTGGAAAATCGGCACCGAACACGAAAAATTCGTGTTCCGGCTGGCGGACAATGCCCGGATTCCGTACGAGGGCGCCGATGGTATCGCGGCGCTCCTGAACGGGCTCACCCGGTTCGGCTGGCAACCCGTTTGCGAAAACGGCAAGGTGATTGCGCTCAAGCAGGACGGCCAGGCGATTACGCTGGAGCCGGGCGGCCAGTTCGAGCTGTCGGGCGGCATGCTTGCCACCCTCCATGAGACCTGCCGCGAGGTTCATACCCATCTCGCCCAGGTCAAGGAAGTGGCCGGCGAACTCGGCCTCGGATTGCTCGGCCTCGGATTCGACCCGGTTCACGGGCTCGAACAGGTGCCCATGATGCCCAAGGCGCGCTACGGCATCATGCGCCGCTACATGCCAACCAGGGGCGATCTGGGGCTCGAGATGATGTTCAGAACCTGTACGGTTCAGGTCAATCTCGACTTCTCCAGCGAAGCCGACATGGCCAGGAAATTCCGCGTCGGGTTGGCGCTGCAGCCGATCGCAACCGCCCTGTTCGCCAATTCCCCGTTCAAGGAAGGCAAACCCAACGGGTTTTTAAGCTACCGCAGCCACATTTGGACCGACACCGACCCTGACCGTTGCGGCACCTTGCCATTCGTGTTCGAGAACAGCATGAGCTTTGAGCGCTATGTCGATTTCGCGCTCGGCGTGCCGATGTATTTCGTCTATCGCGACGGCCATTATCTCGACGCCGCCGGCCAGTCGTTCCAGGATTTCCTTGATGGCAAACTGCCGGCGCTGCCGGGTGAGAAGCCGCGGCTGTCGGACTGGGTCGATCATCTGACCACCATCTTCACCGAAGTCCGGATGAAACAGTTCCTTGAGATGCGCGGGGCCGACGGCGGTCCATGGCGCAATCTGTGCGCGCTTCCGGCATTCTGGGTCGGGCTGATGTATGACGAAGCGGCACTCGACGCGGCGTGGGATCTGGTCAAGGACTGGACGGTCGAGGATCACGACTATCTGCGCCGCGAGACCCCAAAAACCGCGCTCAATACAGCGTTCCGTGATCGCACCGTGCTTGACATCGCCCGCGAGGCGCTGGCCATTTCCAACCAGGGGCTGAAGACCCGCGCTCGCTTCGACGGCATCGGCGAGGACGAACGCGGCTACCTGCAAGCGCTTCACGAAATAGCCGAAACCGGGCGCACCCCGGCCGAAGAGATCCTTGAACTCTATCACGGTCCCTGGAATGGCAAGCTCGCGCGCATGTATGAGGAATGTGCTTACTGATCCGGCAAGCCGCCGTCGGCCATCGACAAGACGCGGACGTCGCGCTGGGGATAGGGGAACTCGATTCCGTTATCGTGGAACTTGTCCCAGATCTTCAGCATGACGTCGCTGGCGACGTTGGTGACCCCGTGGTGGGCGTCGTCGATCCACATCCTCAGTTCGAGATCAACGCCATTGTCGCCGAATCGCCGCACCCGCACCCGGGGCTCGGGATTGTCGAGCACGCGCGCCACCTCGGCGGCGGCCTCGATCATCAGGGCCATCGCCAGGCGAAGATCGGTCTTGTAGGCCACCGTCAACGGAACGCGCCTGCGCACTTTGGTATGGGAATAGGTCCAGTTGATCACCGGCCGGGTGATGATGTCCTCATTCGGGATCAGATGCTCAGTGCCGTCGCGGGTTATTACGGATGTGTAACGAGCAGCCATCGTATTGATGAAGCCATAGGTCTGACCGACCTCGATCACGTCGCCCGGCTTGATCGAGCGGTCAAGCAGCAGGATCACGCCGCTGATCAGGTTCGAGATGACCTTTTGCAGGCCAAAGCCGATGCCAACGCCGATCGCGCCGCCGAACACCGCGAAGGCGGTCAGGTCGATGCCGGCGCTGGTCAGGCCGATGATGACCGCCAGTGCAACCAGGGTAATCTTGACGAGCTTGCCGAACAGCACCTGCAATGCCGGCGTCAAGGCCGGCACCTGTTCCAGCCGCCGTTCCAACAGGTTCGATACCACGACCGACAGCCACACCAGAACGCCTAAGGTGATTCCGCCGACCAGCACCGACAACACCGAAATCCGCAACTCGCCGACTTCCACCGCCGCCTGATCCAGCAGGTGAACGGTCGGCCCCAGCAGGCCAACGATATTGAGCGCCGCGATCGTCCATGCGGTGATCTGGATGATGCGCGACAATTCGGGATTGACCACCAGGCTCGCGGCCAGGCTAATCACGATCCAGGCGCCGATCAGGCTGGCGGCGATGCGCAGGGTATAGCCGGGCAGGTCGGCCCCGGCGAACGCCGCCATCGCCAGCAGCAGAATCGCCAGCCAGATCACCGGCAGGTAACAGGGCTCCATAATCCCGATCACCCGGCGCGACCATGGCCTGAGCGCAATCAGTCTGGCGACCCAGCGCCCCGCGCGCCCTGAGAGATAGCGCGCCACCAGGAACGTGGCGACAATCGCGCCCAACTGCGCCAAATTCGTGAGCGTGAAAACATGCACAAGAAGCCAGTTCACCGCGCCTTCGACAAAGGCGCGAATGGCTTCGGGATCGGCCAGCTTGTCCATTACCTTCCCCGCCAACAAAGCATTATGGTTACCAGCGCGCGAAGCGTCGGGTCATTTTAGCGCCTGGAGGCGAAGAAGTCGCGCAGTAAGCGGGAAGCGTGGGTTTCCGAAATACCGCCATAAACCTCGGGTTTGTGATGGCAGGTCGCGTGGCTGAAAATGCGCGGACCATGATCGACGCCGCCGCCCTTGGGATCCTCGGCGCCGTAATAGAGCCTGCCGATCCGGGCCAGGGAAATCGCCTGGGCGCACATCGGGCATGGCTCCAGCGTGACATAGAGATCGCAACCCGAAAGCCGTTCGTTACCAAGTTTTTTCGCCGCCGCGCGGATCGCCAGCATCTCGGCGTGCGCCGTGGGGTCCTTCAGTTCCAGCACCCGGTTGCCGGCGCGGGCGATCACTTCGCCGTCCGTCCGCGCGACAATCACCACGCCCACCGGCACCTCGCCCCGCAACGCCGCCGCCCGCGCCTCGTCGAGCGCCGCCGCCATATGCCCCGACCCGTTCATGTCGGCACGATGCGTTTTCCGGCCCGATCGGTCAAGCATGACGATTGCGCTTGGTCGCCTTCCGACCTAGATTGCCGCCATGAAGGACAAAGCAGCAACCGACGGCGAGCGCATCGCCAAATATCTCGCCCGGGCCGGTATCGCCTCCCGCCGCGAGATCGAACGCATGATCGCGGATGGCCGCATCGCGGTCGACGGCAAGGTTCTGGACACACCGGCGACGAAGGTCACCGGCACTGAGTTGATCGCGGTCGACGGCAAGCCGGTTGGCAAGCAGGAGCGTGTCCGGCTATGGCGCTACCATAAAAAGCGCGGCGTGCTGACGACCCATAACGACCCTCAGGGCCGGCCCACGGTGTTCGGGTCCCTGGCCAAAATGAGCGACAGCAAAAAGCCGGGCCATGTGATCGCGGTCGGCCGCCTCGACATGAACAGCGAGGGTTTGTTGCTGCTGACCAATTCGGGCGAACTGGCGCGCTGGCTGGAACTGCCCTCCACCGGCTGGGCGCGGCGCTACCGGGTGCGCGCTTATGGCCGCACCGATGACGACAAGCTGGCGACGCTTAAGAACGGCGTCACCGTGGACGGTGTGCGCTATGGCCCGGTCGAGGCCAAATTCGAACGTCAGCAGGGCGACAATGTGTGGGTCTCCGTGGCCCTGCGCGAGGGCAAGAAGCGCGAGGTGCGCCGGGTGCTGGAGCATATCGGCCTCACGGTCAACCGTCTGATCCGGGTGAGCTACGGCCCGTTCCAGCTCGGCAATCTGCCCGCCGGCGAACTGAGCGAGGTCCAGCCCCACGTCATCAAGGAGCAACTCGGCGCGGCGTTTAAGGAGATCGACCCGCGCGCCGCCAAGGCCCGTTCCAAGCCCCAGGCGTCAGCCAAACCCACCCCGAAACCGCCACGCAAAGCCAAGCCGCGGCCGTGATCGATGCGCATCGTCGGCGGCAGGCATAGGGGAAGGCCGCTCTCGGCGCCGACGGGCCGGGATGTCCGGCCGACCTCCGACCGGGTGCGCGAGGCGCTGTTCAACATCCTCGCCCACGGCGACGCGGCGCTGCCCGAGGGTGCGGCCGTCCTCGACGTATTCGCCGGCACCGGGGCGCTGGGCCTCGAGGCGTTGTCACGCGGCGCCCGCCATGCCGCCTTCATCGACAACAACCGCGCCTCGCTCGCCTGCCTGACCGGGAACATCGACCGCCTCGGCGAACGCCAAAACACAACCATCATAAGACGCGACGCCACCCGCCCCGGAACCGCGCCGCGACCCTATCAACTCGCCTTCCTGGACCCACCCTACGGCAAGGGCCTCGCCGAGCCAGTACTGCAAGCGCTGGCGGCAAACGGCTGGCTCACCGACGACGCCACCGTGATCCTCGAACTGGCCCGGACCGACCGTTTCGAAGCGCCCGAAGGATTCACCGTAACCGACCAGCGCATATACGGCGCGACACGGATTGTGCGCCTGGATAGAACGTAAAGATGCGCTTCGGGGTTGGGTGTAACTTGTTGTCAGCCACCCGCCGTTCGCGGCTGAAGCGGGCTGCGAATTCGGCCTCGGTCACGCCTTCCCCCTCCCCGACCAGCGCGATCAACTCGTCGAGCATCACCTCCGGCCGCGCCAGCACCGGGTCGCCCCGGAACAGACGGCCGGCCCGGTTATCCATCCGATTTGGCGCTGTCAGGTGCTGTGATCACAAGCCCCAAAAAAATCGGTAGACACGAACAAGTTATTAGTGGAATATACTATTAGTTGTGGTTGGTTTCCACTTACACTTAGTAGGGTTCCCCCTGATGGCAACAACAAAATCACAGACCGCCGACGCCATAGGCAAATGTTTGAACTACATTTTGGATGATGCTGTCAAGGCGGGCATGCCGTTGGTCGCGCTGCATATTCGTCTGGCTATTACCGAGGCGGAGGAAGTCATTAGCCTGGAGGCGTCAAAAAAACCAACTCGCATCGGACGCAAGCGAAAAGCCCCGGAACGGGCCGATGTGGCTCCCATGAAACCGACCGCGAGCGGACGGCCAGAACAGCAAGAATGAACAACCTCCCAAGGCATCACAGCTAGCGGCGGCCGAAAAGGCGTTCGATATCAGCCAGCCGGAGTTCGACATAGGTCGGCCGACCATGGTTGCACTGCCCGGCATGGGGGGTTTGCTCCATCTCTCGGAGAAGGGCGTTCATTTCCTCGCCCGTCAGTCGACGGCCGGCGCGCACGCTGCCATGGCAAGCCATGGACGCACAGACGGCCTCGAGCCGCTCGGCAAGCGCCAGCGCCTGGTCAATCTCCGCCAGATCGTCCGCCAGATCGCTGATCAGGCCTTGAATATCGCAGTCGCCAAGCAGCGCCGGCATTTCGCGTACCACCACCGCCCCGGCGCCAAAGGGCTCGATCATCAAGCCAAGCCCGGCCAACTCGTCTTGCCGGGCGGCCAGCCGCTCGACCGCGACCTCGCCCAGCTCCACGACTTCGGGCAGCAACAACACCTGGCGCGCCACCCCATTGCTGGCGAGCGCCTGTTTCATGCGTTCATAAACCAGCCGCTCGTGGGCCGCGTGCTGATCGACGATTACGATGCCGTCGCCGGTTTGGGCGATAATATAGGTCTCGTGCAGTTGCCCCCGCGCCGCGCCGAGGGGAAAATCCGCCAGGCTGGCCGAGGGCTGACCCGCCGCACCGGCTTCCGGACCCGGCTCCGAAATCCCAGCCTGATCGACACGCGCCGCCGGGGCCGCCATGCCCGACCCGCCCGCCAGCGACATCTGGAAATCAGAGGGCGCCTGATAATCGAGCGCCGCCTGAGCCAGCCCCTCCACGCCCGACCGGCTGGGAACGCCCGACGCACGGGGCGCGCCCCCGGCGACAAAGCCGCCCGGCGGGCGCACCGCACCCAACGCCGCCGCACCAATCGTGGTCGAGGCCCGGTGGCCGGCGGCCGCCAGCGCGTGCTTCAAAGCCCCGACAATCAGCCCCCGCACCAGACCGGCGTCGCGAAACCGAACCTCGACCTTGGCCGGATGGACATTGACGTCGACGGTGTCGGCCGGGCATTCAAGAAAAAGCGCCGCGATCGGGTGGCGATCGCGCGCCAGTAAATCGGCATAGGCCCCGCGCACCGCGCCATGAAACAGCTTGTCGCGCACCGGTCGGCCATTGACGAACAGATATTGCAGCTGCGCATTGCCGCGGTTCAGCGTCGGCAGACCGGCCTTGCCGGTAAGCACCATCCCTTCCCGCGTGGCATCGATGTCGAGGGAATTGTCGCCGAACTGGGTCCCCAGCACCGCTGCCAGCCGGGCGTGGCGGGCCGCCGCGCCGTCACCCGCCGCCGGCGCGACCCGAAAGGCGGTGCGCCGGCCGTCGGACAGGCTGAATCCGATTGACGGATGGGCCATCGCCAAGCGCTTGATCACATCGAGCGCATGGCCGAATTCGGTGCGGGCGGCCTTGAGAAACTTGAGCCGGGCCGGGGTGGCGAAAAACAGGTCTCGCACTTCGACGCGGGTTCCCGGTCCCAGGGCCGCGGGCTCGGGCCCCGTGACCACGCCGCCATTTACGGTGATCGACCACGCGTTTTCCGAGCCCTCTGCCCGGCTCATGATCGACAGGCGGCTCACCGACCCGATTGACGGCAAGGCCTCGCCCCTAAATCCGAGCGTCGCGATGTTCAGGAGGTCGTCGTCGGTAAGCTTCGAGGTGGCATGCCGCTCGATGCACAGGGCCAGTTCGTCGCCGGTCATGCCGCGACCGTCATCCGTGACCGAGATCAGGGCCCGGCCGCCATCGTGAATGACCACGTCGATCCGCGAGGCCCCGGCGTCGATCGCGTTCTCGACCAATTCCTTGACCGCGCTGGCCGGACGCTCAACCACTTCTCCGGCGGCGATGCGATTGACCGTCGCCTCGGGCAGCCGGCGGATGGCGGGCGGCGGACTGGATGTGGCCGGCGTCACTGTGCCTCCAGCGTGCTGCGCGCCAACCGCTTGCCCTCCTCCACCGCCGGCTGATCGAAGGGATCGACCCCAAGCAAGCCGCCGGCGATGATGGTCTCGAGCATGAAATGCATCAGCAGCGCGCCAATCGTGGCCTCATTGAGATGCTTGAGCCTGATCCGCCGCACCGGCCGCCCACGGCGCGCCAGGGTCGCCGCCGTGGCTTCCGCCTCCGCCGCAACCAGATCGCCGATGGTGCGCCCAGCCAGGTAACCGAGCGCGGGATCATTGGCCAGATCGGTCGCGATCGCCGGGCCCGTCCCCCGACTTTCGGCCGTGATCAGGGTGAAGAACTTGTCCGCCGGGCCGTCAAGATAAAGCTGCAGCTGACTGTGCTGATCGACCGGCCCCAGCGCCCGCACCGGCAGGCTGCCATGGCCGTCCTTGCCCAGACTCTCGGCCCATAATTGGCGGTACCACATGGCGAACCGCTCCAGCCGATCGACATAGGGCATCAGGACATGAGTACCGAGCCCGTTGTCACGGGTCATCGCCACCGCCAGTGCCGCCCCCACGGCGGGCGGCGCCTGCCGCGGTTCGCGCGCCGTCAGCATTTGATCGAGCACCGCCTCCGCACCGCCGCGCACCCGCCCGGCGTCGAGCCCGCACAACAGCGCCGGCAACAGCCCGACCAGCGATAAAACCGAATAGCGCCCGCCGAGCCCGGGATCGTGATCGAGCACCGCGATCCCCCACCGCGCGGCAAGCCGGCGCATCGCGCTGTCGCCCGGTTGGCTGATGAAGAGGAAATGGCTGGCCACAGCGGCCTCCAGTCCGGCATCGACACAGGCCGCCATCGCAGCCAGGGTCTGGGCCAGGGTCTCGGCGGTTCCGCCGGATTTGGAAATCGCCAGAAAGCAGCTTTCACGCATTTTCAGACCCGACAACAGGGCCGCAAAACCGTGGCCATCGAGATTATCGGGAAAATGCAGCCGCGGCCCCTTCGCGCCGGCCAGCGCAGTCAATGCCTGTGCGCCCAGGCTCGACCCGCCGGCGCCGAGAATTACGATGTCGCTGTAGCGGCCCCGCAGAACCCGCGCCACGGCCGCCAGCGGCTCAAGATCGTCGCGCCGCCCCGGCAGCCCCAGAAGCGGCAACGAGCGCTCGTCAAAGCGCCGGCGCAAGAATGCGAGGGTGGGCGCGGTGGCCGCCAGCGTCGCCTCAAAACTGTCGCGCGCCAGACCGTCCGGCCCGATGGCGTCGCTAAAACAATGATCGATATCCTGTATGAATGGCATTTCGAGGTTCCGACAAAGCCTAACCGTTAATCGAGGGTCAGTCCGCGACCGCCTCAAGACCCTGGGGATCGCCGACCACCACCCAGAATAGATTATCGGGCTGCAAAAGACGACCCGCCACCCGCTTGATCTGACTTGCGGAAACCGCCTCGATATAACCGTTGCGGCGATCGATATAATCGATCCCGAGTTGGTTGAGCTGAATCGCGACAAGCCGGGAGGCAATTTGTCCGCTACTGGCGAAATTCAAGGCAAAAGAGCCGGTAAGATAGGTCTTGGCGTCCGCCAGTTCCGTCTCGTCGACCCCTTCCCTGTGCAGCCGGGCGATTTCCGCGCGAATCAAGGCCATGGTCTCGGCGGCGCGGGCGTTTTCGGTACCGGCGCCGCCCAAGAACAAGCCCGCATGTTCAAAAGGCCGAAACCCGCTCGACACGCTATAGGCAAGACCGCGCTTTTCCCGAACCTCCGTCATGAGCCGCGACGAAAACCCGCCGCCGCCCAGTATATAGTTCATCACCACCGCGCCGTACCAATCAGGATCGTTGCGTTTGATCCCGCGATGCCCAAACAGCATGACGCTTTGCGGCACTTCGCGGCGCACGACCTCGATTCCGGCCCGGGATTCGGCTTTAAATTCGGGGATCCGGAATGCAGCCGACTGCTCCGTCAGGTTGGCGAACGCCCGGTCAAGCACGTCGCCCAGGGTCGCGGCATCGATATCACCGACAACCGCGATGGTCATATTGTCGCACGCAATCCGGCTGGTGACGAAACCACGCAGATCATCGACGGTGAGCGCGGCGACGGTTTCCGCCGTCCCCTCCATCGATCGCCCATAAGGATGCGCGCCGAACATGCCCTGATACCATCGACGGCTGGCGATCGCGTTGGGATCCTCGGCCCGCGACGCCAACAGGGCCTGAACCTGGCCGCGAATCCGCGCCACCGCATCGTCGTCGAACCGCGGGGCCGTCAGCGCAAGGCCGAGCAGGTCGAACGCCTGATCCCGGTTTTCGGAAAGTGTGCGCATGCTGGCGGTAAAATGATCGCGGCCCGCATCGAAGCTCATGCGGATCGCACGATCCTCAAGCTGCTCCTGAAACGCCTGAGCGTCCAGATCCCCGGCCCCCTCGTCGAGCAGGCCCGAGACCATGAAGGCCAATCCGTCCTTGCCGTCTGGATCCAGCGCCGCGCCGCCGCGAAACGCGATCTCAATGGCGATCAGCGGTATCGAATGCTCCTCAACCAGCCATGCCTCGATGCCATCAGGCGACACAACCTCCTGGATTTCAACGGCCTGTGTCCGTGTCGCGAACGCGCCGGCGATCACGCTCAGCGCCAGCGCCGCCATGCGGGCCCGGCTTACCATGCGTCGTTCAAACCGAGCCATGATCATTGGTCCGCCTTTTTGGCGCCGGTGACTTTGGGCAGCAATCTGCCAGTGACCGACTGCTCAATCCGAAACAGCGCCCGGGCCGCCTCATTGACGTCCTCAATCGTCACCGCGGCGATCCGGTCCGGCCATGACACGACATCCTCGACGTTTTGCCCGATCGCCAGCGCCTCGCCATAGACCCGCGCCATGCCGCCGATGCTGTCGCGGGCGTAAGTCGCCGCCGCGATTAAATTACGCTTGGCTCGCTCGACTTCCTCAGGCCTGGCGCCGCCCTCCAGGAACTCAGCCACTACCGCGTCGACCGCCGCCTCAACCCGGTCAAGGGACGCCGCCGCCTGATCAGGAACGCCTGCCGGGGGCACGGCATAGAGGCCGAACTGGGTCTTGTCCAGACTGTCGGGCCCATAAAACGCGCCTGCCGCCGCCGCGATCTTCTGATCGACCACCAGGGCCCGATACAGCCGGCTGGTCGCGCCGCCGCCCAGCAGTTCGGCGACCACCTGCAACGGCGCCGCATGTCGGCTGTCGCCGGCGACGCTGCTGGGCGCGAGATAGGTGCGGGTCCAGCGCGCCTGACGCACCTTGTCGTCGCGTAGCGTGACTTGACGCGCCGCGATCTGCCGTGGCTCGACCGCCCGGTTCCGGGCCGGCGTGGCCCGACGCGGAATCACGCCATAATATTTCCCGGCCAGCGCCCGCACCCTGTCGACGGTGACATCGCCGGCCACCACCAGCACCGCGTTATTCGGGGCATAATGGGTCCGATAGATATCGATCGCGTCGTCAAGCGTCAGGTTCGAAAGTTCATCCAGCCAGCCGATGATGGGAACCCGGTAGGGATGGACCAAATACTGCACGGCACCGATCTGCTCTGAAAGCTGCGCCGACGGTCGGTTGTCGGTGCGCATGCGGCGCTCCTCGATCACGACCTTGAGTTCGGGCTCGAATGTTTCGGGCGTCAGCTTCAGATTGGCCATGCGATCGGCTTCGAGCTTCATTACGAGCTCCAGGCGATCGGCGGCGACATTTTGATAATAGGCGGTGAAATCGTAGCTGGTGAAGGCGTTGTCCCGCCCGCCGTTGCGCGCGATGATTTTGGAGAATTCACCGGCGGGCACATTTTCGGTGCCCTTGAACATCAAATGTTCGAAAACATGGGCGACGCCGGATTTACCAGGCGGCTCGTCGGCCGATCCGACACGGTACCACACCATATGAGTGACGATCGGCGCGCGGTGCTCCGGGATCACCGCCACCAGGAGCCCGATCATGACCGGCGCGGCCCAGAGCGGCGCCGTGGTGGCCTTCCCGCAGGCGACCGCCAAGCGCAGCCGCGCGGCGGTCTGAGATCGGGCTGAAGATGAAGGGCCTGCGTTCAGCGGGTCCGCCACCCTT